>CAYYFR010000043.1:6063-35458 GCA_964470865.1 uncultured Burkholderiales bacterium | reverse complement strand
CGCCTGGGCGCCAGGGTGATCGCAGTAACCGGCAACCCCGATTCGACCCTGGCGCGCCTGGCCGACGCGACACTTGACACCAGCGTGGCCAAGGAAGCCTGCCCGATGAACCTTGCGCCGACGGCCAGCACTACCGCGCAACTGGCGATGGGCGACGCGCTGGCGGTGGCCCTGCTGCACGCCAAGGGGATCGGCCCCAACGATTTCGCCCGCGCGCATCCCGGCGGATCGCTCGGCCAGAAACTCCTCACCCGCGTACGTGATGTCATGCGCGTAGGCCAGGCGGTACCGGCGGTGCCGGTCGAGGCCACGCTGGCCGAGGCGATCCTCGAAGTCACGCTCAAGCGCATGGGCATGACCGCGGTGGTCGACCGCGAGCAGCGCATCGTCGGCATGTTTACCGATGGCGACCTGCGCCGCGCGCTTGCGCGGGTCAGCGACTTGCGCTCGACCGGGGTGGCGGACGTCATGACGAAAGCGCCGCGCACCGTTGCCGCCGACGCGCTAGCGGCCGAAGCGGTGCACTTGATGGAATCGAATCAGATCAGTCAGCTATTGATCGGGGACGCGCAGGGACACTTGATCGGCGCCCTCAACATGCACGATCTGTTCCAATCCAAGGTTGTCTGAAGGCCGCCCGATGCTCACCCCGGATGGCGCACTGCGGGTTGCCGCGCTCAAGCTGATGGCCTTCGATGTCGACGGCATTTTGACCGACGGTCGCCTTTGGTACTCCGACGACGGCAGGGAGCACAAGGCCTTCAACGCGCGCGATGGTCATGGCATCAAGATGCTGCGCGACGCGGGGTTGAAGCTTGCGATCATCACGAGTCGCCGTTCGGCGATCGTCGAGCGCCGCGCCCGCGAACTCGGTGTGCACTACTGCTTTCAGGGCGTCGCGGCCAAGCTGCCCGCCTTCAACGACCTGCTCGCCGAGTTGCACCTGAATGCCGCGCAGGCCGGCTATATGGGTGACGACCTGCTGGATCTGCCAGTGCTGATCCGCGCCGGATTCGCAGCCACCGTACCGGAGGCGCCGGCGCCCGTGCTTGCCCGCGTGCATTACACCAGCCACCTGCCAGGCGGCGGCGGCGCGGTGCGCGAAGTGTGTGAATTGATCCTCGAACAGCAGGGGCTGCTCGCCGGCATGATTGCGGAGTATCTCGCATGAGAGTCCTGCCGCGCGGCGGCCTGGGCGCAGTGTTTCCGCTGTTGATCATGCTGCTGCTGGCAATGCTGACCCTATGGCTCGCGCGCACCAGCGGCCTGGCCGGCCAGGGAGGTGCCGCGCTCGAAAACATGGAACCGGACTATATCGTCGAAAAGTTCACGCTGATCCGCTTGTCGGATTTCGGTCAGCCGCGTTACGCGCTGTCCGCCGACAAGATGATCCACATGCCGGCCGACGATACCTCTTTGCTGACCAAGCCGGCCTTGCGCCAGATCCAGAGCGGCCAGCCCGAGGTACGCATCAGCGCCGACCGCGGCGTTATCACCAGCGGTGGCGAGGTAGCGCACCTGCGCGACAACGTCGAAGTTCTGCGCGCCGCCGAAGTGCAAAAAGGCGGCAAGATCAAAAGCGAATCGATGCGCGTGACAACCACCTATCTGCGCGTGGTGCCCGACTTGGATCGTGCGGACACACCGGACCGGGTACGCATCGAACAGGGACTGTCGATCCTCAACGGCACCGGCATGGATTTCGACAACCGCTACCGGCGTTTCCAGTTGCACGCCGACATCCGCGCCAGCTTTCAGCAAAGCCGCGGTCCGGCCAGCGGCAAATGAGCAAGCCCATCGGCCCTGGATTCGCTTGTGCGTTGCTCGCACTGATCCTGTGGCTGGGATTGCCCGGCGCCAGCCGCGCAGAAAAAGCCGATCGCGACAAGCCGGTGAACATTGAAGCCGACCGCATGAGCTACGACGATCTGCGCCAGGTCAACATTTTCGAAGGCAACGTCACCTTGACACAGGGCACGCTTTTGATACGTGCCGACAAACTCACCGTCAAGCAGGATCCGGAGGGCTTTCAGCGCGGCACCGCGGAAAAGGGCCCCGGCGGCTTCGCCTACTTCAAGCAAAAGCGCGAAGCCATGGACGAGTACGTCGAGGGCTGGGGCGAACGCATCGAATACGATGCCAGGTCCGAAAAGGCCGAACTGTTCACCCGCGCGCGCATTGTGCGGGGTGCCGACGAAGTGCGCGGCAGCGTCATCACCTACGACGGCCGCAGCGAGTTCTACAAAGTCACCGGGGGCCGTGATTCGGGCTCGACCAACAACCCGGATGGCAGGGTGCGGGCCGTGATCCAGCCGCGCAACCTGCCTCCCGCCACCGGCCAGGTACCCGCCGAAACGCGCCCCGGCCTACCCCTCAAGGCCGCCGGCGGCATCGCCGCCCCGCGTGACGCCTATCCCGAGGCGCCCAGGAAATGACTAGCCTCACGGCCCGGGGCCTGAAGAAGAAATACAAGTCGCGCGAGGTCGTCAAGGACGTTTCATTCGAGGTGGCCAACGGCGAAGTGGTCGGGCTGCTCGGGCCCAATGGCGCCGGCAAGACCACCTGCTTCTACATGGTGGTGGGACTGGTGGGGGCGGATGCCGGCAGCATCACCCTGGGCTCCGAAAACGTCACTTCGCACCCGATGCACAGGCGCGCGAAGCTGGGGCTTTCCTACCTGCCGCAGGAAGCCTCCGTGTTTCGCAAGCTCACAGTCGATGAAAACATCCGCGCCGTGCTTGAGTTGCAGGGGCTGAAACCGGCGCAGCTTGAGGTCAGGCTTACCGAATTGCTCGCCGACCTCAACATCGCCGGCCTGCGCGACAACCCCGCGCTGTCGCTTTCGGGCGGCGAGCGACGTCGTGTCGAGATCGCGCGCGCGCTTGCCACAAACCCGAAATTCATTCTGCTCGACGAACCGTTTGCCGGCGTCGACCCGATCGCGGTGCTCGACATCCAGAAAATCATCAGGTTTCTCAAGGAACGGTCGATAGGGGTGTTGATCACCGATCACAATGTGCGTGAGACCTTGGGAATCTGTGATCGCGCATATATCATCAGCGAAGGTCTGGTGCTGGCCTCGGGCGCGCCTGATGCGATCGTCGATAACGAGAATGTGCGCCGGGTCTACCTGGGCGAGCATTTCCGACTCTGAGGAACATGAAGCAAGCCCTGCAACTCAAGCTTTCCCAGCACCTTACGCTGACGCCACAATTGCAGCAGTCGATCCGTCTTCTGCAGTTGTCCACGATCGAGCTCAACGCCGAAATCGAACAGATGCTGGCGGACAACCCGATGCTGGAACGCGACGACGAGCAAAGTGCGGACGCCGGCAGCTTCGGCGCCGAGGAAAGGGTGCAGACCGAATCGATCGCCGACGCCTTCGCCGGCGGCCCCGAGGGCACGCCGCCGGACACCGACTGGGGGGAGCGCGAGCCCGGTGCGCCGATGCCAGGCACTGCGCGCAGTGACGACGACGAGGACTCGCCAAGCCGACAGATCGCCGCCGCAGGCACCACACTGCGCGAAAACCTGTTGCAACAGGTCACGTTGATGCGTTTGTCGCCCCGCGATCGCGGCTTGGTAAGCGCTTTGATCGAGGCACTCGACTACGATGGCTATCTGAGCATGCCTTTGGCCGAGATCTACACTCTGCTGCCCGAAGAGCTCGAGGTCGAAGAGGGCGACCTGGAGACTGCGCTCAAGCTGCTGCAAACCTGCGATCCGCCGGGCGTTGCGGCGCGCAACCTGACCGAAGCCCTGCTATTGCAATTGCGGGAATTCGGCGACGAACCGGCACTGGCGCTGGCGCGCGCCATTGTGACCGCGCACCTGGAACTGTTGGCCGCCCGCGACTTCGCGCAAATCAGGCGTTTGTGCAAATGCGGCGACAGCGAACTCAAGGCCGCGCGCGAGTTGATCCTCCGACTCAATCCGCGCCCGGGCGCGCAGTTTGACAGGGTCGATACGCGCTATGTCAAACCGGACGTGATCGTGCGCCGGGTCAAATCGGCGTGGAAGGTGGCGATCAACCCCGAGGCTGTGCCGCGACTGAAAATTAACCGGATGTATGCCGATATCCTGAGCCGGGAACGGGGACGCGGCGGCAATGGCGATGGCAGCGGCCTTGTCACACAACTGCAGGAAGCCAAATGGCTGCTAAAAAATGTGCTGCAGCGCTTCGAAACCATCGAACGTGTCGCACAGGCCGTGGTCGAACGGCAAAGGCATTTCTTCGACCATGGTGAAGTCGCGATGCGCCCGCTGGTGCTGCGCGAAATCGCCGATGAGTTAGGCTTGCACGAATCGACCATCTCGCGCGTGACCACCAACAAGTACATGCTCACGCCGCGCGGGCTGTTCGAGCTCAAGTATTTTTTCGGTAGCCACGTGGCGACCGACAGCGGCGGGGCTTGCTCTTCGACGGCAATCCGCGCTTTAATCAAGCAACTTGTATCCGCGGAGGAGATCAAACGACCCTTGTCAGATTCCAAAATTGCAGACATCCTCGGCCAGCAAGGCATCGTTGTTGCGCGCCGCACCATTGCGAAGTACCGTGATGCGCTCAAGATTCCGCCGGCCAACCTGCGCAAGTCCTTGTAAGCAAACGCAGACCGCTTTCACGCAAGTCGCTCTTGCAAACAGCGAATTCCGGCCGACATGTCGGACATCGCGGTTTGAAACGCAAAGGAGGCAGCATGAATTTCAAGGTTAGTGGACACCATGTTTCAGTTACGCCCGCCATTCGCGACTACGTTCATTCCAAGCTATCCCGCGTCAACCGCCATTTCGATCACGTCATAGATGTCAGTGTGATCCTTTCGGTCGAAAAGCTGGCCCGGAAGGCCGAAGTCAACGTCCATGTGCGCGGCCGGGACATCTTTGTCGAGACCGTCGATGAAAACATGTACGCAGCCATCGACACCTTGGCAGACAAGCTTGATCGACAAATCCTCAAGCACAAGGACAAATCGCAGGCGCACCAGCATGAGCCGCCAAAACGCGCGCTCAACCCGCAGGAGACCTGAGCCCGACGCCGCACGGTCGCCGCGCCAGCCCGCAACTGCGGGCGCGCGGCAGCAGGTTCAAGGCCACCGCCTGAACGATTCTTGCGCGGACGTATAATCCGCGCCTCGCACCTCCCCCGACCGCCAACAGGTGTTCGTCGTGGCAGCATGAATACGCAACCGCAAAACACGCTCTCGACCATTGCCCGCTTGCTGCCGCCGACCAACGTCGTGCTCGATCTTGATGTTTCGAGCAAGCGTCGGGTGTTCGATGAAGCGGGGCTCTTGTTTCAGCATCATCAGGGTATCGCGCGCTCGACCGTGTTTGACAGCCTGTTCGCTCGCGAGCGCCTGGGCTCCACGGGCTTGGGCCAGGGCGTGGCCATACCGCACGGGCGCATCGCCAAGCTCACTGCGCCGATCGGCGCGTTCTTCAGGCTCAAGGAAGCAATTCCTTTCGAGGCACCGGACGGCAAGCCGGTAAATCTGCTGTTCTTCGTCCTGGTCCCGGAAAAGGCCACTGAGGCTCATTTGCAGATACTTGCCGCATTGGCGGAAATGTTCGCCGATGAGTCCATGCGCGCGCGCCTGGCTACCCTGACCGACGCGCTGGCCGTTCATCAGGGCCTGATCACATTTCGCGCCAATGCAAGTCCTGACGCTTAGGGCACTGTTCGACGATACCGCC
This sequence comes from uncultured Burkholderiales bacterium, assembly GCA_964470865.1. Classification (GTDB taxonomy): domain Bacteria; phylum Pseudomonadota; class Gammaproteobacteria; order Burkholderiales; family JAEUOS01; genus JAEUOS01. The sequence continues at coordinate 29,764 of CAYYFR010000043.1, read as the reverse complement.
GATGAACTCGGGCTGACGTGGATCAGCGGCGAGGAAAACGGTGCCAGCTCGCTCAATCCCGATGCTTATGCGACGCACGCCGTGGCGGACATGGTGGGCCACCTGAACCTGATCCACAAGAACCGGATCCAGGTGATTGGGCAACCCGAATACGAGTACCTGTCACAACTGACCGCCACCCGCCAGCAGCACCTGCTTGCCGAGTTGCTCGGTGGCGGACCTCCTGCGGTCATCGTGGCCGACGGTGTGAATGCGCCGGCCCTGGTGGTCGCGGCTTGTGCGCATCACGGCGTGCCGGTCTTCACCACGCCCACCGCGGCGGCATCGGTGATCGACATGCTGCGGGTGTACCTGACCAAGCTGCTGGCCGAGAAAGCCACTTCGCACGGCGTCCTGGTCGACGTGCTGGGCTTGGGTGTGATGATCACCGGCGAGTCGGGGTTGGGCAAGAGCGAGCTCGGCCTGGAACTGATCAGCCGTGGCCACGGCCTGGTCGCCGATGACGTGGTCGAACTGACCAAGATCGCGCCGAAAACCATCGAGGGCCGCTGCCCGCCGCTGCTCAAGGACCTGCTTGAAGTGCGTGGACTGGGCTTGCTTGACATCAAGGCGATTTTCGGTGAAACCGCAGTGCGCCCCAAGATGAACGTCAAGCTCATCGTCCACCTGGAGCGGCCCAGCGCCTCGGCCAAGGCGGACTACGAGCGCCTGCCGTTGAATGCGAACTACCAGGAATTGATGGGCGTCAACATACGGCGGGTCAGCATTCCGGTGGCTGCCGGGCGCAACCTTGCAGTTTTGGTCGAGGCTGCGGTGCGCAACGCGATTCTGCAATTGCGCGGCGTCGACACCATGGCCGACTTCATGGCGCGTCAGCAAAACGCGATGGACGAAGGCTGAACCAGGTCCGGCAGCGGGCAAGCACGTGACGAGTCGCACGAACCGTGTTTTAATCCTGCTCGGAGCCGGCTCGCCAGGGGGCGCGCACTACGGCCGCCCAAGCAACCCGGAGAGGATAGTCCCATGAAAAAGTTTTTTGCATGCCTGATGCTGGCCCTGCCACTGGTGGCCACGCCGGCACTGGCGCAAGACAAGAAGGAACCGAGCAAACAGCAAGGCAAAATGGCCGAATGCAACAAATCGGCTGAGGGCAAGAAGGGCGACGAACGCAAGGCGTTCATGAAATCCTGCCTGTCCGACAAAAAAATGGCACAGCAGGGCAAAATGAAATCCTGCAACAAGGATGCCACCGGCAAGAAGGGCGATGAGCGCAAGGCGTTCATGAAAGACTGCCTGAGCAAGTAAGGCTTTCTGCGCATGCCTCAACAAGAGGGGCGCACATTAGTGCGCCCCTCTTGATTTTGCGGCATGATTCGGACCATGATGGAGCGCGTAGCTGTGCACGAATCAGGCATTGCCGGTCGCGAACTGCGGCCTGGACATTATGGCCGTTGTCAGCGTGCGCGACATCCGGCTTTGAGCGCACGGCGGCAAGCATGCAACTGATTCTGGTGACCGGCCTTTCCGGCTCGGGCAAAAGCGTCGCGCTGAACGTGCTCGAAGACGCCGGCTATTACTGTGTCGACAACCTGCCGGCACCATTGTTGCCGGAACTGGTGGCGACGCTGCGCGAAGCCGGGCGCGACAAGGTCGCTGTAGCCGTGGATGCGCGCACCGCCGCGCTCACCGACGCCATGCGCCGCGGCCTCACGGACTTGCCGCAGTATTTGTCCAACCTCACGTTCTATGGCGTCGATGTGCGCGTATTGTTCCTCGACGCCAAGACAGAAACCCTGATCAAGCGCTTTTCCGAAACCAGGCGGCGCCATCCGCTCGACGACGGCACCGCCACCATCCCCGAATACATCGAGCACGAGCGCGAGTTGCTGGCCGACTTGCAGCCGCTGGCGCATCACATCGACACCAGCGACCTGCGCCCCAACACCCTGCGCGACTGGCTCAAGGATTTTCTCAAGTCCGCGCGCGCCGATCTCACGCTGGTTTTCACTTCGTTCGGATTCAAGCACGGCATCCCGCTCGATGCGGACCTGGTATTCGACGTGCGACCGCTGCCCAACCCGCACTATGACCCACTGCTGCGGCCACTTACCGGACGTGACGCGGCGGTGATCGCTTTCCTCGACGCCACCCCGACGGCGCAGGAACTGCTGGCCGACATCGATCAGTTCGTGGCGAAATGGCTTCCTTCGTTCGCCCGCGACAATCGGCATTACCTGACAGTGGCGATAGGCTGCACCGGTGGCCAACATCGTTCGGTGTACTTTGCCGAGCGCCTGGCTGCCGGCTTCCAGAAGCGCGGCACCGGCAAGATCGGCGCTGAAATCCTGGTTCGTCATCGCGAGGTCAGGAACTCTTGACTGCGTCGCGCGCAGGGTCCGGCGCCACTGCCGGCAGCGACCCGGACTGGTCGCAGTTGCCGATTTTTCCACTCGGCACCGTGCTGTTTCCCGGCGGTCTCTTGCCGCTGCGCGTGTTCGAGGCACGCTATGTAGACATGACGCGCGAATGCATGAAGCGCGGCACACCTTTTGGTGTTTGCCTGATCAAGGAAGGGGTCGAGGTCGGCTCGCCCGCGGTACCGCACGAAGTAGGCTGCCTGGCCGAGATTCGCGACTGGGACATGCAGCAACTCGGCGTCCTGCACATCAAGACATCGGGTACCCGTCGCTTTCGAATCGAGTCCATGCAGGCCAAATCCGACGGCTTGATTCAAGCCAGGGCACACCCGCTTGACGACGATGCCAGCGTACTGGTGCGCCCCGAATTCGTCGCCTGCGGGGCGGTTCTGCAATCGATCTTGCCGAAACTGCCGGCTGGAGTGATCGCCGAACCCTACAATTTCGGCGACGCCGGGTGGTTGTCGAATCGGCTGGCCGAGCTGTTGCCGATTGCGCCGGTGGCCAAACAGCGGCTGATGGAACTTGAGGATGCCGACATGCGCCTGGAGATCATTCGACGTTTTCTCGAGCAGCAGGGTCTCAAGTAGCACCAGCGAGGCCGCGCACGCTGACGGCCTGCTGCGCACCACGTTCAGGCAAACAGCGGCCCATCGTCAAGGAAACACCGAATAAGTCCGTAGGTTGAGAAATCTTCTTTTGCAACCCGGTGATTTAAAGGGGCCTTCCGTTCGATAGCCTGCATTCCAGGGACTTATTCAGCGTTTTCTCAAGTGCAAGCAAGAGCTTTCTGACCGGTGACGGCAAGCCGGCATCGAGTGCCTGTAAAAGCGGCATCCATGAGTAGCGCGGCTCGCGTGCCACATTCTTGGCCGAGGATGCAGGTTGGCTGAGGCTGACTGGCCGGATCGTCAGATGGTAGTGGGTGAAACCGTGCTCGATCTCGCCTAGCGCTGTATGCCCATGCCAATCCGCGCCAAGCGTTTCGGCCAAGTTTCGAGCAGCCGCAAGATCGTCGGCCTGCGGCAGGCACAAGAGGCCGCCCCAGATGCCGGCCGGCGGGCGACGCTCCAGCAGAACCTGCCCGCGGTACTGCATCACCAGCATCACGCAGGAACGGCGCGGCAGCGGCTTGCGCGGCCGCTTGTGCGGCAATTCGGCAGTGCGGCCGTGCACCTGTGCGACGCAATCGGCGGCCAGCGGGCAGGCCGGGCAGCGCGGTCGAGTACGGGTACACAGCGTCGCCCCGAGATCCATCAGGCCCTGGGTATAAGGCTCAAGGCCACGCTTGGGCAGCAGCGCCTCGGCGCGCTCCCACAAGACCGCTTCGACCGCCGGGAGCCCGGGGTAACCCTCTATACCAAAGTAACGCGCAAATACCCGCTTCACATTGCCATCGAGGATGGCTGCGCGCTGTCCGAATGCGAAAGCGGCCACCGCCGCCGCAGTCGAGCGCCCGATGCCGGGGAGCCGCATCAAATCCGCCTGCGTCGCCGGAAACTCCCCCTTGCATTCGTCCACGATGATGCCGGCGGCGCGATGCAGATTGCGTGCCCGGCTGTAGTAGCCGAGACCGCTCCACAGGCGCATGACCTCGTCGGCCGCGCCCGTGGCGAGCGCTTGCAGATCCGGAAAACGGTCAAGAAAGCGCTGGTAATAGCCGATCACCGCCGCCACCTGGGTCTGCTGCAGCATGATTTCGGACAGCCAGATGCGGTACGGATCGCGGGTGTTTTGCCACGGCAAGTCGTGGCGGCCATGGAGCCGCTGCCACGCGATCACGCGATCGGCAAACGCGCCATTGGCGGCACCACCAGAGCTAAGCGCGTGATCGCCCGCCGCGGCAGTGCCACTTTGCACGCGCGACGATTCGAGCCTGCCTGCGACAACGGCCCGCACACGACGCTTAACGGCCAAGCAATCCCCGAAGCTTCTCTTTGGCCTTGTCTTGCGGTGACTGCTGCGGTGACTGCTGTGGCGCCGGCGCTGTCGCTTGCCCGGGTGCAGGGGCCGCCTTGTCCTGCGGCTTGCCAAGACCGAGTCTTTCACCCAGTTTGTCCTTGACGGCATCCTTGACCTTTTCAGTCGCCAGGCTGCCTGCCACCGCGCCGTACTGCACATCGTACTTGAGCGCCTCGAATGGCCCGTTGATCTTGACCGGGATGGTAAGACCCTTCAACGCCGCCAGATCCTTGGAATCCTGCCCCCCTGAAGTATTGACCACCGTCGCCTTGGCCAGGTAGTTCATCGCCCCCGCAGGAATGTCAACCGTGCCCGCGCCGCCCAGGCGCACGAAGGGGGACTTGGCGTCCAGGTCGGTGGAAGTGGCTATGCCGTTCCTGATCTGCGCACTGATCTTCATCTCGGTGAAATCGGTCTTGTCTTCCTTGCGCGCTTCCTGGACTTTCGATTTGTTGAGCGACAGCGCCGCCTTGGCTTCGCGAAACGACTTGGCGAGGTTGATACCCTTGTAGGCACCGTCCTTGAGCAGGATCTCGGTGGATCCGTTGAGGGCTTTCTTGAGCGCAGTGACCGTATTGCCAGTGGTAGTGATGTCGAGCAGCACGTTGCCGCGCCCTTCGAGAATGTCCTTGTTGATCGCGTCCTTCATCAAGGGGTTGATGTTCACTCCTGTCAGGGTCTGGCGTATCGCGAAGGAATTGCTGACCGCATTGACACTCACGGCACCGGCCAGCGTGCCCTGATACAGGCCCGCGTTGAGCGGATTGACGTCAAGCTTGCCGCCTGCGGCCTTGATCACCATGCTGACGTTGGCAGCCTTAACGTTGTTGACCTGCAACTGGCCGACCTTGATCGTTCCGCTGGCATTCAGTGCTTTCAGGCCAGAAAGGTCGAACGGCTTTTCCAGCGCCGGCGGCGCACCCTTGCCTGCCTCGCCGGGTGCCTTTGGCGGAAAATACTTGTCGACGTTCAGACGATCGACATTGATGTCGAAAGTGATCGCCGCATTCTTGAATTTCGCCATGCCCACCTTGGCCTGGATGGCACTCTCGTCGAATTTGGTCGCCAGGTCCGCACTGGCGGTCTCGCGCGTCAAGTCGGCGCGCAGGCTGCCGTTGATCGGCAACTTCACGCTCTTCATCGGCATTTGCGGATTGGCAACCGTGAGATCGGCGGCCAAGCGCGGCAAATCGAATTGTCGTGCTTCGAGGTTGGCGTTAAGCGTGGTGTTGATGCTGCCCGAGATCACGGTGTCGCCGAATTTCGCCTGCGTGATGTCCAGCGCAATTCGGCCCACGGTCAGCGCCTTGGCCGAGCCCTTGACTTCCCCCAGGCTGAATTTCGCATCGACCAGTTCGCGACCAGAGAGCTTGAGGCTACCGGTGATCGCCTCGCCGCTCGCGGAATCCTTGTTGACCGCCAGCTTCGGCGCGTCGATCTTCAGATCGAAACCCTCGTCGCCGCGCTTGCCCACCGCGTTGAGCGTGACGCCATCGAGTGCGATCTGACCAGCTCCTAGATTGACCACAAGCTTTGGCGCCCTGGCCTTGAAATCATTGAGCAGAAGCCCGGGCATCGCGCCCGAACCGCTGGCCACCAGGCCTTCGATGGCGAACTTGTGGTTTGCGGTATCGGCCTCGAACTTAGCCGCATCAAGCTTGACCGAACCGGATTCGGTGCCGCGCCGACCCTTGGCCTCGAGCGCCAGTTTCTCCGCAGAGACGGCCTGCGTCTTGCCGTTGGCCGCAAGCTTCGGCGCGCTGAGCTTGATCTCGAACGGTTCCCGATCAAGAGTGCCGCGCGCCTCGACCGCAAGTTTTTGCGCATCGATTGCCAGCGTATTGCCATCGAACTTGAGTTCACCGGCGGATAGCTTCGCATCCAGCCCTGCAAGGTCCTGCCCCGGCTTGCCCTTTTCGGCAGCCTGGCGAACCGACCCTGCGGCCCTGGCCTCGAGAGACGAAAACGCGTACTGCTTCTTTTCCAGGTCGAAAAGGATGCCACCGACGACATTCAGTTGCGCGGTGATCGAGGGTTTGCTGCCCTCGATCTTCGCGGTCAAGTCGATCTTGCCCGGCACCTTGTCGGCGATGCGGCCACTCGTCAGATTGAGCTGCGCAAGTGAAATCGCCTGACCGCTGGCCTCGTCGCGATAAGTAACGGCGGCACCGCTGAGCTTGACGCCTTCGACGTCAAACTTCAGCTTGTCGTCCTGCTTTTCATCCTTGGACAGCAAATCATCGAAATTGAACTTGCCATCACGCCTCTTGATGACATTGGCAACCAGGCCATCGACTTCGATGCGGTCGACCAGCAGCTCCTTCTTCAACAAGGGCAGCAAGTCGACATAAAGCTTGGCGCGCTCAAGCTTCATGAACTGCTTGTCGCTGTTGAACTCCGACAGCGTCACCTGGCCCAACTCGACCCCGAGCTTGGGAAACACCTTGAGCGAAATGTTGCCGGGAATGCCAAGAGTGCGCTGCTTCTTCTCCTGCACCAGCCTGGTGATGTCTTCCTTGAACTTGTTCGGGTCGAAGGTCGCACTGATGATGGCGACCGCAACAATCAGCAAGGCGACAAGTGCGCCCGCACCGACGACCAGCCATTTGAGGATTTTCATGGTTCACCAAGCGAGGGATTCACGTGACAAAGTGTAGCGCAGGTCCCGCGGCAAACCAGCATGTGCCGATCGCCAGTGCTCAGACGTTGAACCGGAAATGCATCACATCACCATCCTTGACGATGTACTCCTTGCCTTCCACGCGCATCTTGCCGCGATCCTTGGCGCCTTGCTCACCCTTGCAGGCGACGTAGTCGTCATAGGCGATGACTTCAGCTCGGATGAAGCCCTTTTCGAAGTCGGTATGGATCACACCCGCTGCCTGTGGCGCGCTGGCGCCTACCTGCACGGTCCAGGCGCGCACTTCCTTGACGCCCGCGGTGAAGTAGGTCTGCAGTCCAAGCAGCGCATAGCCGGCCCTGACCACGCGATTCAGGCCGGGCTCGGTCATGCCCATTTCCTTCAGGAAATCGAGCTTGTCCGCATCATCCAGACCGGCGATTTCCGCCTCGATGGCGCAACTCACCGCCACCACCGGGGCGTGCTCGGCCGCGGCATGCGAGCGCACCCGCTCCAGCATCGGGTTGTTCTCGAAGCCTGATTCCGACACATTGGCCACATACATGCTGGGCTTGGCCGTCAAAAGGAACAAAGGCTTGAGCAATTCCCGCTCTTCCCTGGTCAACGCAACGCTGCGCGCCGGCCTGGCTTGGTTCAGCACCGGCTGAATCTTTTCGAGCAGGGCTACGATGCGCTGCGCCTCCTTGTCGCCGCCGGATTTGGCAATCTTCGAATAGCGGCTGTACTGCTTGTCGACCGAGGCCAGGTCGGCCAAGGCCAATTCGGTGTTGATGGTCTCGATATCGGCAATTGGGTCGACGCGGCCATTGACGTGCACCACGTTGCTGTCTTCGAAGCAGCGCACCACGTGTGCGATGGCGTCGGTTTCGCGGATGTTGGCCAAAAACTGGTTGCCCAAGCCCTCACCCTTGGAAGCTCCCGCCACCAACCCGGCAATGTCTACGAACTCGACCGCGGCCGGCAGCACGCGCTGCGGCGTCACGATCGCGGCCAGTACGGCCAGGCGCGCGTCGGGCACCTCGACGATGCCCACGTTGGGTTCGATGGTGCAAAACGGATAGTTCTCGGCCGCGATGCCGGCCTTGGTCAAGGCGTTGAATAGCGTGGACTTGCCGACGTTGGGCAATCCGACGATGCCGCATTTGACGCTCATGATGGTGCTTCCTAAAGGGATTGGGCGAAAGATAAATCGGGATGTTCAAGCCATGCTGCGGCCTCGTCGGCAAAGCGCGCGCACTCGGCAAGCGCACGCCGCCACGTCGCGATGCGCGCCGCATGGTCGACACCGTAGCGATAAAAATCATTGCGGTCCGGCAGCTTGCCGTTGGGCAATCGCGCAACAAGGTCGGGCGATGGTGCAATCAAGATCATGCTGGCAAGCCAATCGCTGCCCCGGCCACGCACGCCCTGCTTGCGCCACGGCAGGAACTTGTCGAGCCATCCGGGCGTCACGCTGGCGCTGAAATGCGGGTATAGCGTCAGGCGATCAAGGCGCTGATACGGCAGATAGAGGTGATAGTCGATCAGGCCGCCGTCCCAGTAGGTACCCTCGGGCGCACCGGGAATATCCCGCACCGCCTGGCTTCTGATCGGAATCGAACCGGACGCAAGCAGCGCTTCGAGCGCATTGTGCGGGGTGAGCGGCACATGGATGAGCCCGAACGCGTCCGCGCTGAAAAGCGCATCGGTTGCGGTGGCCCGTGGCCCGCGGCTGAAGACCACCCGCCTCAAGTGCTGCGCGAGATACGCGCGTCCGCGTACATTGGCCAGAGCCACCCGGCCGAAGGCGGCGCGCGAATTGTTGTGCACAAGCACTCCGGCGGCGCGCGCTGTCAGCACTCTCAAGCTCAGGTTGTCGCGCGGACGCCATCGACCAAACCCGGCGTGCACATTCGCACGCATCAACGCGGCGACCGCGTCAGGTCCGGGTTTATGGCCGTAGTTCTGATCCTCGATGTAGCCACGTTCGAGTTCCAGCAGCGCCGCCACCGGATCCTCATGCGCAGCTGCCGCCATGCGCCACGCCCCGATCGAGGCTCCAATCAAGGTCAAGTCGGTGGCGTCGCGCAGCCATTGGCCGAACAACCAGCGATCCAGCGGCATCAGGACCAGACCTTTGGGCCCGCCGGCGGCGGCCGGGATGCAGGCTATATCCGCGGGTCGCAAGCCGTCACGCGCAATGTGTGCCCGCGCGCGGCGGCCCAGCTTGACCGTGAACGCGCGCGTCACGCCGGCTTTTTCTTGGCGTGCAGCTTCATGACCGCCACCGCCAACCTTCCGGCGATCGCCTCCGGCATCACCTGCGCAGCGCGGCCGATGCATTCTTCGATGAGTTGCAAATGCTCGCGACTCGGACGGTGCAATACGAAGTCGACGACTTCCTGCGCCAGGCCGAGTTCGCGCGGATGGCCGACGCCGATGCGAATGCGCCAGAAATCGGTACTGCCGAGCCGCGCCTGGATATCCTTGAGACCGTTGTGTCCGGCGTGGCCGCCGCCCTGCTTCATCTTGATCGCGCCAGGCGGCAGGTCAAGCTCATCGTGCGCCACCAGGATTTCCTCCGGCGCGATTTTGTAGAAACCAGCCAGCGCCGCTACCGCCTGGCCCGAGCGGTTCATGAAGGTAGAAGGCTTGAGAAGATAGGTTACGCCGACCTTGGCGACCGCTCCGAAAAAGCCCTTCTCGTTGCGAAAGTGGGCGCCGCACGCGCGTGCCACCGCGTCGGCCAACCAGAACCCCGCGTTGTGCCGAGTGTCCTCGTATTCCGCCCCGATGTTGCCTAAGCCCACGATCAACCTGATGGCCATAAACTAAAAAAGCCCCGGCTTGCGCAGGGGCCCCGTCGAATTATGCAGCGCGAAGCACCGCATGAATGGGACGAATTGGTCCGCCGCGAAGCGTTCGGACCAATGGCTGTTACTTCTTGGCTTCCTTCTTGGTTTCCTTCTTGACTTCCTTCTTGGCCGGTGCGGCCGCCTTAGCCGCCGGAGCAGACTTGGCGCCAGCAGCATCCGCCGGCTTTTTCTGCGCGCTAGCCGGCACCTCGGCAGCAGCCGCCGCGGCGGCGGTTTCTTCCTCTTTCTCGCCACCCGGCACCATGGCGCTGGCGATCACCGGGTTGTCGTTGCCGCGGGTGATCGCGCGCACGCCGGCCGGCAGCTTCAGGTCCTTGATGTGGAAGGCATTGCCGGCAGCGATTTCCTGAAGATCCACCTCGATGAATTCCGGCAGGTCTTTTGGCAGGCAGGCGATCTCGACATCGTTCATGATGTGCGAAACGATCGCCCCGCCAAACTTCACGGCCTGCGAGTTCTCGGCGTTGACGAAGTGGAATGGCACGCGGATGTTGATCTCGCGATTGGCATCCACACGCTGGAAGTCGATATGCTGGATCTGCTGACGGAATGCATGCATCTGGTAATCGCGCAACAGCACTTGCTCAAGCTGACCGTCGATCTTGAGATCGAGGATCGAGGCATGAAACGCCTCCTTGCGCATCGCGTGGAACAATGGATTGTGGTCGATTTCGATGTTGGCGGCAGGTTTGGGGCCACCGTACACGATACCTGGAACCTTGCCGGCGCGACGCAGGCGGCGGCTCGCACCCGTACCTTGCAAATTGCGCGTGGAAGCAGTGACTTCGATTTTCATGGTGATTCTCCGTTAAGCGCACATTTCCGCGACCAGAAACTCGCGCGTGTTTTTGAAGCAAAAATGAACTGCAAGAGCGGCCACCCGGCCGCCTTCTTCAATCGATGAACAAATTGCTCACCGAATCCTCGGAGTTGATGCGGCGGATTGTCTCCGCCAGCAGTTCGGCCACCGAGAGCTGCCGAATCTTGTTGCACGCGCGCGCATCGTCGCGCAGTGCGATTGTGTCAGTCACCACCAGCTCATCGAGCGGCGACACGGTGATCTTCTGCACCGCGTTGCCCGACAGCACCGCGTGCGTGCAATACGCCACCACCCGCTTGGCGCCGCGCTCCTTGAGTACCTCGGCGGCCTTGCAAAGCGTGCCCGCGGTGTCGACCATGTCGTCCATGATCACGCAGGTGCGGCCATCAACCTCGCCGATGATGTTCATGACTTCCGACACGTTGGCCTTGGGCCGCCGCTTGTCGATGATCGCCAGGTCGCTTTCAAGGCGCTTGGCCAGGGCGCGCGCGCGCACCACACCGCCAACGTCGGGCGACACCACGATCAGGTCATCGAAGTTCTGTTTCCATACGTCGCCCAAAAGGATCGGCGCGGCATAAATATTGTCGACCGGGATATCGAAAAAACCCTGTATCTGGTCCGCATGCAGGTCCATGGTGAGGACGCGGTCGACGCCCACCGCCTCGAGCATGTTGGCCACCACTTTGGCCGAAATTGCAACTCGCGCCGAACGCGGGCGTCGATCCTGGCGCGCGTAGCCGAAATACGGGATCGCCGCGGTAATGCGCGCCGCCGACGAGCGCTTCAAGGCATCGACGATGACCATGATCTCCATCAGGTTGTCGTTGGTCGGCGCCGAGGTCGACTGCAGCACAAAAACATCGCGCCCGCGCACGTTTTCGAGAATCTCGACGTTGACCTCACCGTCGGAAAAACGCCCCACACTGATGCGCCCGACCGGGATCGAAAGCCGCCTGGCCACATCCTTGGCAAGCAAGGGGTTGGCGTTGCCGGACACCACCATCAGGTTTACATTGGACATGGCGCAGGACCGCGAAAAGACCGGCGCTGACGCGGGCGGTACCGCGCTTGCGCATCAACAGATAAGGTGGCTGGGGAAGAAGGATTCGAACCTTCGAATGCCGGAATCAAAATCCGGTGCCTTAACCAACTTGGCGACTCCCCATCCGTAAAACTCTTGCGCGACAAATGCTCAAGACAGCAAACCCGGAATTCGCGCCAATCCGGAACCACGAACCACCGCCTCAGTCGCGCGCGAAATCCTTAAGCGGATGCCGCGCCAGGCCTGAAGCGACAAACCCTGCACAATCCGACGGCTTTTGAGCCAGCACAGCATGTGCCTCTTCTTGCGAATCGAAAGGCGCGAAAACACAGGAACCTGACCCCGACATTCGCGCCGTATTCCGCGCACCGGCGTCGAAACCGCGCAACCACTCCAGTGCCCGCGCAACTGCCGGAAATTCCGCACACACCACCGCCTCAAGGTCGTTCCGGAACCCCGCAACCGGAAACCACCATTCCCCAGCAGGAAAGTCTTCTATTTTGACAGATTTGGAGTTTCGGGTCAAATCGGTGGAACGAAAAATCGCAGCCGTCGGTACCGAACACGGCGGCACCAAAACCACGTACCAGCGCAGAGGCAATTCCACGGGAAAGAGGTCGTCACCGATCCCGCGCGCGAAGGCGTTCTGCCCGAAAATGAAAAACGGCACATCGGCCCCCAGGGTCAATCCGAGCCGCGCCAGTTCGGCGCGTGGCAAATCAAGGTTCCACAGGCGGTTCAACGCAAGCAGGGTGGTGGCGGCATCGGAACTGCCGCCCCCCAACCCGCCGCCTATCGGAATGCGCTTGGTCAGGGCAAGATCGGCGCCCAGCACGCTGCCACCATGTCGCTTGAGCAATTGCGCCGCGCGCATTGCCAGATCGTCTTCCACAGCTACGCCGGGCAGATCGAGGGTGCGCCGGAGCACGCCGTCGCTGCGCACGGTGACGTCCAGCGTGTCACCGAAATCGAGCAATTGAAAAACCGACTCCAGAAGATGGTAGCCGTCGGCACGCCGCCCGACCACGTGAAGAAAGAGATTGAGCTTCGCAGGCGCGGCGAATGACTGCGGTTTCATCGGCCCACACCAGCGAAAGTGCGCGCCCCGGCAGCACGTGCCCCGGCACGCGGCCGGTCGCGCACATTGAGGATGGGGCAGCTCAGGGATCGAGCCCGCTTCGGCATTGCATCACCTTGCACCCATCAAGCTTGAGCACGATCGTATCATCCGGCAAATCAACCGGCCCAGGTATCGATCACCAAGCGTATCTCCAACGGCCGCAGCGCACGCACATATGACATGATCAGGCGGCGCGGGCGGCGCGCCTGATCACTCTCATAGGCGAACTCGATCTCCCATCCGGCCTCGCTCAGGTGAACCAGGCGCCCTGCGGAATCGCGCCGCGCCTCACCATCGGCCGATACGCGCGCCCGCACCCAGTCGGTCAGGCCAGAGAGGGGCAAGCGCCAGCCGAGTTGCCGCTCTGTCAGGGTTTCGGCGTCATCCGCACGCACCTGCTGCAGCCGACTGTCGGTCAGTACAACCCCGGAGGCGTCGCGCGTGATCTGCGCCAACTGGTTGCCCAGAGGCGAAGCCAGGCTAATGTCGTCCCGCAAGGGCTGGTGGTTCCAGGCAATCTTGCCGGCAAGGCTGTCGTCGCCGTATCGCACCGAAAGGCGACCTTCGAGAACGAACGAGGTCGACTGCGCCGAACCTTGCAGCACATCGGCACCGGCATCACCCTGCGCGGGTCCGCCCGGCGTCGTACAGGCAGCGGACAAGCAAGCAGCGAGCAGCACAAATACCAGGCCGCATCGCCCCGGTTGCGCAAGGCCGCGCTGCTCGACAATCAAGGTTTGAGCCGTTTGATGGTGTTCTTGAGGGTTTCGTTGTCCGGTGCGCGCGCGGTCGCATCGCTCCACACTCGTTCGGCTTCGGCGACCCGCCCCAGCTTCCACAGAACCTCGCCCAGGTGCGCGCCGATTTCCGCGTCCGGCATCAGGGTATAGGCGCGCTTGAGCAGCTCGTAGGCGCGCGGCAGGTCACCCAGGCGATACATGACCCAGCCCATGCTGTCGATGATCATGGCATCGTCCGGCGCCATCTTCAAGGCCTTTTCGATCAGGTCGCGGGCTTCGGTCAGGCGCTCGTTGCGATCGGCCAGCGAATAACCCAACGCGTTGTAGGCGTGTGCATGGTCAGGTTTCAACTGGATCACTTTCTTGAGGTTCGCCTCGAGCAAATCCATGCGCTCTACCTTCTCCGCCGCCATCGCGAAGTCGTACAGCAAATCAGGGTGATTGGGCAGGCGTTCCAGCCCCTTTTCAAGCACCTCAAAGGCGGCGCGGTTCTGATTTGCCTCGCGCAGCATCTGCGCTTCGGCCAGGATGATCTGGACCCGCTGGTCATTCGAGGTCGCCACCACCGATTGCAGATGCGCGCGACCGTCACCGACCTTGCCTTCCCTGGCGAAACTGCGCGCGATCCGGCTTTGCGCGGCGAAATATTGATCGCCGCGACCAACCTTGCCATAGTAGGCGCGCGCTTCCGGGAACTTTTTCTGCTCCTCTGCCACCTGGCCCAAATACAGATAAACCAGGTTGGGATCGCGCGGTTGCTGGCCCAGCAGCCGGGTGAGGGAGGATTCCGCGCTGGCATAGTCCTTGGCGTCCAGCGCCAGCAATCCCAGTGCGTAAAGCACGTCCGGATTGTTAGGAAAGTCGCGTTCGATCCGCTGGAACTCGCTGCGCGCCTCGGTGTACTTTTTCTCGCTGATGAGGGAGCGGGCGTACGCCATCCTTGCTTCAGACGAACCAGGGTTGCGCAGCAGATAGGCGCGCAACTCCGCGCTGGCCTCGACCGGCGAACGCTTGGACAGCAATTGCGCTGCCAGCAAGGACGGAAACTCCCATTCGGGCTTGAGCTTGCTGGCGATCCGCGCCTCGCGTATCGCCAACTCATCCTCGCCGGCGTTGGCGGCGGCCTGCGCCACCGAACCATGGGCCTCGGCCACTTCCGGATGCTGTGCCGCCAGGCGCTGAATGATGGCCAGCGTGGCCTTGTGGTTCCCGCCGCGCGCGAGCAGGCGGTTGAACTGCAAGAAACCTTCTGCAACATTGGTGGACCCGGCCGCCAGCAGTCGCTCCAGATGCGGAAACGCTTCTTCACTGAAGCCTGAGGCGATCAGCAGGCCGGCCAAGGTTTGACGCGCCTCCATGTTTTGCGCATCCGCCAACACCCAAAGGCGCGCGGCTTCGAGCGCCTTTTCGTTGTTGCGCTCGAAAAACGCAATCTCGACAGCGCGTTTGGCGATGCGCGGATCACGTGTGCGCTGCGCCAGCTCGAGATACTTGGCCAGCGAAATCGCCGCCGCACCGCGCTGGCCGGCGATTTCGGCGGCCAGCAGTTCATATAGCAGGCCAGGTGTCAGTTCGACACTGGGAAGATTTTGCGACACCGCCCCGGAGATTCTTGGAACACCGCGCGGGGCGCGTGTGGCGGGCGCCGGTGCGGGTGTGGGCACTGGCTGGGCCGACGGCGCCTGCGCGACCCTTACTGGCGCGGACGGTTCTTCCGCGACAGGCTTGGGCAACGGGGCACAGGCCCCAAGCAGCAACAACTGGCACAGCACGGAAGCAACAATGAGCTTCGAAGTCATCGGGTTTTTCATCTTTGCAACGTCTGACCGGTATAGTTCGGCCCGTTCTTCAAGATATTACAGCAGCGCCACGCAAAAAAGACAGCAAACATGCCCGAACTTCCAGAGGTCGAGGTTACACGGCGAGGCATCGCGCCCGGACTCGAAGGCCGCGTCGTCGCCAATGTCGAAATCCGCGATCATCGACTGCGCTGGCCGGTCGATCCCGAATTGCCGCGGTTGCTGCGCGGCCTGCGCATAACGAGCGTGGATAGACGAGGCAAATATCTGCTCCTGGCCTGTGCTGCGGGCGGCGCTGCGCGTGGCTGGTTGATCATTCATCTGGGCATGTCCGGCTCGCTACGCTTTGTCGCAGCGCGCGCGCCGGCGGCCAAACATGCGCATTTCGATCTGCAGGTGGGTCGACAAGTCTTGCGCCTGACCGACCCGCGACGTTTCGGCGCGGTGTTGTGGCATCCGGCTACGGCAGGCCCTGTCGCCAGCCATCCGCTGCTCGCATCCTTGGGAGTGGAACCACTGACAGCCGAATTCACCGCCGAGCTCTTGTACAACGCAACCCGCAAACGCGCCGCCAGCGTGAAACAGGTGCTGCTGGCGGGCGATACTGTGGTCGGGGTGGGCAACATTTACGCCAGCGAATCGCTGTTTCGCGCGCGCATCCACCCGAAAACATCCGCCGGCCGCATCAGCCTCAAGCGTTACGCGACCCTGGTTCCGGAAATTCGCGCAGTACTGTCGGCCGCAATCGCCAAGGGCGGCAGCACACTGCGCGATTTTTCCAGCAACGACGGACCGGGTTACTTCCAGCTCGAATACTTTGTATACAACCGCGAAGGCTTGCCATGTCGGATCTGCGCCACGCCGATCCGGCGTGCGGTGCAGGGCCAGCGCGCAACGTTCTACTGCGTGAAATGCCAGCATTGATCAGGCGCGGAAGAAGCCCATGGAATCTGCTGTGTCGAATGAAGCAGCCCCTGGCAGCCTGTCGCACCGGGGCGCCGCCGCTTTGACGCAGGCTTGCCGCATGCTTGCACAGCCGTCTCCCGCACCGCCAAAAAGCCAAGGCGGCAAGCACGGCATGCGATAATTTCCGCTGGTTACGCCTGCCAATCCCTATCGCAACTGATCGTCTCCAGAAGCATCGCCCCATGAACGGCGTCAACCTCGTCGAGCGCTTTCAGCTATACAGTTCGTGGCGCTTCGCCCTGGGACAGGCGATCATGCGTTTTCGCGACTGGATGGGTGAAAACGGCATCGCCGATGTGCAGGGCATCACCCGCATCCAGCGCGTGCTGGATCGCCTCGCCGAAGACAAACTGTCGATTGCCTTTGTCGCCGAGTTTTCGCGCGGCAAGTCCGAACTCATCAACGCCATCTTTTTCGCCGACTACGGCAGGCGCATCCTCCCCTCTTCAGCAGGGCGCACCACCATGTGCCCGACCGAGTTGCTGTACAACGACGGCGACCCACCCCAACTACGCCTGCTGCCCATCGACACCCGCGGCAAGCACTCGAGCGTTGCGCATTTCAAGCAGTATCCGGACGCCTGGACCGTATTCGCCCTCGACACCAGTTCGGGCGACGCCATGCTTGAAGCCTTCCGTCAGGTCAGCCAGACTAAACGCGTGCGGGTTTCAGTGGCGCGGCAATACGGGCTGTTCGACGAAAAGGATTTGGACGCAAGGGCCACCGTAGCCCCCGACGGCACCGTTGAGATACCTGCCTGGCGCCACGCAATCATCAACTTTCCACACCCCCTCCTGGCGCAGGGCCTGGTGATCCTGGACACGCCAGGATTGAATGCGATCGGGTCCGAGCCCGAGCTCACTCTCAATCTGATTCCGAATGCGCACGCGGTCTTGTTTATCCTGGCGGCTGATACCGGGGTCACAAAATCCGATATCCAGATCTGGCGTGAGCATATCGGCGCCGCTGGCGCCGGGCGCGGCCGCATGGCGGTATTGAACAAAATCGACAGCATGTGGGACGAGCTCAAGACCGGCGCCGAGATCGAGGGTGAAATCGAGCGCCAGGTAAGCCAGGTGGCGGCCACACTGGGCTTGGCCGCCGACAGCGTGTTTCCAATTTCCGCCCAAAAGGGCCTGGTGGCCAAGATCCAAAACGATCCGGAATTGCTGGCGCGCAGTCGGCTGCCACGTCTGGAAACGGCATTGTCGCAAGAGCTGATCCCGGCCAAACAGGACATCGTGCGCGACTTTGTGGCCGACCAGATGCATGACATCATTGGCGCTGCGCAGGCGCTGCTCGCCACCCGGGTCGGCAGTGTCAAGGAACAACGCGCCGAGCTAGGCGGGCTGCAAGGCAAGAATCAGGGCGTGCTGCAGGCCATGCTGGCGAAGATCAAGTTGGAGAAAGAGCAGTTCGAACGCGGGTTGATGCAGTTCCAGGCGATCCGCAGCGTGCTGGCGCGCAGCACCAATTCCCTGTTTTCGCACCTCGGCCGCGATGCCTATGAGGCCCAGGTCGCCAAGACCCGGGAGGGTATCAATGCGGCCACCTTCTCGGCCGGCATGCTCGACGCCATGCGCAGCTTCTTCACCCACAACCGCCTGTTGCTGGAAACCTCCAACCGCATCGTAGCCGAGATCACCGACATGATGGCGGCGATGTACCAGCGCTACTCGGAGGATTTCAAGCTGAAACTGGCGATGCCCCAGGCGTTTTCGATGCACCGCTATCTCAAGGAACTCGATCGGGTCGAGGACAGCTTCAACCGCCGGTTTGGCACACTTTCGCTGATCACCAACTATGAACGCACCCTGACGCGGCGCTTCTTCGACGTTATCGCCTCACGCATCCAGGTGGCGTTCGAGATTGCCAATCGCGATACCGAAGGCTGGCTCAAGGCCGTCATGAATCCGCTTGAAGGCCAGATCAAGGAACGCCAGCAAGTGCTAAAGCGCCGGCTTGAATCGATCAGGCGCATCCATGCCGCGACCGACACGCTGGAAGAGCGGATTGACGAACTGGCCGACACCGAGCGCCTGATGACCGTACAGGTGATGAGCCTGGACAACCTGCGCCAGGAAATCGAAGCCATGCTCGACCAGAACATGCTGGAGCCTGCCCAAGGCATATCCGGTTTCGATGTTTCGCTTTAGGGGCCCGTGCCGGTCAGAGCCAGGTACTTCTTGTACAGTTCGGCGTGCGACTCGACAAATTCGGGGTGTAGCGGGATGCAATCGACCGGACATACCGCGCGACACTGCGGTATCTCGTAATGCCCGACACACTCGGTGCACCGCGCTGGATCGATCTCGTAGATTTCGTCTCCAAGCGCTATCGCCTGGTTGGGGCATTCGGGCTCGCACAGATCGCAATTGATGCAACGATCGGTGATGGTCAATGCCACGGGCGCTCCGGGACCGTGTGCAGAAGCGCTATTCGCGCGGCGTCTTGGCCAGCTTTTCGTCGAGCCGGCGCTTGACCGAGGGCGACACGAATTTGCTCACATCGCCACCCAGGGTGGCGATTTCGCGTACCAGCGTGGCCGACACATACTGGTACTGCTCCGAGGGGGTCATGAACATGGTTTCGGCCTCGGGCATCAGTTGCCGATTCATGCCGGCCAACTGGAACTCGTACTCGAAATCCGACACCGCGCGCAAGCCGCGCAGAATCACCTGCGCGTCGTGCTCCTTGACGAAATTGACCAACAGGCCACGAAATACCTCGACGCGCAAGTTCGGAACGTCGGCCAGCGCCTCGCGGGCAAGCTGCATGCGCTCGTCGAGAGTGAACATCGGCCGTTTCGAACGGCTGTCAGCAACCCCGAGAATCACCTCGTGGTAGAGCTTCGAAGCTCGTCGAAAAAGGTCTTCGTGCCCGCGCGTCAACGGGTCGAATGTGCCGGGGTACACTGCGCGTATCTTGCCGAAACTCATGTCGATCACCTTGTTCCCAGCCCGCCGGTCGAGGCCGACCGGGAGAAATCACCGCTTCGCAGCTACATGGCGCCTGCGCCTTCATGGATCGTTGCCTCAGGCTGCCGTCACCTGCTCCGATCGCTTCACCAACTGGTAGAAAACCGCACCCGCCCGGCCCGACTTCCAGGTCACCCAAGGTGCACCGGGCGCAAACGGCGACCCCGATTCGACATACACCATCCCTGCCGGTGCAACCAGCGCACCGACGCGCGGCCAGACAAGTTCCAGCAAGCCTCGATCGAATGGCGGATCGAGAAAAATCAGTTCGAACCCGCCAGTCCCCGAATCCAAAAATTGTAGCGCATCGGTGCCGCCGATCCTTGCCCGAGCAGCGCAATCGAGCAGAGCGGCGGAATCCGCCAGCGCCGCGCGCGTGCGCGCGTCGCGCTCGACCATCACCACCTCGCGCGCATTGCGTGACAAGGCCTCGAAGGCCAGCGCGCCGCTACCGGCGAACAAATCGAGGCAACGCATGCCGGTCAAGTCCTGGCCCAACCAGTTGAACAAGGTTTCGCGCACCCGGTCAGGCGTGGGACGCAGTCCCGGCAGGTCGGGAAATTTCAGCACGCGACTGCGCCACTGCCCGCCGATGATGCGCACCTGACCAACCACGGCCGGGCGACGGGCAGCGGAATGGCGGGTCTTCATGGCCCGATCATAACCGCTTGCAGGATGCGCACGAATTGGCGCCGTGGGTCCCGACGCTCAGTGCCGAAACAACTCCAGCGCCGCGCCCACATCATGGCCGCGCATGTAGCGTCCATGAACGTAAGCCGACTGCACGGCGTCAAGACGCAGGCGGGCAGTTTGCCCCGCGCGGCAGGGCTCGAGCACCCACATGCCGGCCCCGCTCATGCCTTCGAGTTCGGGCGTGTGAACCGAGCCACCGTCGGCGCGGCCGGCGATTCTGCCGTAACCGAACAGACGGTCGGCAGGGCAGCGCAGGGCGGCGACTTCGTCATGCCACAGCGTCAGCACAGTGAACCGGCGCGCGGCCAGCCAGCCGCGCTCGAAACGCGTCAGGGCCCCCGGGTAACCCGACACCAGAACCCGGCGCCGCGGTTCGCGCGCGCTGCGTGCACGGCGTGGCGGAGGGCGCGGCGCACTTTCGACCATGACTGGCCCTGGCGACAGGCTTGCCAGACGATCTTGCACCTGCGCGCTGGGCTCGGCCGGAAAACGCCGGCCCCAGTCGTGTTCGGTGCGGATCTCGCGATAGATCACTGTCGCGATGCGGCGTGCCGCCGCCTCGTCCGGGGCATCGATCTGATAGACGTTCATGCGGTTGAGAATTCGGCTGCGGTATCGTGCACAAGCAGGCTGTAGAGCGCCCCCAGCGGATCGTAGGTGCCGTCGGCAGCCGATTTGTCGATCTCGTCGACCACCATCACCGGGTTGGCGTAACTCGTCGCCAGTGGCTGCCAGCAGAAGGTCTGGCATGCAGCACATGTGCCGCAGGGAGCTGCCGCCCGGCAACAGCGGAACCCAACAGCGGCAACACATACGACGTCGCGTTTGGCCATATAGAATCGGTGCTGGATCGCGTGGTACAGGTTGCTGGGCGGGATTCCCGGTGCTGACTGCGGGCATAGCGGGTCTTCCAGGGGGAACGTACACATGCAGCGCAGAAAATTCATGATTGCCGCAGCGGCTGCGGGTGCGCTTGCTGGTGCGTCTACGGCATGCGCGCAAACCCTGACCGGCAAATCGATTCGCCTTCTGGTGCCGTTTCCTGCGGGCGGGCCAACCGATATCGTGGCACGCCCCCTGGCACAGTTGCTGGGCGAGGCGCTGGGTGCCAACGTCATCATTGACAACCGCGGCGGCGCCGGAGGGTCGGTCGGTGCGGAGGCGGTGGCCAAGGCGGCGCCTGACGGGTTGACGCTCCTGATGGCGACCGTTGGCACGCACGCCATCAATCCCTCCCTCTACAAGAAGCTCGGGTACGACCCGGTGCGCGACTTCACTGCGGTCGCATTGGTGGCCGCGGCGCCGCTGGCGATCGTTGTTCATCCCTCGCTTGCGGCCGATTCGATTCCTTCGCTCATCGCCCTGGCCAGGCGCACACCTGGCAAGCTGGCGTATGGCACAGCCGGCAACGGCACCCCCGGGCACCTGACCGGTGTCATGTTTCGCAGTGCCACCGGCATCGACATCCAGCATGTGCCGTACAAGGGCAGCGCCCCGGCTGTGACCGATCTCCTGGGTGGGCAAATCCAGATGATGTTCGATCCCCTGCAATCGGTATTGCCACACATCAACTCGGGCAAGTTGCGCGCACTCGCTGTCTCGGGCGCTGCGCGTTCAGGCGTGCTGCCGCAACTGCCGACAGTCGCCGAATCCGGCTTCCCCGGCTTCGAGTCGACCGCATGGTGGGGCGTATATGCGCCGGCCAACCTGCCACCGCCGCTCCTGACGCTGTTGGCCGGCGAGATCGAAAAGATCGTGCTGGGGAGCGCCATGCGCGAGAAACTTGCGCCGCTCGGGGTGGCGCCGCGTGCGCTCTCCGGGCTTGCGTTCATTGAATTCCAGCGTGCCGAGGCTGCCAAATGGGGCAAGGCTGTGCGCGATTCCGGTGCCAGCATAGACTGAGAACATGCAACTCGACGACGAAGAACAGGACATCGCCGCCGGCGCTGCGGGCCCGGTAGCGCAGCAGGCACTCAAGCACCAGATTGCCGTCGGCGATTTTTTCGGCGCGGCCGATTTTGTGCCAGTGACCCAGGCGCACATCATGGCCGACACCGAAAGCCTGGGTGAAGCCGGCGTGCGCTGGCTGGAGTCGCTTGCCGCCACCAGAGAGGGCCGGCGCCGTGTGCGCATTCCCACCATTACCGACCCACGCGGCACCGATTTCGCCAACGCGGCGTTTCTCGGCCACACCCGGACGATGCTCACGCTGGAAGAGCGAGCCATCGCCGCCTTCGTCAAGCTCGGTGTGATGATGACCGACACCTGCATCAACTACCAGACCGTGCAGCCGGCGTTGCGCAACGAACATGTCGCCTTTGGCGACACTGGTGTGGTGATCTATTCAAATTCAGTATGTGGCGCGCGCTCGAACTTCGAAGGCGGACCTTCCGCACTGGCCGCCGGCATCACCGCGCGCACACCACGCTACGGCTTTCACTTGCCGGCACAACGCCAGGC
This sequence comes from uncultured Burkholderiales bacterium, assembly GCA_964470865.1. Taxonomy (GTDB): domain Bacteria; phylum Pseudomonadota; class Gammaproteobacteria; order Burkholderiales; family JAEUOS01; genus JAEUOS01. The sequence goes on along the minus strand of CAYYFR010000043.1, from coordinate 7,268 downwards.
GACACTGCATGTGCGCGTCGAGCAAACCCCCGTCTCGCTCAATGAATGGGGTGCCTTGGGCGGGGTCATCGGGCGGCTTGCCGGCAACTACTGGGCGGTACCGGTGATCGAGGGGCTGGAAGGCGCACCGGGCTCGGACCAGTTGAAACACTTCGGTGCGGCGATGGCGAGCTTTGGCTCCACGGCGCTGTTTCACCTTGTGGGCCTGACACCCGAGGCGGGTCGCCTGTCGGACGTGGCTGGCGCGTCGCTGCCGCAACATCGCGTCGGGCGCGCCGATTTCGAAGCGCTGCAGAAATCCTACCGCAGGGATGGGGCGATCGACGTGGTGGTATTTTCCGCGCCGCAGTTGAGCCTGCTGGAATTGCGTGACTTGGCCGGGCTGTGCGACGGCCGCCACATGCGCGTGCCGATGCTGGCGGTAACCAGCCCCCAGGTCAAGCCGGATTGCGACCGCATGGGATACACCAGCACAATCGAAACGGCCGGCGGCACGGTGTTGTCCGGCATGTGCTTTTACCAGTCATATGCGCGTGAAATCGCCGAGGCGCGTGGCTGGAAGCGTCTGGTGACCAACAGCGCCAAGATGGTCAACATCCTGGGCGGCTATGGCTACCAGCCCATGCTGGCCTCGATGGAGGAATGCGTCGACGCCGCAGAATCCGGGAGCCTCGCATGAGCGCCGCACCCAGGATTTTCAGCGCACGCCACGCCATGGGGCGCACCGTGCAAGGCATTGCCATGGTCGCCAGCGACGGCTTTTCGGCTCGCTATGACCTCGACCGTATTGCCGGCGTGTTCTCGCGCCCGGCGCACAAGCTGGTCGGTCGCAGCTATGTCGGCCGCGTCCTGGTGCTCGACACCGCCAAGGGCGGCGTGGCAAGCGCCTGGATGCTGCACGAAATGCAATCGCGCGGCGTGATACCGGCGGCCATCGTGTTCAACACGGTCAACCCGATCCTGGCGCAGGGCGCCGCTTTAGGCGACGTGCCGATGCTGGCCGGCTTTAACTGCGACATCACCTCGATGATTGCAGACGGTGCCAAGGTCGAAGTGGACCCGGCGAACAAGACGATCAGGATCATTGACTAGTCAGCAGGGCAGGTCTCGGCACAAGCCTTTTGCGCATCGAAACCGTGGCGTATTGCCGCCTGCGCCATGCCGATCGCAACACCGCACCCTATGTCCTCACCCTATGTCCTCAC
>CAYYFR010000043.1:0-5963 GCA_964470865.1 uncultured Burkholderiales bacterium | reverse complement strand
TATGTCCTCACATTCAAGGGACCGATGAAATCTTGATTCACCAAGCACAGACATTGCCTGAGATACAAAGGCTGGATCAAATGGCCGCACACTCGACGACACCCAGCGGCCCGCAGGAGACCACGGTATGGCGCCGCTGGGGCAGCGGCCCGGCGCTCGTTCTGCTGCACGGTGGCAGTGGCAGCTGGAACCACTGGATCCGCAACATCGATGCGCTGGCGCGTAGCCGCACCTTGTGGATTCCGGATCTTCCCGGCTGTGGCGATTCCAGCCTGCCGCCGGGCGCCCATGATGCGGATTCCATTTTCGAGCACGTCGCGACCGGAATCGCCCAATGCTCGCAGGGGCAGCCGGTCGACCTGGTCGGCTTTTCGTTCGGCTCGCTGGTTTCCGGGCTGATCGCCGCGCACCATCCGCAACTGGTCAAGCGCCTGATACTGCTCGCCCCGCCTGCATTGGGGCTAAACCGGCCATCGATCGGACTTCAATCCCTGGCCCGCGAGATGAATCCGCAGGAAAATGAACGGGCCGTCCGCCACAATCTCAAGCGTTTGATGTTGCACAAGGAGTCTTCGATCGACGCCATGGCAGTCGCCCTGCACGCCGCCAATTTTGCCCGCGACCGCCTACGTCTGCGCCGCCTCGCGCGCGGCAAGATCATGCTGCAGCTCAAGACCCGCTGGCAGTGCCCTGTGTCTGCCATCTGGGGCCGCGAAGATGCCCTGGCCCGCCAGGAGATTCATCGCCTGCATGAAGTGCTGGACGGCTGTGACCTGCGTGAGATTCGCCTGATCGACGATGCCGGCCATTGGGTGCAGTACGAAAAGCCGGAAGCGTTCAACCAAGCCCTGGAATCGTTGCTCCAATAGGGCGGCGCCCGGTCTGGCCCGGTGGCTGTCCGCCGCAGGCCATCCGGGCGATTGCTGCTATTGCGGCAAATCGACTGGCCTTGGTGGACGCCCGGGTATCAAGGCAACAGCCAACCACACAGCGCTCGCAACGCGTATCGAATTCCTGCCCGCCTTGCTCCAGGCCTTTGCGTCAAGTCGGAATGCCAATATATCCCTGTCGCTCACATGCGGAAACCAGCACAAACGTTTTTTAGTTTTCGGCGCGAATCCCGAGCTCCTGGGTCAGCGTCTTCCAGCGCAGCAGATCCTCGCGAATGAAGCGCGCAAAGGCATCCGGCCCAAGGCCGGTAGGCTCCAGCCCCTGCCCGCGCAAGTTGTCGGCAATCTCCGGCAAGGCCAGCACCTGTGCGATATCCGCCGCGATCTTGTCGACAATCGCGCGCGGCGTGCCGGCTGGCGCCAACATGCCGAACCAGCCGCTGGTATCAAGCTTGGGAACCCCCGCTTCGGTGAAGGTCGGTACTTCGGGCAGTACTTTCGAGCGCACCGCACCCACCAGCGCAAGCGCGCGGACGCGGCCGCTTTTCAGGTGCGGCATGGCCGTGCCGATGGAGTTGAAGGAACTGGTGACCTGCCCGCCGATCAGGTCGGTGATCGAAGCCGCCTCCCCCTTGTAGGGTATGTGGGTCAAGTCGATGCCGGCCCCGCGCTTGAGCGCCTCGCCGTAAATGTGAAACGACGAGGCATTGCCGAACGAAGCATAGTTGAGCGGCGCTCCCGCGGTCTTGGCCACTTTGGCCGCGGCAATGAATTCCGGCAGGGTCTTCCAGGGCGACTCGCTCCTGACCAGCAGCACCACCTCGGAGCGGATGAACTGCACCACCGGCACAAAGTCGCGCTCCGGGTCCCACGGCACCTTTGCCAGCAACGCCGGCGCCTGCACGAAGGAAGTGAAGGTCGAGAGCAAGGTATAGCCGTCGGCCGGCGCGCGCGCGGCGACCTCGGTGCCGATCACGGTGGTGGCGCCGGGCCGGTAATCCACCACCACCGGCTGGCCCCAACGAGCGGAGAGCTTGTCGGCGATCAAGCGCGTGACCCGGTCCGGGCTGCCTGCGGGCAGGCTGGGCATGATGATCTTGACCGGCTTGGTCGGCCAGGCCTGGGCTGCGGCCGGTGGGGCCTGTAACCCGACGGCGACGCAGAGAAACGCGCCTGTGGACAGCAGCATTTGTCGGTTCATGTGCAACTCCTGAAAACGCTGAATGAGTCCCTGTATTGCGGACGCTCGAACGGCAGACTTGAATCGAATCGGTACATTGCAGAAGCGGCTCTTGATCCTTGCGGACTCATTCAACTTTTTCCCAAGCAGGCTGAACGGCCACGACGCGGTCGCGCATCCACGGCATCACTTCGGCGGCGAACAACTCCACCGAACGTAGCGACTGCTCGAAGGCAAGGTCGCCAAAGGCGAAGCGCGTAAGAACAAAATTCACTCCCGCGCGCTCGACCTGTAAAGCGAGCTGCTCGCGCACCATTTGCGGCGTACCCGAAAGCGCCCGTCCCGCAGCCACCAGTTCATCCCAGGTCGAGGGGAAGTAGGCACCGGGCTTGGTGCCGTGCTTGACCCACAGGGCCATGAAGCTCCGGTACCACCGCGCGTAGGCGTGCCGCGCCAGGTCAGTCGCTTCCTGTTGGGTCGGCGCGATCACCATGTGGCGGGTGGTGCCCATCAGAGGCAAGGTCGCATCCGGATTGCCGGCCGCGCGCCATTGCTCACGATAGCGATCGGTCACCACCCGCACATGATCAAGCGGCCCGTTGCTCACCACGTTGCAGCCCTTGGCCACGCACCAGGGCACGCTGTCGGGATTGCCGATACCGTACCAAAGCGGCGGATGCGGCGCCGTAAGCGGCGCCATGGTCAGCGGCACCGCGCGAAAGTTGTAGTAACGCCCGTCGAAGCTCAATTCGCGCGCCCCGTTTCGGGACGCGGTCAATGCCTGCATCACCACTTCATACGCCTCAAGGTAGCGTGCCTGCGCCTCCTCGGGATTCACACCGAAGTAGCCAAGCTCGTAAGGCGAAATGCCGCGCCCGACCCCCAGCTGGAAACGACCGCGGCTTAAGTGATCGAGCATGCATATTTCTTCGGCCAGGCGCAGCGGGTGATACAGGGCCAGGGTGTACACCAGCGGCCCGAACAGAATGCGTGTGGTGCGCTGCGCTACTGCGGAATGAAATACTGACGGTGACGGCGCCATGCCCAGCGGCGTGGCGTGGTGCTCGGCGGTGAGATAGACGTGCATGCCGACCCGCTCGTAAGCCTGCACCAGCTTGAGCCGATTTTCGTAGAAGTCGGCGAGCGGCAGGCCGCTGTCGTCGAGATGGTCGAATACGCCGAATCGCAAGGTTTGGCTCATGACGGAATCAAAGCGGAGTTGTGGTTGGAAGAATCGAAGTTTCGGCCTGCAGTTTAGGCCATCGCCTGAGTCCGGCCTGACGACGCCGCGCATTGAACCGGCATTCAGGCAGCGTGCCACCGAATCACGCCCTCGCCTTCATGCCCGGGTGTGGGCACGCCTCAACGCCAGGAACACGTAAGCGGTTAGACTTCAGATCGATTTTCACTTTCAGGAAAACATGTCTTCCCGGGTCAATGGCATTCGCCGCCAGGGCACAACTTGCAGGCATGCTCTGGCCGCAAACGGCGGCACATGACGCCGCCGCCCTGGACCTGGATTTTGCTGGTGGTGATCGCCGCGGCGGCGCAGACCTTGCGCAACGCGGCGCAAAAGCGCGTCTCCGGCACCCAGGGGCCGTTGCCGGCGACCCTGGTGCGCTTTGTATTCGGTTTGCCTTTTGCCTGCATCTGGCTATGGGCGGTGATTGCATATGTAGGCGTCACCCCGATGCCGACCTGGCAGTACTTCGCGTGGAACACGTTGGGTGCGGTGGGACAACTGATCGCCACTGCCTTGCTGTTGATGGCCATGGCAGAGCGCAATTTCGTCGTCAGCGTGGTCTACAGCAAGACCGAAGTGGTGCAACTGGTGCCGCTTGCCTGGCTGCTGCTCGGCGACCAGGTATCGTCGACCGCGATCTTGGCGGTGATCATTGCCACCATCGGCGTGATCATTCTTTCAGCGGACACCACCAAGCTCAAACGTCTGAGCCTCGCCGACTCCTTGCTGAGCCCGGCGGCGGGCTATGGTTTCGCGTCGGGCACGGCGTTCGCCTTGTCGATCTTGGGTTATCGCGGTGCGGCATTGGCACTGCCTGACACCCCTGCCTTCGTGACCGGGGCCTTCGGACTGGTGTGCGCCCAGGTTCTGCAGACCACGCTGCTGGGCTCGTGGCTCTATTTTCGGCAGCCCGGCGCGCTGCGCGCGCTTGCCGGGGAATGGCGGCTGTCGGTCGCCGCCGGCGCGCTTGGCAGCATCGCCTCGGTCGGTTGGCTGACCGCGGTGGCGCTACATGCGGTGGCCGAGGTGCGTACCCTCGGTCTGATCGAGATACTCTTCAGCTATGCGGTCTCGCGCCAACTGCTCAAGGAGAAAGTGGCGGCATCTGAAATCATCGGTGGTTTGCTGATCATGGCAGGTGTGGTGCTGATCTGCCTGCGGGCCATGTAGCGCGCGCAGGCGCCCCCTCGCCCGCGCTGCGTCAGCCTGCGACCACCAGCGCGGTGAGTCGATCGGGGTCTGCCAGCAGTTCGGCGCTGGCGCCGGAAAACGCGATGCGGCCGCGATTGAGCACCAGCGCCTGCTCGGTGACACCCAGTGCCAGACGGGCCGATTGCTCCACCAGAATCACCGTCAGGCCTTCCTCGCGGATCAAATAACGGATGCTGTCCAAGAGACTCACCACGATCAGCGGTGCCAGGCCTTCGAGCGGCTCGTCCAACAGCAGCAGCGCAGGGTCGCCCATCAGCGCGCGGCCCATCGACAGCATCTGCTGCTCGCCGCCCGAGATTTGGTTGCCCATGTGTGAGCGCCGCTCGGCCAGGCGCGGGAACAGCTCGTAGACGCGCTTCTGCGACCAGCGGCCCGGTCGCCCGGCGACGGCCAGGTTTTCCTCGACCGTCAGCGAAGGAAAGATGTCGCGGGTCTGCGGTACATAGCCGATGCCCAGCCGCGCCCGCCGGTGCACCGGCATGCGCTCGATCGACTTGCCGCGATACGCGATGCGCCCGCCATGGAAGGTGCTGTGGCCCATGATGCTGGCCAAAAGTGTGGTCTTGCCGACGCCGTTGCGGCCCAGCACGGCGAGCGAGCCACGCTCGGGCAGGGTGAAGCCGACCTCCTCGAGCACGACGGTGGCACCGTAACCGCTGGACAGATTTTCAACAGCGAGCGCGTCAGACATGCTGTTCCCCGAGATACACCTGGCGCACCCGCACATCGTTGGCGATTTGGTCCGGCGTGCCTTCACACAGCACCTCACCCTGCACCAGCACGGTGATGCGTTTGGCGAAGCGAAACACCAGATCCATGTCGTGCTCGATGATCAGGATCGCGATCTCCCTGGGCAGGCTGTCAAGCGCCTCCAGGATGCGGCCCGACTCAAGCGAGGGCACGCCCGCGGCCGGCTCGTCCAGCAGCAGGACGCGCGGCCGCAAACCGAGCGCGATGGCGATCTCGACTAAGCGCTGCTTGCCATACGGCAGGCCCTGCACGGTGCCGTAGGCCTCTTCCGCGATGCCCAGCATCGCCAGAAGCCGAAGCGCTTCCTCGCGCACCGCCGCGAAGGCGCTTGCCGGCTTCCACAAGCGGCCCGCGCAGCCCAAGCGCTCGGCCACGCCGAGTGCCACGTTGTCCAGAACGCTCATGTTGCCGAACAGGGTATTGATCTGAAAGGTGCGGCCCAGCCCGCGCTTGACGCGCCCGGATTGCGTAAGGCCGGTGACATCCTCGCCAGCTAACAAGATGCTGCCGGATGAAGGCGCGAGCCGACCGGTGAGCAGGTTGACGAAGGTGGTCTTGCCGGCGCCGTTGGGGCCGATCAGCGCGTGGCGCGCGCCGGCCTCGAGCTTGAAATCGATATTGGCCGCAACCGTCAGCGCACCAAAGCTTTTGCACAGGCCGCGGGTTTCGAGCGCCAAGCTCACTGCAC
>CAYYFR010000042.1:13592-35576 GCA_964470865.1 uncultured Burkholderiales bacterium | reverse complement strand
TCAAGCCCGGCAAGGTCAAGTCCGTGCAGGGTACCGAGTTGACGATCGCAACGGCTGGCGGCGTCACCGTCGACGCGGCGAAGGTGATTACCGCCGACGTGGCCGCCAGCAATGGCGTGATCCACGTGATCGACACGGTGTTGATCCCCAAGTAGCCAAGTGCCCGGTCAGGACCTTCCGGGGCGACGCGAGGGCGAGAACCTCCATCAACCAGGAAATCTGGCCGCGCCAGTCAGGGGCGGCACGCAGCGCCTTGACATGAATAACGGTCGCGCGGCTTCCACGCGGCGATTTAACCGAGCGCTCTCGCTCACCTACCAAGAGAAGGAAGACAATGAATGACTTAATGACGCGTCCAGACCGTTTCTGGGCCAAGACGTCTTTGGCAGCCATAGCACTCCCCCTGATCGGAGTCGCCTTCGGCTTGGTCTCCAAATCGGCGAACGCGGCCGCAGACACAAGCGCAGTGCTGAAGCAAGACGACTTCGTCGGCATTTCCTTCTGGATCATCTCAATGGCGCTGATCGCAGCGACCGCATTTTTCTTCCTCGAACGCGACCGCGTGTCGGCGAAATGGAAGACCTCGCTAACAGTGTCGGGCCTGGTCACGCTGGTGGCCGCAGTGCACTATTTCTACATGCGTGATGTCTGGGTGGCCACCGGCACTACGCCCACGGTCTTCCGCTACATCGACTGGCTAATCACGGTGCCCTTGCTGATGATCGAGTTTTATTTGATCCTGGCGGCGATCACCAAGGTCCAGGCCGGCATCTTCTGGCGTCTGATGATCGGCACGCTTGTGATGCTGATTGGCGGCTATCTGGGTGAGGCAGGGTACATGCCTGTCTGGCCGGCGTTCATCATCGGCATGGCGGGTTGGGCCTTCATCGTCTACGAGATTTTCCTGGGTCAAGCCGGCAAGATCAGTGCGAGTAGTGCACCTCCGGCGGTCCAGTCAGCCTTCAACACGATGCGCCTGATCGTGACCTTGGGTTGGGCGATCTACCCGATCGGGTACTTCTTCGGCTACCTGACCGGTGCCAACACCGCCGATAGCGCCAACGCGCTCAACATCATCTACAACGCAGCCGATGTGTTGAACAAGATCGCCTTTGGCTTGATCATCTGGTCGGTCGCTGTGAGCGAGTCCGAGAGGGCGGCGAGGGCCTAGTCGCCTAGGTGGGGTCGAGGCGAAAGATTCGACCCCGCAGCCCGGACACGTACCATGCAAACATTGGCTGATCTGCGCCCGGTTCCGGTCGGTCGCGTCACCTTTGAATCTCTTGCTGCGCTTGAGCGCCAGATGATGGCTATCGTCTGCAGCAGTGATGCGTTTGACTCTCTCGCACCCTGCCAGGCGGTGGCCGCTGCCAGCTATCATCTCGGTTCGGGCGGTCAGCGTGTCAGAGCCAGGCTGGCATTGCATGCCGGCAGTTGCCTGGGCTTGGTTGCAAAGGAAAGCCAGGCTCTGGCGGCGGCTTGCGAGCTGCTGCACAACGCCTCACTGGTTCATGATGACTTGCATGACCGTGATATCCAAAGGCGGGGCCAGTCCAGCGTCTGGCACAAGTTTGGTGACGATATCGCCATCTGCGCCGGTGACTTGCTGCTCTCGGCTTCCTATCTTGCGCTGTCGCAGTTCGGCCGGGTTGCCCGCCTGCCGGAACTTTTTGCACTCATGCACTCGCGCATTGGCAGCGCGGTACGCGGCCAATGCGCCGAACTCGGGCGGCCCACGCGACCTGTCTTGAATCTTGATGATTTCAGACGGATTGCACTGGCCAAATCCGGCGCCTTACTCAGTCTGCCGACAGAACTGGCGCTGCTCGCCGCCGGTCAGAGCCATGCGCTGGCTCGGGCGCGGCAGGCAGCCGAATCGTTTGCGATCGGCTACCAGATTTACGACGACTTGCTGGACGTTGAAAAAGACGCCGCACGCAATGCAGTCAAAAATCAAGACCAAAACCAGAACGGTAATTCCAGCGCTTGCAATATCGTGCTGATCCTGCAGGCCGATCCGGCCTGCGCCAATGCCAGGAATGCGGCAATAGAAATCGGCTTGCACCATCTTTTGCTGGCCGCCTCGGCCAGCACCGGCCTGCCTTTGCATTCGGGCGGTGCGCTCCACACCATGGCCATGCAACTGCATGAAAAATTGAGAAACCTGGAATGCAAGCAATTGTCATAGGCGCCGGTTTTGGCGGCATTGCGGCAGCGCTGCGTCTGCGCGCCAAAGGCTACGAGGTCTCGCTGATTGACCGTTGTAGCGGTCTTGGTGGCCGGGCCCAGGTCTTCGAACGAAACGGGTTCAAGCATGATGCCGGGCCGACCGTAATCACCGCGCCCTTCCTGTTTGAGGAACTGTTTGCCTTGTTTGGGGAAAAGTTCGAGGACCATGTGACGCTGGTGCCTTTGACGCCCTGGTACCGGTTCCACTTTTCAGACAACACCCAATTTGACTACGGCGGTACGCTCGACGAAACACTTGCGGAAATCGCACGCATTGAACCCGGCGACTGCGCTGGCTACCGCAGCCTGCTTGTAAAGTCAGAGAAAATTTTCAATCTCGGCTTCGTGCAGCTTTCGGCCGAACCGTTTCATCGCTTCGGCGCAATGGTCAAGCAGATTCCTGCGCTGCTCAGGCTGCGCAGTCACGACACCGTCTGGCAGCTCGTCTGTCGACACCTGAAGAACCCGAAACTTCGGCAAGCGTTTTCAATGCAACCTCTGTTGGTGGGCGGCAATCCGTTCGACACCACCAGCATCTACAGCCTGATCCATTACCTCGAACGTGCCCACGGCGTGCACTTTGCGATGGGCGGTACTGGTGCCATCACAAGCGCGCTCGGCGCGTTGATGGCGAAGCACGGGATCGAGGTGAAGCTCAACACAAGCGTGCGTCGCATCAATGTCGATAAGGGCGTCGCTACTGGCGTTACCCTGGCCGGCGGTCAGTCTATGCGGGCCGACGTGATCGTATCCAACGCCGATCCGGCGCATTTGTATGCCGACATGATCCCGCCCGCAGAACAGGCGTTCTCGGCGCGATTAAAACTCGCCGCTGCCGAGTTTTCGATGGGTCTGTTCGTTCTGTACTTCGGCACGACCCGCCAGTATCCGGACGTCGCGCATCACACTATCTGGCTTGGCGAGCGTTATCGCGAACTGCTGGCCGATATCTTCCACCACAAAGTGCTGGCGGAAGACTTCTCGCTCTACCTCCACCGCCCGACGGCTACGGACGCCAGCTTCGCGCCAACGGGCTGCGACAGCTTCTACGTGCTGTGTCCCGTGCCCAATCTGAAGGGGGCGATCGACTGGGCGGTGCAGGGGCCGCGGCTGCAAGCTCGTATCGTCGCGGCACTCGAGAAAACGATCCTGCCGGGACTTAGCGGGTGTATCACGAGCGACTTCACCATGACGCCTGAAAACTTTCGCAGCGATTACCTGAGCGCCCATGGCGCCGGATTCTCGGTGGCACCGCTGTTTCGCCAGTCGGCCTGGTTCCGGTTCCACAACCGAGCCGAGGGTATCCGCAATCTTTACCTTGTCGGCGCAGGAACGCATCCCGGTGCCGGGCTGCCTGGCGTGCTGTGTTCGGCCAAGGTGATGGACGCCCTCGTGCCTTCGGCGCATGCCGCCGCGCAGCAATCCGCAAGTTGCCGCTCGACGGCCGCTTTGCAATGCGCCGACCTGGTGCTGTCGCGCAAGGGCAGGAGTTTCCACTGGGCGCGTCGCTGGATGGCGCCTGCCCACGCGGCGCGCGCGACCCGGCTGTATGGGTTTTGCCGCTACGTCGATGACCTGGCGGACGAAGCCAGTGCCGGACAAGACCCTCGCGCGGCGCTCGCACTCATTGCGCAAGAAATTGCCAGCGGCACCTCGCAGAACCCGATCGTAGTCGACGCGCTTGCGCTGATGCGCGAATGCCACATCCCGCCCACGCCGATCCTGACACTCATCGATGGGATCACCTCAGATCTGGACACCGTTCGCATCGCCGACGAAGGCGCGCTGCTACGTTATTGTTACCAGGTCGCCGGGACCGTCGGTTCGATGATGTGCAGGGTGCTGGGCTGCGACGACCCGGCCGCGCTGCGCCACGCGGTCGACCTTGGGATCGCGATGCAGCTCACGAACATTTGTCGCGATGTCGCGGCCGATGCGGCTGCTGGGCGGCGCTACCTGCCAGCGTCGATGATCGGAGAGCTGCCGCCGCAAGAACTGGTCGACCCGGCGTTGGAGTTGCGGCCCCGTCTGCAACTTTGCATCGACGAGATGCTCGACACCGCCGACCGCTACTACCGTAGTGGCGAAGCGGGCCTGGCCCACCTGCCGGTTGGTGCGCGCTGCAGCATCCTCGTCGCGGCGCGCGTGTACCGTGCCATCGGCACACGACTTCGCCAGCACGGCAACGCATACTGGCACGGTCGGACGCTCGTGCCGCAGCGAACCAAGACGCTGGTGACCTTGCGGGCGCTGTTGTCGACCCCCTTGCTCCCCCGATTCTGGGTGCCCACGCGGCACCACGATGCCGCGCTGCACATTTCCTTATCTGCGTTCCTCGGCGCTGACGCTTCGCTCAAAAGCCCGTATGTCTGAAGTCTTCGACCTGGTCATCCTGGGCGGTGGATGTGCCGGGCTCAGCCTGTCGATGGCACTCGCCGCAGAGGGTGGACGTTGCCCCCGCGCGCTGATAATCGAGTCCCGCACCGAGTACACCAACGACCGGACGTGGTGCTACTGGAAAGACTCTTCTGCGTGTGAGCCGTATCCGATCCAACACCGCTGGCAAACGATGCGGGTGGCGCATGCAGGCCAAAGCGTGTCGCTCGACTGCGGATCGACGCCCTACCAGATGGTGGCGGCGCAAGACTTCTACGCCGCCGCCCGGGCCTTGATCGACCGGACACCGAACATGGCATTGAGGCTGGGCACCTCGGTCGCCGGCGAGCCCAGCCGCAGCGGCGGTTTGTGGAACATCCGCACGAGTTCGGGTAACGTGACGGCCCGTTCGGTGGTCGACACACGGCCGCACCAGCTGCCCCGCCGTGGCGGTGCAACGCTGTGGCAATCGTTCTACGGCCATGAGATCGAATGCAGCGTGGCGGTGTTCGACCCTTTGTCGCTGGACTTGATGAACTTCCTTGCACCGAATGCGCGTGACGTGCCGTTCGTCTACGTCTTGCCAGTGTCGCCGACGCGGGCGCTCGTCGAGGTCACGGTGTTTGGCGCAACGCCGCTCGGACCGGGTGAGTTGAGCGTCCGGCTCGAGGCTGCGCTTGCCAAACGCGTCGGAGATGCCTCGTTCACGCTGCTTCGCAGCGAGCATGGCATCCTGCCGATGGGGCTGACCGAGACCCCGGTGACGGTCGATCCAAGCCACGTCAAGGTTGGCATGATGGCCGGTGGTGCCCGACCGAGTACGGGCTACGCCTTTCAGCGCATTCAGCGCTGGGCCGGCGAATGTGCCGACGCGCTGATGAGCTGCGGCCAGCCGGTCGGGCATCGGCCCGACCCGTTTGCGCTGCGCATGATGGATCAGATTTTTCTTGATGTGTTGCGTGCCGACCCCAGTCGCGGCGGGGCTCTCTTCTTCTCGCTGTTCAGCCGCACTGATCCGGCCCGAATCATTGGTTTCCTGAGCGGCGGTTCAGGCCTCTTCGACAGCCTGGCAGTGGTCGCTGCGATGCCTGTTTCGCCGTTCGTCAAAGCTGCGCTAGCCATGACGCGCCGCCGCGCTCGCATCCGCGAAACCGCGGGCGTGGCGTGAGCTCGCCGCGCCGCCCCAAGGGCGAATACCGGAGGGCGCAGCCCGAAGGATTACAGATAAGCCCGAGGCTTCAAGGCCTCGGATTCAGTGCGTTGGCTTGGCTGACGCTCTGTGTGAGTCTCTGGCTCCCGCATCTGGATGTGCAGGTCCAGCTCGCGGTACTGTCGCCAGTCATCCTGTTGCTGGGCGTTCCGCACGGCGCGTTGGACACTGTCTTTGTGCGGCAACTCACAAGTATTCAATCGGCTGCAGGATGGGGCCTGTTCACGATCACCTATTTGGCGGCTGCTGCGTCGGTCGTGGTCGTTTGGTGGTTGTTCCCGGGTTTTTTCCTGGCGCTATTCCTGCTCATGTCGGCGCTTCATTTTTCAGGCGATCCCGAGGGCGAGACGCCTGCGTGGTTCCGAACGCTGTATGGCGGTGCTGTCATCTTGTGCCCCCTCATATTGCACGCGGCAGAGGTCTCGGAGCTTTTCGCTTTTCTGGCTGGGGTACCGGCTGCGCAAGGCATCGTGGCCGCCTTGCAGTGGGCCGCGGGGCCCTGGGTTGCAGCCATCGGCGTTGCAGCGATCGCCGGTGCCAGGCAGGACCTGGCGCGCAGCATCGAACTGGTGTCGATGACAGCGTTGCTTAGCTTCGCACCCCCGCTGATCGGGTTTACTATTTTCTTCTGCTGCATGCACAGCGCCCGACATGTGTTGAGAACGCGCGACTACTCCGGTTGTGGAACGCTTCTGCACCTGTTGCGCATCGCCGCCTGGCCGATGTCGATCACCGTGGCCGGCGTCTTCATCGCGTGGTGGCTGTCTGATGGCAAGCCGCTCGACATGCGCTTGGCGCAGCTCCTTTTCATCGGCATAGCCGCGCTCACCGTACCTCACATGATGGTGGTGGAGCGGGTTCGTTTCACGGGCTGGTTGATGGGTAGCAACAAGTCGAGATCAACAAACCTGCAAGGAGCAACACATGAGCGATGACCCTCGATGCTGTGGCAGCGGAAATTGCATCATCGATCCCGATGGCAGGTGCTGGTGTGGGCGGCAGTGGGATGGCCGCGACGAAGTTCGGCTGGCGGTCGAGGCAGAGGACCAAGACCAAGTGGAGCAAGCCGTGTCAGAGTCCAGCAATCGACGTGTCTGATCCGCCCCTCTTGACGCGCACCAGGCAGTTTTCCAAGGCATCGAGTACGAAGTCGGCCGGCATCGAACGGCTGACCTGCCAGCCCACGATCCGTCGGGCATGCGGTACACCGTCGCCAGCGCGGCGCGGGCACATCGCGGGCTTCGTCAAGTTGCCACGCCAGCATGGCCGACAACGCCTCGGACGCATTGAGCAACGCCTCTTCCTTGGTATGGCCCTCGGAGAACGTGTCGGGCAGGTCGATAAGCTGAACAAAAACGTTTCGTCCTTTTGCGGTTCGATGGTGGCGGGTAGCGAATGCCCATGGAAATACAAGGACAGGAATTTCAACGCCATTTAGCGACCTGTACACGCCGAGAATGCGCGCGCTGCGTTGCTGCCGTGTTGCTAAAGCGCCAGATGCAAGCGCAACGCATCGTTGATCGCCTGCATTTTCTGCGCCGGTACCTGACCGCGTCGGATCGAGCCCAGCCGCGACTTGTCGATGGTTCGCACTTGTTGCGCCATCGCCTTGCCGTCTTTCGACAGCCCGGTTTCCTTGGCGTCCAGTCTCACTTCGAACGGGTAAACCGTTGTCACGTTCGAGGTAAGGGGCACGATCGTGACAAGCGCGGAGGCGCGATTGGAAGCATCATTGCTCAGCACGACCACCGGCCGAGTCTTCTGGATCTCGGCCCCGCGCGCCGGATCGAGTGAAGCAAAAAAAATATCACCACGCTTCATCATCAAGCCCGTCGGCGATAGTGGAATCGAATTCCGCTGCGATCAGGCGGTCTGCCGGCGCGCTTTGCGCGTAAGCGGCCTCGAGCAGCGTCTCTTGCTCATGGCGCTGCAACAAGCGCAATGCGTCGACAAAAACCTCGGAGCGTGATTTTTCCGAATGCTTTTTGCGGTAATCCTCGACGAACTTCATTGATGCAGCGTCGATCGAGACGGACAGTTTATGGGCCAGCATGCGAATCATCCGGAACAAATAGGGATGGCATCATCCTACCATGACATTAATTTGGTAATACCAAGAATCATAAAAAACTCAAAACATTACCTCCAATTGAGATGACATTTCGTTATTGTCTAGTTTTTTGGTAGGACTAGTCCACCCCTACTTCGAACTCCCCAACCAGCACGGTGTCGCGCCCACCCTTCAGGCGCAGCGTCACCAGTTGCTCCTTCGCCGCCGCCGCCCCGAACCTGGTGGTCAGGCGCACCTGCAGCGTGGTGGCGCCGGACACGATCTGCTGGCGGTCGCCAAAGAACTGGGCCTCGATCCTGTACTTGCCGGGCTTGGCGCTCTTGAGCGAAAACTCCTCCGGCCCGTAACCGCCGGTGAAGTCGGCCGACATGCGGCCGCCCTGCCAGGTCAGGCGATTCCCGTAGAAGGCCTTCTCGCCGTTCGGATCCGTGATCCAGAGGTCGATGTCGGTGTTGTCGGCATCCCAGGTCAGCACGGCGCGCAGATCGAGCGGCAGGTTGCGTAGCAGGCGCGGGTCGATGCGGCTGGTATCCAGACGACGGGTGGAATTGGCCACCACTGCATT
This sequence comes from uncultured Burkholderiales bacterium, assembly GCA_964470865.1. Lineage (GTDB taxonomy): Bacteria > Pseudomonadota > Gammaproteobacteria > Burkholderiales > JAEUOS01 > JAEUOS01. Next base: position 27,125 of record CAYYFR010000042.1, on the reverse strand, counting down.
GAGTTCGGCCAGCGCGATCAGTTCGACTTCCGGGAAGCGGCCATGCCAGGGCCGGCTCACCACCTCGTAGAACGAATCGACCGCCTTCTGGTCCTGCCCGGCTTGTGCATAGGCCAGCCCGAGGTCGCGGTGCGATTGCGGCTCGGCGGGGCTCAGGTCACGCACCCGGCGGAACACCGGCAGCGCCGCCGTTGCTTCACCGGCCTGCAGGAGCCGGTAGCCCAGCACGCGCAGGATGTGGCGATTCTCCAGGTTCATCTCCGCCAGGTTCGACAGCACGCGCATGGCGAGTGCGCGTTCGCCCTTGGCCAACAGAAGGTCGGCCACATCGAGGAAGAACGCCGTACTGTTGCGGTGGCTCTCGCGTTCATCGAGATAGATGCGGTAGAGGTCTTTCGCTTCCGCGTCGCGCAACCAGCGCGCGTAGGCGGAATCCGGCGCCCAGGCTTGCGCCGGTTCGGCGCGGTCGCGAAACACGGTGAGCATGACCACGACATCGGTGAAGCGTTTGAAGTATGCCGACAACAACCCGAACTCTCGCGCATGGTCACGTTCCGTGCCGGAGCCGGAAGCGTCCCATGCGATGGCAACGCGGGTTGGCGCCTTGCGCGGCGCCAGCGCGCTGCGCACTGCGGGTTCGGCATAGAAGTAGGTCGCGCCTTCGAAAGCCTGCGCCCGTGGCCGGCGCAGTGCCCTCCGGCGTGATGGCGATTTCGGCCGCACCGGTCAGCTGCAAATCCTGGCGCGCGAGGTTGAGGTCGAACCCGGCCGCGCCGCGCGTGAGCTCCGGTTCGCCCGCCGTTGTGTGCAGAACGCGCGGTGCGCGCGATGTGGCGATGGCGCCGGTCCATTTGAAACGCGCGACCCGCTCGCCGTAGGCCAGCGGCAGACGATAGATCCAGTCGGCGCCGCGCTGCGTGAGCGACTCTTCGTAGCGCAGCACCACCGTCTTGCGGCCGCCAGCGGGAATCGGATAAACCCGCAGCTTGAAATTGTTGCCGACGGTCTTTTCGGCCAGCGCCGGATCCACCCGCGTGCGCGTGACCTCTTCGAACACCGCCTGGCCACGCGCCTTCGCCACCGGCACCGCTTCGCGCATGACGCCGTTGAAATCCATCGCCATGCCGGTGATTTCCTGGCCATCGGCGAGCGGAAACTGCAGTTCGCCCTCAAGCACGCGCGCGTTCGGATTGAAGAAGGTGAGTTCGACCGACGTATGCGCCAGCCGGCCGGCGATGCTGGTGGTGATGGCGACACTATCAAGCCGCAGCGGAATTTGCGCATCGCGCGCCACCAGGCGCGGTGGCGGCGCTTCGATGGCGATGGCGGGCATGTTTTTGGCTGGCGGCAACACAGGCGTCAGCGCCGCGACCTGGCAGGTCGCCAGAGCCAGCACGCCGGCCAGCAGGAAAGACAGGCGCCGCAAGAGCGGGGATGTTTTCATTGGAAATGCTTTCCGGCATGGCTTGGGGCAGGCAAGGCCGCCCGCTCCCTGTTTGCCATGAACGCAGGCCGGAAGGGAAAAGGGTCAAGTCATTTTCGGCCGATGACTAGCGAGACAGAGAATTCCGCATCGAATGGATCGCTAGACATTCGGCCGCCTTCAGTAGAATGGAGCGCGCGATTCCCAGGCGACGTGGAACGCCATCAGCATCCAAACGAGGTAAGTCAATGCACAAATGGATGGGCCCGCGCGGCCACGACATCGCCGTCCTTTTCAGCCGCCACAGCCGCGACCAATACGCCGCCCAGGCCGCCGCGCTGGGCCAGACCTATACTTTCACCGACGCCTGGGATCAGCCCAAGACCTGGGTCAAGGGCGAATACGCCTACTTGGCGCCCAACGCCGCTTCGCTCCTGCTGGCGCGCTGCAATCTGAAGCACGACCTCGTCGAGGAAAGCGAGCTCTCAGTCGCTTGCCTCGCGGGCTACCGCGCCTTGGTGATCGCCAACGCCGCGCACCTCGAAGCGGCCACCATCGCGCTGATTCAGGGCTGGTTGCGGCATCCCGAGCATCGTTTGCTGGTTACCGGCAAGACCAACCTGCCGCCGGCCATGCTGGGCCTCGCCTCAATGACACCGCAGGTCGTCGCCGGCTATACCGGCTGGCGCTGGCTGCCCGGATCGCCTTTCGCCACCGACGACTGGGAGCGCCACTACGTTACCGGCTATGCGGGGCATCCGGTCAACTTGGTCGTGCCGGCAGCCGGCGCGCAAGTCCTCGCGGACCTGCTCGAATTCGCCGGTGATCTCAGCGGGCCGGAGACCGCGACCACCAGCCGCCTGGGCCCGGCGATCGTCCTCAATGGCCAGACCGCCTATGTCGCCAACCAGGTGCTCGAACTCATCGGCGGCATGCTGCAGGCGCATCTGAATGTGGAGGCGGTGCGGCACTGGAGCAACCCGACGCACTGGGGCGACACGATCCTGTTCTTCCTGCGCCGCGTGATGCACGCGGTCGGCATGGACGACTTGTGGCAAACCCGCCTGCGCTCCTTCGGCACCTACGACGGCGTGCTGTCGTTCCGCCACGACGTGCACGGCATGCTCGATTTCAGCTTTCTCGACTACCAGGTGCAAAACCTGATTGCCGCCAGCTACGACATCGAAGACCCCGCCTTCTCGACCAACATCACCGAACCGATGGCCACCGAGTGGGTCAAGCGCACCACGCAGCACAGCTTCATCGAACCGGCGCTGCATAACGACAGCTCGATCGGCGACCCGCCCACGGCGATCCTCGGCAAGGGCTTGTTCGAACACGTACGCAACGCCGCGAAGAACCTCGGCTTTTCCGTCTGCACCTGCGGCCGCCACGCCGGCGGCCACATGCACCCCGAGACCATCGACGCGATGGACTACCTGTACGCGAACTATCAGGAAGTCATCGGCATGTGCACCTTCTGCTACTACCACATGATCGAATACGGGGTGCGCAACCCCGAGGTGATGGTGGGCGGGGTGATCGGCAACAAACCGCTCACCTACGTGACCGACGTGCGGCGCACCATTGCCACGCCCGGCATCTGGTTTCCCTTCCACCCGGTGGTGACCACCGACGCCGAATGGCGAGCGCTGCGCGGCTGGGACCGCACCCACGAATACGACGCCGCCTTCGAACTGGTCGAAACCATCTACGCCGGCCGCGGCTCGCGCAGCGCCCGGGTCGACGACCACCTGGAGAACGGCGTCTACAGCTTTCAGTACCACCCCGAACTGGCGCGCGACCCGTCCACCAACGACGGCCGCGGCACCCTCGACTACGTGCGCTACGCCATCAACTTAGCCGAGCGCAACAACTTCTGGATCCCCAATCAGCGCGAGTTGTATCAGCGCATGGCCGACTACGAGGAGCTGGTGGTCCGCCTCGCCGACGGTGGCCGGCAGGTCACCATCGAAAATGCGACCGCACGCCGCATAACCTCCATGGTCATCGAGCAGCGCCTGCCGTTCGGCAGCGTGTGGGACGGCGCGCGCGAACTGGTGCACGTGGCAGGCGGCAACTTCGTCACCGTGCCGCCGCTCGACCCGGGCGCGCACGTGGTGCTGCGTTTCGAGGCCGCCGGCAGTGAGGCCCCGCTGCTCAGAAAACCCAGCAACAAGGGCCTGGTGATTCTGGCGGCACACCACGATCCGACAATCGATGAGACACGCATCCTCGTCACCGTATGCCGCGCCCAGCCGCTGGCCGTCGAGGGCGTCGACCCCGAAGGCGTCTACCGCGTGCAGATCGACGATGAAGCGCCGAAGCTGATGATCCCGCGCGTGGTGCGCACCATTCAGGCCCTGCTGAGCAAGAAAGGCGACGCCGCGTCAGGCCAGAGCCGGCGCGCGCTGGTGCCCGGCGTGACGCGCTTCCTGGATCTGGAAATCAAGGGGGACGAGAACAACTTCGTCGAACGCACCATCCGCATCACGCCCCTGCCGGAGGCCGAAGCGGTGCCGGCGCGCGCAGCGATAGTTGCGGCGATTCCGGCGAAGACGGGGCGGGTGATATAGGGCAGGCTTACGCAAAGCAACGAAGCGCCGCGATCACCCCTTCGGCATGCGTGCCGCACAGGCCGTCGAAGCGGATGCGGCCATCCGCGAGCAGCTTGCCCGCCTCTCATGCACCAGGCATAGGCACCGCGCGAGCCACCGCCTTGTAGGCAAGATTCAGGGTCTTGGGCTTGACCGGTGTCGCGGATTTGGCGGCGACGCCACCAGGGTGCGTTGGCGGACCTGGCGATCCCGATCGCGTCGACGTCAACCGAGGTCTTCGAGAACGACCGTCTTCGGAAAGTCGGGAAATATCGCGGAAGCCGCCCGTTCGCCTGAGGCTTCGAGAAACCTCATCTCTCCAGCGGGTCCGCACAGCCACACCTCGGCGGAACCCGCGGCGAAGTACAGCGTCGCTTTTTTCGATCTCTCCGCCATGGTGTTGGACGGCGACAGCACCTCGACGCAAATTTCCGGCCCTGACGTGATGACCATGTCGTCCTGATTGGACTTGAGTCGCTCGGCCGTCACCCACGCGACATCGGGCACCTTGACACCGTCGGAGGTGAGCACCGCGCATTCCACGATCACTCGCCCCTTCGCGCCAGCCGCGTCGGCGTGCTTCCTGATCAACATCAGGATTTCGGACTGGTAGGCGCCATGAAGCCAGCTCGCCGGACTCATGATGATTTGCCCCTGGAGATTGGTTTCGACCTTGAACGGCGCGTCTGCGAGATATGGGTCCTCGCACATCTCGCGCCATAGTGCCAATGCCGACTTCGTCGTGGCGTCGGCCTGGACCCGCAGCAGTCTGGAACCCATGTTCGTTACCTCGATCGCGCCGCGTGCGCGAAGAACGTATGACGACTCTACTAGAAAACCGCCTGCTCCGATGTCGCAATCCGAACGCAGGCCGGACACGTCGGCAGCACACGCAACGCCCTTGCGCTGGCGCGCAATACTATCCCCAACCCAAATACGCCACACTGATGCGCGGATCGTACAGAATCTCCTGCGCCGGCCCCATGGCGAACAGGCGCCCGAGTTCCATCACGATGCCGATGTCCGAGATGCCCAGCGCGCCATGGGCGTTGTGCTCGACTACCAGCACCGTGAGGCCGCGGCCGCGCAGTTCCGTGATGGTGGCGAACACCTGTTCCTGGTTGCCCGGGGACAATCCAAGCGAGGGCTCGTCGAGGAGCAACCGCTTCGGCGCTGTCTCGAGCACCATCGCGGTCTCCAGGATATGCTGCTCGCCGCCGCTCATGTTGCCGGTCAGCATGTCAGTTTGGCGGCCAGCATGTCGAGCTTCACGGCCAGCAGCGAAAATTGCGCCAGCACGCGGTCCAGCGCTTCGGCGGCTGCGGACTTCGATAGCGTGAACGCGCCAAGTTCGAGGTTCTCGCGCACCGTCATCAGGGGGAAATTGCAGTGGCCCTGCGGCACGCAACCGACGCCTAGTTTCAGTCGCTGTGTCGGCGTGAGGCGCTCGATGGGTTGGCCGCGCAGTTTCACGCTGCCGCCGAAGTGGCGGTTGGTGCTGGCGATGGCGCGCAGAAGCGTCGACTTGCCGGCGCCGTTGGGGCCGATCACGGTGGTGATGGTTCCGGCCGGAATGCTCGCCGTGAAGTCGACCACCACGGGGTCGTCGGTGTATCTGGAAGTGGCCCCATTCAGCACAGACTTGGCAGCCATTGCCCATGCCACGAATCAAGCACGCGCCAGCGCGTACTCCCTTGCCGTTGGCAGGCAACGCGGCAGAGTCTTGGGCTTGGGCCGCGTGGCCTCCCAACCCAGGCAGGCCAGCCAGATCGCTCTGGGAATGGATTTTTGCGCAGTGCGGTAGTAGCTCACCATCCGGCGGCTGATTCCCAAGGCTTCCGCGGCAGTGTTGAGTGACAACCCGCTACGGTGCATCCAGGCATCGAACATCTGGTGACTGACCTCGCCGGCCTGCTCCTTGGCCCAGGCATAGACGTTGTCCGCACCCAGCTCGGAATCAAACCATTCGATGCCGTGGCCCCACTGGGCCAGATGAGCTTTGGCAAAGACCTTCGGCTCAAGCAGTTTCTTGAGCGCGGTGCCCCTCCGCAGCACGGACTCCACGTCCACTTCCAGCACTTCCCCGGTGCTCCATGTCGTATGCAGCCGATACGGTTTCAAGGCCGCGACGGCCTGTAGTCTGGGGTGGAAAAATTCGCTCATGGGTTCAACCTTCGCCATTCCTCGTGCAACCATGCACGCATCGATTCGATCCGTTGCAACTCCGCCCGGATCTCGCGTGCTGCAATCCGCCCGACCATCTTCAGGTTTTGGAGTTCTACGGTGCACTCGCGCCCGTCGCGCAGGTGAACATGAACGTGGGCAAGCAGGTGGTCTGCGGAATACATCACCACGCGCGACGCCGAGAATTTCCGCAGGATCGGCATGAGCGTATGGTAGTGCAACAGTTGCACTACGTCAAGATCACCCTGGACTAGGTGGCTTCAGTGCCAAACAGCGGGGTGTCATCCGCCACTTATTTCATCTAGTCCAAAGTCGGCGATGCCAAGGCCGCGCCAACGGTCGAAGGGGCCGCGCAGCCGGGCCCGGAGCGTTTGCGAAAGACAGGAAACACAAGGTTACGTTGTCGTGCCAATGTCCGAATCCATTGCGCCGCGCAAATTGGCAATTGACAGCGTGCCGTGGTCGACTCAAAGCCAAATCGACCTTACCCGCCACCCAAATACGCCACCTTGATGCGCGGATCGTGCAGGATCTCCTGCGCCGGCCCCATGGCGAACAGGCGCCCGAGTTCCATCACGATGCCGATATCCGATATGCCCAGCGCGCCGTGGGCGTTCTGCTCGACTACCAGCACCGTCAGGCCGCGGCCGCGCAGTTCCGCGATGGTGGCGAACACCTGTTCCTGGTTTCCCGGGGACAATCCCAGCGAGGGCTCGTCTAGCAGCAGCAGCTGCGGCCCGGTCTCGAGCACCATCGCGGTCTCCAGGATCTGCTGCTCGCCGCCGCTCATGTTGCCGGCCAGCATGTCGAGCTTCGTGGCAAGCAACGGAAACTGCGCCAGCACGCGGTCCTGCGCTTCGGCCGCTGCAAACTTGGGCAGCGTGAACGCGCCAAGTTCGAGGTTCTCGCGCACTGTCATCAAGGGGAAATTGCAGCGGCCTTGCGGCACGCAGCCGACGCCGAGTTTGAGGCGCTGGGTCGGCGTGAGGCGCTCGATGGATTGGCCGCGCAGTTTCACGCTGCCGCCGAAGTGGCGGTTGGTGCCGGCGATGGCGCGCAGAAGCGTTGATTTGCCGGCGCCATTGGGGCCGATCACGGTGGTGATGGTTCCGGCCGGAATGCTCGCCGTGAAGTCGACCACCACCGGGTCGTCGGTGTAGCCGGCCGAGAGGTGGTCGAGTTCGAGGAGGGCGGGCGCAGGCGCAATGTCAGCCATGCGCACCCTGGGCTTCTGCCGCGCCTGCCCGGCCGAGATAGGCCGCCAGAACGCGCGGGTCGGCGCGCACCACCGCCGGCGAGGCATCTGCAATCTTTCGCCCGGCTTCGATCACGATCACCCGCCGGCACAGGGACATGACGAAGTCGACGTTGTGCTCGATGATGATGAGGGCGATGCCTTCGGCGTTGAGCTTGCGGATCACTTGGGCGATGTGGCGGATCATGGTCGGATTGACGCCGGCCACCGGCTCGTCGAGGATGATCAGCTTGGGCCTTGCCATCAGACAGGCCGCGATCGCGAGCAGCTTGCGCTGGCCGTAGGAGAGGATCGCCGCCGGCGCTTGGGCGAACTCCGCCAGGCCGACCAGTGCGAGCAACTCGCGGCCGCGCGCCTCTGCCGCGGCCTCGCCTTCGCGCAGCCTCGCACTGCGTGCAAGCGTCGCCCACCAGCCGATACCATCGATTTCCTGGCGCGCCACGCACAGGTTTTCCAGCAGGGTCATCTCGTCGTAGGCCTGCACGTTCTGAAATGAGCGTACCAGGCCGGTCTGTGCGATCCGGTGCGCGGGTAGGCCGGTCAGCTCGACGCCGTCGAGAAACCAGTGGCCCGCGTCCGCACCCTGAAAGCCGCTGATGCAGTCTACGTTCGTGCTTTTGCCCGATCCGTTCGGTCCGATGATGCCGACCACCGCGCCGGGCTCGACACTGTATGACAGGCTGTCGAGCGCGGTCAGGCCGAGGTAGCGCTTGGTCAGGCCGCGGACTTCGAGCAGTGGTGCTGCGCTCATGACTTCGCCACACGCACGCTGCGCCAGCGCGCCACGCCGCGTTTGCGTAGCCAGCCGCCGATACCGCCTGGAAACACCAGCATCACGATGATCAGGATCACGCCGTAGAGCACCATGCGCAAATCGGTGGAAAAGCGCAGCAGGTCGGGCACGACCGTAAGCACGGCGGTGCTGACCAGCACGCCCCAGAAGCTGCCGGCGCCGCCGATGATCACCATGATGAGCATGGTTTCGGTGTAGTAGAAGTCGAACACCGAAGGGTCGACGATGGTGAGGTAGAACACGAACAGGCCACCGGCGAGGCCGGCCAGCAGTGCCGAGAGCCCCAGCGCCAGGAGTCTGTAGGCCAGCGGGTTGATACCCTGGGAGCGCGCCAGTGCCTCGTTTTGCCGGATCGCGCGCATTGCCCGCCCGAGGCGCGAGGTCATCACCAGGTAGATCAGCGCATTGGCCGCGATTGCGAAAATCGTCATCAGCCAATGAAAGTCGGCAGGCGACGCGATGCGCCAGCTTAGGCCCGCCGGCAGGTTTAACACCGGCGCTGGCAAACCGGGAATGCCCATCGCGCCGCGCGTGAGCGAGACCCAGTCGCGCGCGACGATCATGCACAACAGGGCAAAACTCAGGGTGACGATCGCGAACGCGTGGCGCGACAGGCGCAAGGACGAGTATCCGATCACCAGGCCGGCCACGGTAGCGATCGCGCCGGCTGCCGCCACCGCGGCGAGAAACGGCCATTGCTGCTCCGTCACCAGAAGGGCCGCGGCGTAGGCACCGATGCCGAAGAACCCGACCTGCGCAAACGAGAGCAGGCCGGTATAGCCGTAGACCAGATTCAAGCCGCCAGCCAACACCGAAAAGGTGGCGAAGCTCACCCCCAGGGCGAACAGATACTCGTTGGCAGTCAGGCGCGGCAGCAGCAAAAGGACGGCACAGGCACCGGCCGGCAACAGGAAGCGCAGCGCACCCGCCACCGTCACACCCGCCACCGTCACACCCGCCGCTGTCACACCCGCACTCCGCGCCCGAACAGGCCGTGCGGCTTGACCAGCAGAACCAGAATCATCGCGCCGAAGGCCAGGGCGTCGACCATCACCAGCGGCAGAAAGCCGCCGATCAGGGTTTCCAGCACACCCAGGGCCAAGGCCGCCAGCGCCGCGCCCGACACATTGCCCAGCCCGCCGATGATGATGATGGCAAAGGCCTTGAACACGAACGCGAAGCCCATCAGCGGATGCACCGCGTATACCGGCGCCAATGCCGCGCCGGCCAGCCCCGACAGGCCGATGCCGATCGCCACCGCCAGGCGCGCAACCACATGCGGATCGATGCCCACCATCAGCGCGGCATTGCGGTTCTGCGCCACCCCGCGCATTGCCTTGCCGATGCGGGTGCGATAGAGCACGACATACAGCAAGGCGAAAGCCGCCAGCCCCAGACCCAGGGCATACAGGCGTACCACCGAGATGCGCAGGTCGCCCAGCGTGAGGGTCGCGTAGCTGAGCGGTGTGGTCATCATTTTCGGCGTGGTGGTGAAGAGAAATACCGCGCCGTTCTGCAACACCATCGACAGGCCGAGCGTCAACAGGATGCTGCGTTCGAAGCTTTCGCCGCGCAGCCCACCCAGGAGCGCCTCGAACAGCACATAGCCCAGACAAACCGCAACCAAGGTCACCACCAGCACCGCAGGCCAGTAACCGAAGCCGGCGTTGGCCACCAGAAAGTAGGCGGCGATAGCACCCAGCATGTAAAACTCGCCGTGGGCGAAATTGACGATCTCCAGCACACCGAAGATCAGCGACAGGCCGATGGCCACCAGCGCGTAGATCACGCCGATGACCAGGCCGTTGATCAGAAGGCCCATCAGGAAGCCCGCGTCCATCGGCGTCAGCCGGCTGTCGGTGTCAACGTGCGCCGGGCCGCTGCGCACATGTCGGTCACTGGACGCCGCAAGGGTCCGCCCTCAATGCCATCAAGACGGCTCGACTTCAGGTCTTCGACAATCCCAGCACCACCACTTTGCCGCCCTTGATGGTGAGGATGATGGCATTGTTGTGGGCGAGATTGTTCTCGTCGAATTCGATGGTGGTACCGAGAATGGACTGCAGCTTCGTCTTGGCCAGCGCGTCGCGAATCGCTGCCGGGTCGACACTGCCGGCACGGCGGATCGCATCGACCAGCACCTTGATCGACTCATAGGACTCGAACCCCACCAGGTTGGGGGCGACGTTGTTGCGCTTGCGGAACGCCTCGACGAAGGCCTTGTTGGCCGGCGTGTCCACATTGGTGTCGTAGGGCTGCACCGAGGTCGTGCCGTCCATGAAGCCGCTTTCCATGATCTCCTTGGGCACCTGGTCGACCAGCACCCGCCCGGTCAGGGGCACGCCGCCGCCCACGCTGTACCACTGGCGGATCGCGTTCTGGAAATCCGCATCGATCGCATAGAGCGCAAACATGGCCGGCTTTTTCGCCTTGATGCGAGCGAAGATGGCGGTGAAGTCCGCCATGCCCTTGGGATAGAAATCCACCGACGCGAGTTTCATCTTGCGCTTGGCCAGGGCCGCCTCATAGCCGGCGGCGCCGGCGCGGCCGAAATCGGTGTCTTCGCCCAGGAAGGCGATGTTGGCCGCCCGACCATCCTTTTCATGCCACCCAACCAGCGCATTGAGCAAGCTGGCGTCGGTCGGATTGATCTTGAAAGTCCACTTGTTGCCGCCCACCCCCGACTTCTCGGCGATCGAGGTGGCCGATGCATTGGCGATGATGAAAGGCACGCCAGCGCGCTCCACCAGCGGCATGATCGCCAGCGCGGCCGAACTGCACAGGCCGTCATGGATCGCAACGTACTTTTTGGTCGAAAGCATCTGCGTGACGCTCTTGACGGCTTCGGCCGGATTGCAGCGGTTGTCCTGGAAATCGATCTCGAGCTTGCGCCCCAGCACGCCACCGGCGGCGTTCGCTTCGGAAAGCGCCATCTCGGCGCCCCAGCGCGATTGCTGGCCAAAGGCGGCGACGCCTCCAGTCAACGGTATGGAGGAACCGATCATGATCGGTCCGCTGTCGGTCTGTGCCACAGCCGGTTCAATCAGCACGGCCATCATCATCGCCGCGATCAATGCACGCGTCACACGCATTTCGAATCCCCCATCAATGGTTTTCATGGAAAAGGCACTTTCGCCCTACACATTTGGCCCAGCTCAATATGCAGTAAATCGAAAATGCCGACACTGCGGTGCGCCCGACAGCCCAACGGAATACTACGCCAACCGCAAGCTTCGCAGGTGGCACACCGCATGTAGCGCCTGCGGCGTCAGGCCACCGCGGGCGTCTTTCCGGCCCACGGCGCCGCACGCTCGTAGCAGGGCGCGGCGGCCAGCAGGTCGGCGTCGCCATGCCGGCGCCCCACGAGTTGCACGCCGATCGGCACGCCATTGCCATCCTGACCCGCCGGCAAAGATACCGCCGGGTGCCCGGACAAATCGAACAGCGACAGGTAAAGCGTCCGCTCGCGCCGCATGTCGCCGACGGACTCCCCGTCGATTTCGATCGGGTCCAGCACGCCGTGGTCGGCCGCGAGCGCACCGCGGTGGCAACAGGACGCGTCGCCCCCGGCGAGCGAGCCTGATCGTCTTCTGACCTACCACGCGACGCGCTTGCCGAACTCATGGTCCGGCATGGGTTGCGCTTGCGGATTGGTTGCCTCCGATCCACGGTCCGGCATCGCCCACAGCGGCGGCCTGCGCACCGGCAGCAGACGCGGCGCTTGCTTAGACTCGCCCAGGTGACCGGGAATCGCCTGGATCACCGCCGCTTCGGTGATGAAGGCGATGATCCGCATTTTCGCCACCGCACCTGGGACACAGCAGATGCAGCACCTCGTAGATGCGCGCCAGCAGCAGCGCCCAGCCGTAGGCGGCAGCGCCGGTCGACCATCAGCCGCCGATCCCTCGACCACAAGTTGCCACTCCTGCGTTGTAAGCGTCGCCCATCTCCGATGACGGCCAAGCCAGGCGTCAGCATTGGGTTCTCGATGCGATCGGGCTATGGTATGATTAATTGTCATACTAACGAGGTGCGAGATGGGCAGCGTCAAAGTCGCGATTTCCATTGACAGCGAAACATTAAGGCACGTTGACAGCCTGGTGGCGAAGTGCGTTTTCCCCAATCGCAGCCGGGCGATTCAGTTGGCCGTTTCCGAGAAGCTGGCACGGATGGAGCGCAGCCGACTCGCCTCGGAGTGCGCGAAGCTCGATCCGAAGTTCGAGAAGGCGCTTGCCGAAGAAGGCTTGAGCGGGGCTCTGGAAACGTGGCCAGAATACTGAGGGGCGAGATTCGCTGGGCCGACCTCAATCCGGTGCGCGGCCACGAACAGGCCGGCTTGCGTCCGGTGTTGATTCTCAGCCACGACGTATTCAACGAACGCTCCGGCACCGTTATCGCGGTAGCGTTGACCAGCCACCCGCAACACGCCGGCTTCCCGCTTTCGCATGAACTTCGCTCTTCTAAGCTCAAGAAGCAGTCATGGGTGAAGATCAGTCAGATACGAACTCTCTCGGTTGAACGTATTGGCGCCAGGCTGGGACGTGCCACTCCCGAAGATCTTGCGCAGATCGTCGAAGGTCTGAATGAACTCGTCGGAGACTGACCATCCAGCGCGTGCTTCAAGGACGCGCCATCGCATTCGTGCAGTCTTCAATGGCGTGGGCGAAGAAGCTGGCACAGGCGCGCGTCGGCGTGCCGATCATGACCACTCCGGACAGCGCGGTCGCGAAACGCAAGGCAATGATGGCGTAACAGGCTTGCCCTGCCTGCCACGCCATCAAGTGCCGGGGTCTGCGCGCGAACGCATGTCCACGCGCTCAATGCGTGTGCTGGCAAGCCCCGTAGCGATGCACATGAAACGGCTCGGCCGCCAGGCCCGGGCAGTAGCTGCCCACCACCGGCTCGAGTTCGCAATATAGCGCGTGGTTGGCGTGGTTCAGGCGCTCCAGGCGCTCGACCGCGTTTTCCGCGTCCAGTGCCAGCTTTTCCATGTCGACGTTCAGCAGCTTGCGTGCCTCTACCACCATAGAGGCGCCCACCATCACCGAGTGCACGGCGCCGCCGTCTTCGGCATGCACCAGAGAATTGGTGATGTTGATGAGCGGCATCCTGGCGGGCCTGATCAAGCCGTCCGCCGGGCGGGTCGAAGTCGGCGGTCAGCCGCTCGCCGAACCGCGCGAGAAAAGCGGCATCGTCCTGGACATCACCATTACCCGCGGTTATGGTACCAAGGTCGGAGCGGGCGCGGCCGACTTCGGCGTATCGGATATCGGCGCGGTGC
>CAYYFR010000042.1:0-13492 GCA_964470865.1 uncultured Burkholderiales bacterium | reverse complement strand
ACCAAGGTCGGAGCGGGCGCGGCCGACTTCGGCGTATCGGATATCGGCGCGGTGCTCACCGCCCGGGCACGCGCCAAAATTCCGATCACGACCATCGCCTCGATCTATGTCTATTCGCCGCATTCAAAACCTAGCAACCTGTCGGACTGGAGGAGCGTCGGTGAGCAAATCGGCCGCAGCGGTCCATTTTTCACCGCCTTCTTGCCCCGTAGCCGGGCTATGGGGCGGCGAATGCGGCAAAAACTGTCCTCGCCGGGTCACCGGCGAAATGCGTAGCGGCTGGTGCGTTTCACGCACCTTCAGCAAAATCACCGCGGCTGGCAACGCATCGTCGTTGCGGCGCGGATGTCCCTATCGAATCGGCGCAGGGCGCCGCCGTACCATCCAGTACGCCATGCCCAACGTAGGCACGAGGAGCAAGAACGCCAGCCACGCCATCTGTTGGTGCGTGACCGGCATGATGCCGCCGCCGGGCGCGGCCAGGGCGATGCCCCCCAGCATGAGCAGCACGCGCAGCGGCCACTCCATTCGGCCGCAGCCGCGCAGGTCGCCGACGAACAGCTGGTAGCCCTGCAGCCCGCCGCAGATGAACATCGACCCGATGCCGGCGCACAGCACCAGGTAGAGCGACTCCAGCCACGGCCCCTGCAACACGAAGGCCGGATTGAGGACAAAGAAGAAGGGAATGAAATAGATGATGCTTCCCACCCGCATCGACGCCCAGCCGGTTTGCATCGGCGGGGCGCCGGCGATGCCGGCGGCGGCGAACGAGGCGATCGCCACCGGCGGGGTGATCGACGACAGCATGCCCCAGTAGAAGACGAACATGTGGACCGCCATCTTGTTAAGGCCGGCCTTTTCAAGCGCCGGGCCGACCAGGATCGCGAGAAATATGTAACAGGCCGTGGTGGTCAGGCCCAGGCCCAGCACGAGACTGGTCAGAGCCGTCATCGCCAGGAGCAGGAGCACGTTGTTGCCGGCGATTGCGAGCAGGTCGTTGGCGAGGCTCGATATGACGCCCGTCAGGGAAAACGCGCCGATCAACAGGCCGCAGCCGGCAAGAATGCCGATCAGTTCGGCGAAGGTCTTGCCGTTGAGCTCGAGAAATTTGAGCAGCGTGGCAATGGTCCACCTTTCACGGTTGAAGGCCTGGTTGAGCGCCAACAACAAGAGCGTGGCGTAAAACGGCGCGTGGCTTTCGCGTTTCATCACCAGGAGCATGAAAATGAGCAGCGCGATGGCGAACGCGTAGTACCAGCCTTCCTTCAAAGTGTCCCACATGCGCGGCAGACCTTCGCGCGGCAGGCCTTCAAGGCCGTTGCGCGCGGCGTAGGCGTCGACCTGCAGGAACAGCCCGAGGTAGTACAGCGCCGCCGGCAGCGTCGCAGCGAGCGCGACCTGGGCATAGCTCACGCCCAGAAACTGCGCCATCACGAAGGCGGTCGCGCCCATCACCGGCGGCGCCAGCACCGCACCGGTGGACGCGCAGGCCTCGATCGCGCCGGCATACACCGCGGAAAAGCCGGTGCGTTTCATCACCGGGATGGTCATCGACCCGGCGGTCAGAACGTTCGATACGATGCTGCCCGACATCATGCCGAGCAGGGCGCTGGCGAAAATGCATACCTTGGCGGCGCCGCCGCGAAAGGTGCCGCACAGCGCGAAGGAGATGTTGATGAAGAATTTTCCGGCGCCGGTCATCATGAGCGCGGTGCCGAACACGAGGAAGCCGATTACCGTCTCGGCAAACGCCTGGACCGGAATGCCCAGCAGGCTCTCGGAGGACAGCATGTGATAGGCGCTGGTCTGCGCCATCGTCGATTGAGTGCCCTTGAGCGGGCCTAGCCAAGACGAGTCGGCAACCACGGGATAGAACGTGAACGGCAGCACCGAGAGCACAAGACCCCAGCCACCGGTGCGGCGCAAGGCCTCCATCAGGAGGGCCCACATCAGAAAACCCGCCCAGATCAGGTGTGCGGGCGCGCCGCCAAACTCCCAGCCGGTTTCCGCCGCCCGGCGGATGTTGATAAGGAAGATGAACGCAGTTGCAATCGTCGCCACGAACAGCAGCGCGTCGTACCACCCAACCTTATCCAGGCGCGCATTCGCCGTGCCCGGAAAAATCACGAACACGAACGGCAGCATCACCAATACAAGACCGTAGTAGTACTCGGTGTTGAGCGGTGTGAAGCCGACGAAAAAGCGCAGGACGAACTGCTGATTGACGCACAGGAAGATCGTAGTAGCGGCCGCACCGATCAAAAGGCCGCGCCAGACGCCCGTGAGCGAACGGACACGGATGAACTCCGATTCGGCCGGGCCCGCCGCGTGGTGCGGGTCGATGCTCACCCTTACTCGAAGATGACTTCGAAGTCGGCCTTGCGTAGCGCCGCGGCACGCACCGTCTGCCAGGCCTTCTGGAAGGCGTCCCTGTCATCCGGCGGATTGGCCTTTACCAGGCCGTTCCACGCCGTCGCGAGGACCTCCTGGCGCTTGACAAGCTTCTGGTTGTAGGCGTCGTGCTGGGGCTTCCACACGCCCGCCTCCTTCAATGCCTTGACCGAACCATCGTGATAGGGAATCGCCCAGGAAAGCAACTGGCGCTTCAGTTCCAGGCCGGCCGCACCAGGCGCGCCGTCCTTGAAAGCGTCGTAATTGGCGATCATCGACTTGGCCATCGCATGCACCAGGTCGGCCGACTGCGAAGCATAGGCGCTGAAGATCGGATAGGGGTAGTTGGGCAGTTCCACCGGCGCCTGCGCCGACATGCCCGGCCCGCAAGTGGTCTTTTGCGGCGTGTAGTAGGGGCTGATCTTGTTCAGGCGCGCCCAGCCGGCCTTGTCCGCCACCGGCGTCGGCGGATAGATGATGCCGCGCGGCGAGGCTTCGACTTCCTTGGTCTGGCCGGAAATGGTCGAGGCGATCGCGGCATCGACTTCATTGTTGATGATGCCCTTCCACATGGCGCCGTAACTGGAGAACTCGACCAGCTTGACGTCCGCCTTGGTCAAGCCCCCGAAAGCGAGAATGGCAAACGCGTTCTGGTTCAGCGCGGGCGAACCCACCACCATGCCGATGCGCTTGCCCTTCAAGTCCTTGATCTGGCGTACGCCGGTATCCTTGGCGACGCCAAGGGAAATGGCGTTGCAGTCGCTCGACGCCAAGATCAGGCGCAGCGCCTGCGGACCCCACTCCTTGGCGCCGAATTCGAACACGCCCTCTTGCGCAAAATAGACGCCGACTCCCATGTAGGAAGCTTGCGCCCTTCCACCCTTGAGCGGCGCGAGGCGCGCGACGTCGTTGCCCGCCGGCAGGATGCGCACGTCGGCGTTGTGTTTGTCCTTGAACATCTTGCCGACCGCGACTGCGATGTTGAACCCGGAGGAACCGGTGTCGTAGGCGGTGAAGGTCAGGGTTTGCGGCAGCTTGACGTCCTGCGCGACGGCTGCGCCGCCAACGGAAATCGCCGCCAACGCGGCCAGCGCCAGTCCAAAGCGATGCTTGTCCATTTTTTCGCTCCTCGTTGTATGTCTGATCGTCCGGTTGGCACCCGATTACAACGGCAGGCCCCCGGACCGTCGATCCTTACTGTATCAGCATAGGCAGCACTTCGCCTATAGGGTTTGTCAGTACCGGGTCGGCGATCGAATCGAATGGCGTCGGTTCCGCATTCACGATCAACAGGCGCGCTCCAGCCTCCTTCGCCGCCGGCACCACACCGGCGACCGGGTAGACCGCGAGGCTGGTGCCGACCGCGATCAGCAAGTCGGCCTCCTCGGCAGCGGCCATCGCGCGCTCCATCACCCCGGGCGACAGACCTTCACCGAACAGGATGGCCGCACTTTTGAGAGTAGCGCCGCAAGCGCCGCATTCCGGGTCGGCCTCGCCGGCCCGCACGCGCTCGAGCACCGGGACTATCGACCCGGCCGAACCGCAGCCGAGGCACACGACCGCGTGCATGCTGCCTTGCACTTCGATCACACGATCCGGCGTATTTCCCGTCTTCTGATGCAGCCCGTCGATATTCTGGGTGATGAAGGCCTGCAGGCGGCCGCCGCGCTCGAGTTCGACGATATCCCGGTGACCGGCGTTCGGCGGCGCGGTCCAGACCGGACTGGCCAGGCGCTTTTGCCACGCGCGCGCACCTGCGGATCGACCAGGCAATAGCGTATGTCGGAAAGCTTTGCGGCCTCGGGGTCGCGGAAGGATAAGAATTTCAATGCCATTTTTGGAGTGATCCGGCCAGATCCGTCTGCGTCAATGGTTGATTTGGCGCCCCTGCGCCGCGTCAAGGGTCCGCTACACCAGGCTGCAAAAGACCGCAGCCCTGCCCTTGACCCTGCTCATGGGCTTTCTGGCGTCACGCATTGTTCATGCCCGAAAAAAGCGCATCGCCGTGTAGTGGCGGATTTGGACCGCCGTTCACAGCTGCCAACGCATCGTCGTTGCGGCGCGGATGTCCCTGTCGAATCGGCGCAGCGCGCGACCTCAAGAGACTGCCCGCTACGATCAACGCGGCGCTAAAGCGGGTTCGCTGACCACCGCACCGACCACCCGGCCATGAAGGTCGTGCGACACCACCAGGCGCCGCGCCATCTGCCAGCCGGCCAGGCTGACAGGGTCCAGCTGAAACGGCGCGGCGAGTTGCTCCAGGGTCAGATCGGCCGAGGGACGCCGCCGGTCGCGGCCGTGAAAGCGCCACCATTCGAGAAATGCCCAGCCGAGCAATACCGCGCCCAGCGCCTGGATCACCAGCAGGTAGGTGCCGAACAATCGTGCGTTGTCGACTTGCGAGTCGTAGATCAGGTATTGCAGGTAGCCGGCATAGCCCGACAGCACCCACGCCGCCAGCGTGATCCAGGGTAGCCACAGATAGAACCAGATGAACCAGAACACGGTGGTCACCACGGCCCATAGCAGCCGGTCGGGCAGTGCCTGCAGCGCCGGCCTGTCGATGATCAGGTCTTTCATCCGTTCGCACGCGAAGGTGCGGCCGCGTCCGCCCCGCCCTTGGTCGCGCCGGCAGACTGGTGCACACCGCGGTCCGGACTGGTCCACACCGCGCGCTTGCCGCTCTCGCGCCACAGCACTTTGGGCAGCGCGGCGACAGTGGTGAACATGTTGAGCATCCAGTACGCCAGTGGATACCAGATCATCCAGAAGTGGTAACGCAGGATCCGGCGATCGTAGTGGCGGTCGATCAGCATGGCGATGAAGAACTGCAGCAGTGCCGTGCTGCCGATCAGAATGCCGTGCCAGCCGGGTATCAGGCTGATCTGCCAGCGCGGCGGCAGGTCGATGAAAAAGCCTGCGATCCACATCACGATCACGAACGCCATCGCATACGCCCAGGTGACGCTGATGAAGTATTCAGCCAGCACCGGCAGCATGCGCCGTGCCTTCCACTCGCGCGTGATCCAGAGGTACTTGGCCACCACCTGCACGCCGCCCATGGCCCAGCGCAGGCGCTGCTGCCACAGGCCGCGCAGGGTTTCCGGCATCAGGATCCAGCACAGCGCGCGCGGCTCGAAACGCACGGCCCAGTGCTGGGTCTGCAGCTTCCAGCTGATGTCGATGTCTTCGGTGAGCATGTCCGGGCTCCAGAACCCGCACTGCGCGAGCGCGCTGCGCCGAAACGCAGTAACAACACCGGAGACCGTGAAGATGCGGCCGTAGGTGCGCTGCGCACGCTTGAGCAAGCCGACGATGGACGAGAATTCGCCCACCTGGAGGCGCCCCAGCATGGTCGAGCGATTGCGGATGCGCGGATTGCCGGTCACCGCGCCTACCCGCGGGCCGGACTCGAAGTGCCGCAACAGCCACGGGATGGCGTCGTGATCGAGGATCGCGTCACCGTCGATGCACAACAGGTACTCCGACGAGGCCATCAGCGCCGCCGTGGTCAGGCCCACCGCCTTGCCCTGGTTGCTCGCCTGGTGGATCACGCGCAGGCGCGCATCCTGCACCGCGAGTTCATCGAGGATCGCGCCCGTAGCGTCGGTGCTGCCGTCGTTGACCGCGATGATCTCGTAGTCCGGATAGCGCATGCCCGACAGATGGCCGATTACGTCGCGCACGTTGTCGGCCTCGTTGTAGCACGGCACGATGATCGAGACGCGCGGCACTCCGCGCAACACCGACATCGGCTCGGTCACCGCCAGCGCGCCCCGCTCGTAGTGGAAGTAGTAGGCCAGCCCGCCGATCATCCAGATATAGGCCATGAACAACGGATAGTAGAAAACGAATCCGTAGATGAGCCCGCTTAAGTCGACATTCATGACCGGTCAACGCCTGACCGGATGGGCTTCGAGCGACAGGGCGGGCCGGATCACTTCCTCGGCCGGATGATCGTTGTGGAAATCGTCCGGGTAATAGCCGAAGTGGCGCGCGCCGGTGGCATGTAGCCGGCGCATTTGCGCGGCCATTACCTGCGCCGGAATCCTCAGGCCGCTGCGCCAGTCGACGCTTTGCAGTTCGAACACCACGCGCTCCTGCGCGCCGGGCACCGCCTTGACCCGCGCCGCCAGGGTGTCGAGCCAGGCATCGGCATCGGCGGCGCCTTCCATCCAGGGCATGGCCATCAGCGCGGTGTAGTCGTAGGCGCCGAGGAAGGATTCGAGCGACTGCGCGAACCACTCCTGCGCCTCCGGCTCCAGCACCGGGCGGGCGAACAGGTTGCGCGCGGTCAGGAGCGCGGGGTGATGGCTGCGCACCTCGCGCGCGAGTTCGAGCGTGAAGTCGACCAGATGGGCGGTCTTTTTCTCCGCGAACGCGCGGCGCTTCTGCGCGTCGGCCCGGATCCCCTGCAGCGAATCGCCCAGGCCCCACGCGCGGTACTGGCGCAGCGCGGCGGGACTCGCATCCTCGTGGTCCGACAAGGTGGCGTCGTCGTGGAACAGCAGGCCGCCGAACACCGCGTGCCGCGCCAGGTCCTGGTAGATCTCGGTGATCGTGCGGCGCGCCAGTGCGTCGAAGGGCGACAGGCGATGCTGGCGATTCACACCCGCCCCGGCCGGCGCTTCCGGGTCGACGCGCACCACGCTGGCCGCGGCGGCGTGGCCGGTAGGCAGGCGAAACGAAAGGGCCGGCATCCACGCATACACGCGCACACCGGTACGGGTGCGCAATTGCCAGGCGACGCGCGAAAACAGGTCGGCGCGCACCGGCAGGTGACGGTTCGGGAAATAGACCTGGTCGGCAACGCCGTCGCCATCGGGATCAGCGAAGGCCTGCAGGTAAACGCTGCTCGGCCGGATGCGCAGGATGCGCTCGAGCAGCAGCGACAGGTTTTTTTCCTGCTGTTCCGGATCGGGATCGTAGACATAGTCGAGATCGACATGGACCACGCGCTCGATCGGGCGCACCTGGCCGTCAAGCTGGCTGGGCTGGCGCAGCAGTTCGATCAGTTCGGACTCGGTGTGATTGAACATCACCAGCGTGCGGCGGATCGCCGATAGCGGCTGCGCCGGCGGATTCGGCCCCGGCTCCAGGTTCATGGTGATGCGCATGCCGGCCTGCGCTGCGGCCTCGATGCCGACCTGGTTGTAGGCGCCATAGGGCCAGACCATGACGCGCGGGCGGCGCCCGGTTCGCGCCTGCAGCAGATCGGCCCCGGCCTTGAGGTCGGCCGCGACGCGCGCACGGTAGGCCGCTTCGGTTTCGTAGGCGCCGGTGGCCGCCGCGTATTGGCGCGCGATCGTGGCCGGAATGCTGTTGCCCTGCGGATTGGCGATGATGCCGCGATGCAGGTCGTGCGAATGCGAGGCGACCTCGACTAGGCCCGAAGCCTGCATTTCGCGCACCTCGTCCCAGGACACGAACCGGTCTCGCGGCAAACTCTGGTCGCCATACGCAACCATGCCTGCGCTTTCGAGCCAGCTGCCGACCAGCGCGATCAGAGCCGGATAATTGAACAGCTTGAGCAGCGGAAACACCCTGGTGTAGACGCTGCGATAGCCGTCGTCGAAGGTGAGCAGCACGGCCTTGTCGGGAAGGGCCGGGCCGCCGGCGCGCGCGCGCTCGATGGCATCGACACTGACCGGCTGGTAGCCATTTTCCCGCAGCCAGGAAAACTGGCGCACCAGTTCGGCGGTGTCCACCGCGGTGGCCTCGGGCTCGGCGGCGAAGGTACTGCGCAACTGGTCGCGCACGTCGTGGTAGGACAGCACGCGAAAACTGCCGGGCACATCGGCGACCGCAGGCGCTGCAGGGGCCGGTGCCTGTGCCAGTCCCTGCGCATGCAGCGCCGGCGCCAGCAGCAGCCAGGCGCACAGCATGCGGACAAAGCGATTCACCATGGCGGCGACCAGGCCAGGTTGAGATACAGGAAGTGCCGCGTCTGCTGCACGCCGTCATACGGGTGGCGCGAACTGCCGATGCCGTAGCGCAGATCGATGCGCCGGTCGCGGGACCATTCATGCTCGTAGCGCCAGGACCGGACCGGCAAGGTGGCGGCGCCGCTCTGGCCATAGGTGCCCACGCCGACCACCAGGCGCTGGGTGAACGAGCGCGTGTAGCGCCGCCAGGTGAGCCATTCGTTGATCAGTGCGGCATCGAGGCTCCGATCATGCGCGGGGTTGAAGTAAGGCGTCAGCTGCGCGTCGCGGCTGTTGGCGGAGGTGCCTGCTGACAGGACGGTGCCGAACTTGTAGACCGGGCCGGAGACCCAGCGCTCCCGCCAGGACATAGCCGCGCTGTCGCGCCGGTTGCTGTCGCTGTAGTCAAGGCGCGCCAGGCTGGCGCCGAAGCTGCGCGACTCGTGCACGGTGTAAGTCGCATCGAGCCCGACCGCGCGCGCGCTGATGCCGTTGCCGAAGGCGCGCCAGGCGAGCTCGCTGGTATTCGAATCGTAGCGTGCGCGTACCCGCCAGGCGTCGCTGAATTCGTGCGTGAGGGCGAGCGCCAGGCCATTGCCGGACCCGCTGCGCAAGGGCGCATGCAGTTCGGCCCGCGCTTCCCAGCCGGGCCGGCGCAGGTCGCCGCCGATGCCGATGCGATCGCGCTGCACCGTGGTCTCGACACCATTCAGGTCGACCCTGCCCTCGGCCAGGCGCAGGTGCCCGAACGCGCGAAAGTAGTTGTTGAACGGACTGCCGTAGTAGTGCACGTCGAGCGCCGCATCGCGCGAGCTGATCGGGCCGGCGGCACCCGCCGACGGACTGCGGCCGAAAGTGCTGTCCACGGTCAACAGGGGGCTTGCGTGCACGGCGTACTTGTCGTTGGCCGCCAGCACACCCTTGTATTCCGGGTAGTCACGCCTGAGTTGTGCCAGTTCGTCGCCCGCCTTGGGCCAGGCCCGCAGGGTGAGCAGGTTCTCGGCCCGGCCGATGCGCGCATTCAGGTTGTCGGGGTCGTCGACCAAAAGCGCGTCGAACGCATCGAGCGAGGCGCGCGGCCGGTCGCGGCTGGCCAGCAGCGTGCCTTGCGCAGCGCGCAGGCCGAAGTTGAAGGGGGCGCGCCGCAGCGCCTCGGCCAGATGCAACTGGGCGGCATCCAGTCGGTCGCTGAAAATCAGTTGCAGCCCCTGGGTGATGATGGCCGCAGGGTAGTCCGGGTTGTCGAGTTCGACGCCCTTGTAGCCCTTGTTGATGATCGGTGGTGTGATCGCCAGCAACTCGTCGGCGACCTGCCGCGCAAGCGCGTGCTGCTCGCATTCGACATAGGCATAGAACAGCGAAAACAGGATACCGGGCTCGCGCCTGCCGCTGTCGGCCGCGGCGCGCAGGTACAGGTCGCGTGCGCGCTCGGGCTGCTCGAGATACAGGTAGGCATCGCCAGCGGCCGTCAGAGCATAGGCGGGCAGCACCACGCCGCGGCGCTCGAGATCGACGAACAGGTCGCGCGCTTCGGCCATGCGCACCCGGTCGCGCAGCACGACCAGGCGATCGAATTCGGTAGCGACGGCGGCGCCCGGCGGCGCGCCATCGATCACGCCTGCGTTCGCGGCGAGGGCGCGCTCGGTCGCGGCGAAGCGCTCAATGCGACGATCGACTGCAATCTGACGCGTGCCCCACTGGATCATTCGGCCGCTGCGATCATGCTGCAGGCGGCGTACCTCGTCGCCGGAAAACAGGTTCGGTGACGCCTTGACACCCTGCAACGCCAGTTGCGGAAGCCCGGCGTCGCCCAGCATCAGCACGCGACGACGCGCAGCGTCGCGATCATCCGGGGCGATCGCAAGAATGTCCTGGTACAGCGCCGCTGCACCCAGCGCGTCGCCCCTGGCCTCGAGCACCAGCCCGAGTGCGCGCGCCAGCGGCAGGCCCGGTGCGGTTAGGCGCCCGCTGGCGCGCGGCAGGTGGGCGCGCGCATGCGCTTCTGCCTCGACGAGGCGATCGGCATCGCGCGACGTCAGCACCACGCCGGCATGTGCTTCGATGTCTGCAGCATCGCGTTCGACGGCCTGCGTATACGCCGCAAGCGCGATGTCGGTGGACCCGGCCTCGCGCGCAGAGCGCGCGAGCGCCTTCAATGCATAGGCCGGCGCCGGATAACCGACCGAGTTCATCACCGGCCACCAGCGCACCGCGTCGTCATGCCGTCCGGCCCAATTCAGCAGCGTGACGTAGTCATGCACAAAACGGGGGTTCCAGGGCTCGAGCGCGATCAGCTGATCCATGCGCTGCAGCGCAGGCTCGACCTTGCCTTCACGTGCGGAGCGGATCATTGCGTCGTACGCCAGGTCGCTCGCAGACAGGTTGCCGCCCGCCTGCGCCATGCAGGGGCTTCCGATGAGCAGCAGCGATATTGACAATGCGCGTCGCAAGCTATGCAAGGATGGTTTTCTGCAGGTAGTTGCATGCCGTTTTTGGGGCGCGCGCGCCTTCCCGCCGGGCATGTCACGGCGTTGGGGGAAGTTACGAAAGTTACAGCTAAATGGTTGAATTGGTTAACAAAACATAACACACGTCACCTTTGTTATAACCGCTTCCGCTGGTCGGGGATGGCTCAAAAAGGGCGCGAAATCTCATCTTGAGGACAGGAATTTCAATGCCGTCTTTGGAGCAATGCGGCCATAACCGTCTGCGTCAATCGTTGATTTGGCGCCGAAGATGCCTGACCAAGCCCCCGAAACCCTGCCCCGGCATGCCCGTTGTCTGTGCCTCTGGCCACCTGGGCGGCGGACGTTGGCCGCGCAGGTGGCCACAGGCAGGCGTCGCCCGCGATGACCGAGCCTTGTCGTCTTGCGCCCTGCCACGCGACGCGCTTACCGAACTCATGGTTCGGCATGGGTTGCGCGTGGGGATTGATGGTCGGACTCGAAGCGGCGTTGAAATTCCTGTACTTAAACGGCTCCGGTGCACTTGATAGCACGATATTTAATGGATGAAAATCAACCATTGACTGGATGATAATCAATCATTAACATTGACGCATGTACGCTCGACACATCGCTGCGAAACTCGAAGCCGCACTGGCTGATACGCCGGTGGTCGTGCTCAATGGCGCACGCCAGAGCGGCAAAAGTACATTGGTGCAAACGCTGGTGCTCGCATCCGCGTCGCAGGCCTTGAGCCCGCGTCGGTACCTCACATTGGACCAGGCCGTCGTGCTCAATGCCGCCACGGCTGACCCGACGGGTTTCATCGATGGAATCGCGGGCCCGATCACGCTCGACGAGGTGCAGCGCGCGCCCGAACTCTTCTTGGCGATCAAGGCCGCTGTCGATCGCGACCGCCGGCCCGGGCGTTTTTTGCTGACCGGTTCGGCCGACGTGTTGTTGTTGCCCGGCATTGCCGATTCCCTGGCCGGGCGGGTCGAAATCCTTTCGCTATGGCCTCTGTCAAGCGCCGAGCAGGCCCACAGCGCCGCATTCAATCGCGCCGACTGGTTGATCCACGGCGATCTGTCCGCGTTGAGTATGCCCCCGTGCGAGCGCGACGACATCATCAATCGGCTGCTTGCGGGCGGATTTCCCGATGCCATCACGCGCAACAACCCGCGCCGACGCACTGCATGGTTCGACAGCTATGTGCAGTCCATCCTGCACCGCGACGTGCGCGAATTGGCCAATATTGAGCAACTCACTGAAATTCCCAACCTGCTGCACCTTCTGGCCACCCGCAGCGCAACCTTGCTGAATTTTGCGGAGCTGTCGCGCTCCTGCGGATTGGCGCAGAGCACCCTGAAACGCTATTTCGCACTGCTCGAATTGTTGTTTCTGGTGGTGCGGCTGCCTTCGTGGGAGCGCAATGCCGGCAAGCGCCTGGTCAAGGCGCCCAAGGTCTTCTTGCCCGACACCGGCCTGCTGTGCCATTTATTGGGCGAGACAGCAAGCGGTCTGTCGGGCAAATCAGGCCTTCCCGGCCGGGTTGTGGAAACCTTTGTGTTGACCGAGTTGCTCAAACATGTGGCATTTTCAGACGAGCGACCAACGCTGTGGCACTACCGTACGCAAAACAACATCGAGGTGGACTTTCTGCTTGAAAGCCGCTCGGGTCACCTTACCGGCATCGAGGTCAAGGCCGCATCCACAGTGGACGCCCGCGACTTCAAAGGATTGCGACATCTGCAGGACACCGAGCCGCAGGCCTTCAACCGCGGCTTTGTCGTCTATGCGGGGCGTGACCTGGTGCCTTTCGGCGACAAGCTGTGGGCGATGCCGATGTCGATGTGGTGGGGGCACCCCTTGTAACCCGATGGTGCGCGTGCCGGGCCTGGTCAGCTCCGGGAAAGCACTGCGTCTTGCAGTTAACGTCCTGCGCGAACCAGGCCTCGTGTCGCGGCTTGGCGCTGAACATCGGGCCACGGCAATGCAACGCTGCCAGAGTCGGCTCGCATGCAGCCTCGAACGATCGCGTTTCTCAATGCGGACGAAACCCCGGTTCGGGTGAGGGAAGTGGCGAAGCATTCGCCGTCGATCATTGCGTCGCTCGCGCGGGTCAGGAAGCAGATCAGCGCGCCCAGGGTGGAGCGCTCGTGAAACGAGGCCACGAACGCGGTCTGCAATGCGCGCAGCATGGCCAGCCCCGCGAGCGACGCAATGTATGCCGGCGGCATGGGCGCCCGCTGCGCCCTGCTGGTCTGCACATGTTCTTATCCCACCGCTGCATGGCCGCGTCGGCATATTCATCCAGTGTTTTTCCGGAGCCGTCGGTAAAGGCGTGAATTCCCAAGGTTGCCGGCCCGCAGATCACCTTCACGAAATATCGGTCGCGGTCGTCGACCTGCCAGTTTGCCGGAGTAGGAAATCGACCAGCGAAGCTCCGGGCTTGAATTCGCCTTGTCAGGCGTGGTGGCGGATTGCCCAACTTTTTCTGTTTGTTGTTGTTCACTTTTTTACTGTTACCCCGAGAGGGCTAAAGAGCTCCGCATGCCTCCGGTTGCGAGTGGCTTGCTTGTGTGACACACTGTGACACATGAAAACGATCTCCATACGTGAACTGCATGAAAAGACCGGCGACTGGGTCAGGCGCAGCGTGACGTTAGGCGCCATCACGGTGACCGATAACGGCAAAGTGATCGCGCAGATCATCCCGGTGGAAGCAAAAAC
>CAYYFR010000041.1:31644-36287 GCA_964470865.1 uncultured Burkholderiales bacterium | reverse complement strand
ATGCATCAGGTGCCGCGGCCCCAGAGCCCGCAATAGCGACGTGCCACAAACTGCAGCCCGGCCGCATATCCCGGCATGTTCTCGTACTTGGGCAGCTTGAATTCCTTTTCCGCGGTATCCCAGCACTTGCCCTCTTGTGCGAGCTTCTTCATCTCGGCCGAGGCATCCTGCAGCAAGGTCAGCTGATCCTGCACATCCTTCTTGGTGCCGAGCCGGTCGCCGGGGCCGGGGTGGCCCGGAATCAGGCGCTCCCAGTCCATCGCCAGCACCTGCTTCATGAAGTTCTCGGTCTCGAAGGGATGGAAATCGATCATGCCGCGCCCGGGGAAAGTACCGACCGGCAGGGTATCGACCACGAAAATGATCTTCTCCTTCGGCAGGCGCATCACCAGGGTTGAATCCGAATGGTTCAGGCCATGGTAGGTGAGTTCGAGCCGCGTACCGCCGAGCGTGATGACGCGCCCGCCGTCGCCCACCGATTCATCCGGCAACACCGTGTGCGGATCCTTCAACTCATGCAGCCGCTTCCAGGCCTGGCGGTGCGCGATAAAGGTGGCACCGGCATCCTTGAATGCTCGGCCGCCGGCAATGTGGTCGTAATGATGGTGGCTGTAGATCACGTAGCGGATCGGCTTGTCGGTGATCTTGCGGATCTCGTTCAAGTAGGCCTGGCCACCGGTGGGCCGGCCATAGGCCACCGGATCGGTGACGATCACGCCGTCGCTGGTGACCACGAACATCGCCTGATGGCCGACATTGCGGAATATGTAAACACCCTCGGTGCCTTCGACCTTGGTGGTCTGGATCGCCGGGCGCGCGGCCGGTTGTGCCTGCGCCAGACCGAGAAGTGCCAATGCGCAAACGGCGCCACCCAACCATTTGATTGCCTTGCCTGCCATGGAACCTCCTGTAGATGGATTGTGGACTGTGGCAGCGGGACCGCAACGCCCGCCTGCGAGTGGGTCAACACCCACTCATCCAGTATATTTCGGCCGCCGGCGTTCAGCCAGCCTCTGGAAAACCCTTGCCACAACGCTCAAGCAAACGCGCCGCAACGCCGCGAATCGCGCATAATCGAATGCCGTATCCGATCTTCCCGACCCGAACAGGAGCCACTCCCATGATTACAGAACTCGTGCTTTTCGACCTGCCTGCCGGCATCAGCCGCGATGAAGTGATAGCCGGCATGCGCGCCACCGCCCCGGCCTGGCGCGCCAACACCGAACTGGTGCGCAAGAATTATCTGTACGACGCCGCGCGCGGCCAGGCCGGCGGCGCCTATCTTTGGCCTTCGGTCGAGGCGGCTCAGCGCGGGCATGATGCCGCCTGGCGCGCGCGCATCAAGCAGATGTACGGCAGCGAACCGGTGATCCGCTATTTCGAGACGCCGCTGATCGTCGACAACGCGCAGGACCAGTTGATCGAGGAATTCGTTTAGGAGCGCGCTGAACCAGTCCCTGGAAAGCGGAATCCCGGGCGAAGAGCCTGTTCGCCGGACTGGTCGACACCCCCTTGGCGCCCGCCGGAAAGCTCTCCAAACTAATTGGCAGCCGATAAATACAGCATCGCAGGAAATATGGCCAGGAAAATGCCATGCGTAGCCGGAAACTTCGTTGGCAACCTCACTGCCTGGCCGACGACGAGCGCAACAAAACAAAGGATAACTTCTATCCCTCTTCTATCCATTCTTTTCTCGGCTTTTTCCAATTCAGAGAAACGTAATTCAGCAGTACGACGGGAAACTGTTTCATCAAAAATCATGCTGGCATCTGAACCGCATGAAGAACCTATCGTCGGTAACACTTCCCGCGGTCAACGCGTCAAGAAAGTGCCGTCGCGAGAAGGTTGCGCAGTGCGGCAAGGTCGGTCGCGGTCAAACGACCCATTGTGCGAAGTACAAGCCCTTGCTCGATGGTCGCAAAGACGGGTTTGAAAGCAGAGGGCTTGAGCAGCCCGAAGATTGCCAATCGGTGACCGGCGCCTCCGCGAAGCCGGGCGGGGAGCGCGGGTGGCGGAACCTTGGCTACGGCAGATTCAAAGCAGATCGCCGAAATCAGCCGTCTTCAACGCCATCTGCGCGTTCTGATCTCCTGGATACGCTTTGCATAATGCTGCGCACGAATACGCCAGTCAGTTTCCCTCGTGGCTGCCGGCTAGCGGCCCGCCATGCAAGGTCAGGCCCAGCGCGCGCGTCACCTTGAGGATTGTGGCGAAGCTAGGGTTGCCCTCGGGCGAGAGCGCGGTGTACAGGCCGTCGCGCGAGATGCCGGTGTCGCGCGCGAGCCGGGTCATGCGGCGTGCGCGGGAAATCGCCCGCAGGGCGCTGCGGATCAAGCTGCCATCGCCGGGATCGTCGGCGGTGCGGACCTCGAAATACAACGCCATGTCTTCATCGGTCTTCAGATAATCGGCGGCGTCCCAGCGGGAAAATTTTTCAGCCATGATTCATTCCTTCCATTCACGTGCAATTTCGAGAGCGTTTTTGATGTCGGCATCCTGCGTGCGTTTGTCGCCTCCTGCCAACAACACAATGAGCAAAGCGCCGCGCTGCATGAAGTACACCCGGTAGCCGGGACCGAAGTCGAGGCGCAGTTCGAAAAACACCCGCGCCGACCGGTTTCACATCCCCGGCATTGCCGCCGGCCAAGCGTTCGATGCGTGCGGCGTTTACGAAAAATCAACCGCCGCCGTATTCGCCCCGCACAACAACACGCCAACTTTCTGCCCCGCCTGCGCCCGCCAGGCGCCGCTTTGCAACGCTGCAAACGCGGCCGCGCCGCCTGGTTCAACCACCACCCGCAACACGCGCCACAAGCTGCGCTGCGCCTCCACGATGGCAGCGTCGCTGACCAGCACCGAGCCCGCGCCATAGCGCTGCATCAGCGGAAACATCAGCCGCCCGACCTGCCGCGGCGCAAGGGAATCCGCAGCCACGCCGCCCGCCGGCGCGTCCACCGGCTTGCCGGCGGCCAGTGCGCGATGCAAGGTCGGCGCGAGTTCAGGCTCGACGCCGAGCAACGGAACGCGCCCGCGATACCAGGCGGCGATACCGCCGATCAGGCCGCCACCGCCCACCGCCACCAGCAGGGCATCGAGGTCGGGCGCGTCTTCTTCAAGTTCGAGACCGACAGACGACTGGCCGAGCAGAGTTTCCGGCTGGTCGTAGGCGTGGATCGCCAGCGCTCCGCTGTCCTGCACATAGGCTTCACTGGCGATCAGCGCGTCGTCGTAACGCTGGCCCACGATGCGCAGGTCGGCTCCGTAGTGGCGAATGCGCGCGAGCTTGGCGGCCGAGGCCACGCCGGGCACGAAAATGGTGGCACGCACGCCAAGGCGCTGCGCCGCATAGGCTACCGCCGCACCATGGTTGCCACCGGAGGCTGCCACCACCCCGGCAGCACCTGCCTTGCGCGACAGCAGGTGGGTGAACGCGCCGCGCGCCTTGAAAGACCCGGCGTGTTGCAGGAACTCCAGTTTGAACACCAGTTCGATGCCATCCAGGCCGAAATCGGCGCCATTTACGCGCACCACCGGAGTGCGCCGCACATGCGGCGCGATGCGCGCAGCGTTGCTACGCAGCGCGGCTGCCTCGAACATGTCGTCAACCGGGTTCATTCATTGAATCGCGGGTCGGCCGATCATTTGCAACAAGCTCGCCCATCGCCTGGCCCATGCGAATCGCCCCGCCTGGCGCCCACTGCGGATTGAACCTCAACGTGTTTTTCGGGAACAGCAACACCACGGTCGAGCCCAGCAGGAAACGCCCCATCTCGGCCCCGCGTTCCAGCACCACCTGATCTTCGGCATAGGTCCATTCACGCACGCTGCCAGGCCGCGGCGGGTTGACCACGCCGTGCCACACGGTAGCCATGCTGCCGACAATGGTGGCGCCTACCAGTGCCAGCACGAAGGGCCCATGCGCCGATTCGAACACGCACACCACCCTCTCGTTGCGCGCGAACAAGCCTGGTACGCCGCGCGCGGTCAGCGGATTGACCGAAAACAAGGCGCCCGGCACGTGGATCATGCGCCGCAGCACGCCGCGGCACGGCATGTGGATGCGGTGGTAATCCTTGGGGCTCAGGTACAAGGTTGCAAAGGCGCCATCATTGAACAGCGACGCCAGTTGCGCGTCGCCGCCCACCAGGGCGCGGCTGCTGTAGCGATGCCCCTTGGCCTGGAAAATCCGCTCGCCCTCGATCGGCCCGCACTGGCTGATCACCCCATCCACCGGGCACAACCACGGCGCGGCGGCCAGCGGTCGTGCTCCATCCTTAAGCGCACGGGTGAAGAATTCGTTGAAGCTGGCATAAGCTTCAATGCGCGGATCGGCGGCCTCCGCCATGTCGACAGCGTAACGAGCAATGAAGCGGCGTATCACTGCATGACTCAGGGCGCCGCCACGCAATCCAGCCAGCGCGCCGCTGGCGACCGTCAGCGCGCGCTTGGGCAGCAGGTATTGAGGCAGGACTGCGAGACGGTCGGACACCGGGGCTCCGATATGGCGGAAGCGGCGGATT
Source organism: uncultured Burkholderiales bacterium (assembly GCA_964470865.1). Lineage (GTDB taxonomy): Bacteria > Pseudomonadota > Gammaproteobacteria > Burkholderiales > JAEUOS01 > JAEUOS01. The sequence goes on along the minus strand of CAYYFR010000041.1, from coordinate 31,767 downwards.
CTACCGGCACCACCTGGTTGCCACTGCACGCGCCGCTACAAGCGCCTGCGGCAAATGCGTCAGCAAGGCCGCGCCCGCCCCGTTACGCCGCTACGCCGCCAGCGCGCGCGGCTGGAACGGGCA
>CAYYFR010000041.1:10348-31544 GCA_964470865.1 uncultured Burkholderiales bacterium | reverse complement strand
CGCACCGCCACCCGCCCGCCGTAAAACACCTTGGCGTAAAAGCCCTCGCGATACCACTCCATCAGCTCGGGCGCATGGGCGCCGATCTCGATCAAGGTGGCGTCGTCGCGCAATTTCAGCGCGGCGTCGTAGTCCTTCTGCAGGCGCGCGGTCATTTCGGCGCGCGGTACGCGCGGCATGACGGGGTTGGGCATGGCAATCCTTTCGAAATAGGCGCCGGCGGCGCGGCGCACAAGTGGAGATTATGCGCGAAGCGCCGCAGGCTGCGACGCAGGGCGACCGGCGACACCGCCAGATCGCCGGCGATGGAGGCAAGCGACAAAGGCGCGCCGCTGCGGCCGCACAACAGCTCGACGAGCAGACGCCTGGCGTTCCGTTCACCGGGCATGTGGACCATTCAAAAGAACAGCCCCTGCGCCAGCCGCGGCCGCGTCAGTTGTTCGATCCACCATTTGAGCGCCCGGCCGTTCTCGCCCGCACGCCACGCCAGCGTGCTTTGACTGGGCGGATGCGGTGTCTCGACGCGCAGCAGAACCAGGCGCCCGGCGCGCACGTGTTGTTTGGCCAGACGCTCCGGCAAAAAGCCGCAGCCGATGCCCAGCAGAATCGCCTGCAGCTTGGCGTCGGTGTCTGGCACCGACAGGCAATTGCGGTTCTGCACCAGGCCATACTGCAGGTGCGGCAGGAAGCGCGTGGTGTCGCCGATGATCACCGAGCGATGGCGCGCCAGTTCGTCGTCGGCGATCACGCCCTCCAGACGCGCCAGCGGATGCTGCGGCGCCACCGCCAGCACAAACTTCAATGTGCAAAGCGGCGCCGACTCATATCCGCCGCCCGGCGGCCCTGCCGCCGGCGCACCGACCACCAGATCGGCACGCCCGGACAAGAGCGCGTCCCACGAACCGGCTGCCGCTTCGCGCCGCACATGCAGCGAGGTTTGCGGCGCCGCCTTGAAGAACGCGCCGAACAGGGGAATCAGCGGCGCCATGCGCAACACCTGATCGACCGAGAGCACCAGTTGCGCCTCCCAGCCGGTGGCGATCAGTTGCACTTCGGCGTCGAAGCGTGCGGCCTGCGCCAGCAGGTGCCGGCCGCGTTCGAGCAGCGTGCGCCCCTCGCGGGTGTAGCGCGCGCGCCGCCCTGAACGGTCGAACAGGTTGAGGCTGAGCTCCGCCTCAAGATTGCGCACGACATGGGTGATCGAAGAGGTGACCACGCACAATTCGGCGGCGGCGGCGGAAAACGAGCCACGCCGGTCGATCGCGTCGAGTACCCGCAAGCCTTCGAGCGAAACCTTGAGGCTGTGTCTGGTCATTGTTCAATTCCTTGCAACGCCGGGGCCAAAAACAATCATTGGACGCACAGGTCCGGGAACCCTATTCTCGCAGCCGCAAGCGATGGACGCAGGCGCGGCCATGTCGGCGCTCTGCCCGGGCTCGGGTTGCGTCCAGCGCAAGGGGAACAGGAAGATTCAATGGTTGAGGCGTATCCGCTCAGGCATTTCGACATTGCCATCGTCGGCTACGGACCGGTCGGCGCCACCCTCGCCGGACTGTTGGGGCGCCAGGGTCTGCAGGTAGGCGTATTCGAAAAGTCCGCAACGATATTCGCGCAACCGCGCGCGGTCGGCTTCGACCATGACGCCATGCGCATTTTCCAGCGCATCGGCATCGCCCAGCAGTTGGGGCCGCACATCGCGTCGTTTCGCGACGCCGAGTATTTCGGTGCCGACGGGCAAGTGATACAGCGCAGCCGCCACATGGCGCCGCCGTACCCTTTCACCTGGTCGCCCAACTACACCTGCGACCAGCCCGGAGTCGAGGCGATCCTGCGCCAGGCGATCGGGCGCATGGCCAACGTGCAGGTTGCCCTGGAACACGAATGCATCGCCGCCCGCGAGGAGGCCGAGCGCGTGCTCATCGACGTGCGCGACCGGCACCAGCAGCAGCATCGCTACTCGGCGCGCTACCTGGTGGCTTGCGATGGCGCCTCGAGCCCCGTGCGCCGCATGCTGGGCATCGAGCTTGAAAGCATGGAATACGACGAACCGTGGATCGTGGTCGACCTCAAGGTCGAGCCGGCGTTTCTCGATCGCCTGCCCGCCACCAATGTGCAGTATTGCGAACCGGAACGGCCCAGTACTTTCATCATCTGCCCCGGCAACCATCGCCGCTGGGAGTTCATGGTGCTCGACGGCGAGCCGCGCGAAGGGGCCTTGTCGGACGAGCGCCTGTGGCGGCTGCTGGCGCGCTGGCTCAAACCCGGGCAGGCCAGCATCTGGCGCGCCGCCGCCTACCGCTTTCACGCCCTGATCGCGCACGACTGGCGCCGCGGCCGCATGTTCCTGGCCGGCGACAGCGCGCACCAGACGCCGCCTTTTCTCGGACAGGGCATGTGCCAGGGCCTGCGCGACGCCGGCAACCTCGCCTGGAAGCTCGGGATGGCGATCCGCGGTCAGGCCGGCCCCAGCTTGCTCGACACCTACACCGAGGAACGCCGGCCGCACGTGCTTGCCACCACCCGCATCGCCAAAGAACTCGGGCGCATGATTTCCGAACGCGATCCCGCGCGCGCCCGCGCACGCGACGCGCAAATGCTGGCCAAGGGCGGCGGCATGGCACCCACACTGATCCGCCAGGAAATGATTCCAGGCCTGTCGCAAGGCCTGATCGCCGCCGGCGCGCCGCTGGCGGGGCTGGCTTTTCCGCAGCCGGTGGTGGCGACCGGAGAGGGACAGGAATGCCTGCTCGACGACCTCACCGGGCCGTGCTTTCGCCTGGTCGTCAACAGTGCATGCGATTCGCACGCATTGCGAACGCTGGCCGCGGCCCATGGCGTCAGCGTGATCGTATTGGGCGGGGTACCGGTCACCAGCGGTAAAACGGACGACGTATTGCAGATTGCCGAGCGCGACGGGTTGATCAAGGCCTGGCTCGATGGCGCGGGCACCTGCGGCGCGCTGGTGCGCCCGGACCACTACGTGTTCGGCGCCTTCGCCACTGTAGACCAGGCGCTGGCCTTGATCGATGCCCTTGCAGCCAGTGGCCTGATGGGCGAAGCGCAGGGAGCAACACAGGAAACCAGCGACAGCGCGCCGCGCCAGGCGGCGCGGGCGATCTGAGCAGATTGACACAACCGACGGAGACAGATATGAAAACGCAAGCTCGAAACACCCTTGGCCGGATTGTCGCCACCACAGGAATTGCCTTCTTGTGCGCGACCGCGGCAAGCGCCTGGGCCCAGGACTATCCGGCCAAGCCGATCCGCTTCATCGTGCCCACGCCGCCCGGCTCCGGGCCGGATGCCGACATGCGCCACATCGGCGCGCGCCTCGGTCCGCTATTGGGCCAGACCATCATCATCGACAACCGCCCCGGCGCCGGCACGCGTATCGCAATTGAAGCAGCAGTCAAGGCGCCCCCCGACGGTTACACCTTCCTGGTCGGCACCCCCAGCCTGACGACCGCAGCATCGCTTTACACCAAGCTGCCATTCGACGCGAAACGGGATTTGCTACCTGTCAGCCTGTTGTCGACCACCGCCTATGCACTGGTGGTCAACGCACAGGTGCCGGCGCAGACGCCGGCGGCCTATGCCGCGCTGAGCAAGACCAGTCCGGCCCACGGCAATGTGGCCACCTTCGGCATCGGCACCATTCCGCATCTGGCCGGTGCCTGGTTCGCCTCGATGACCGGGGCCGACCTCAAGTTCATTCACTACAACACCAGCACACCGTTCAACGACCTGCTGGCCGGCCAGACCCAGGCGATGTTCGAAGCCCTGCTGCCCTCGATCGGCAACATCAAGGCCGGGCGGCTGCGCGTGCTGGCCATCTCCGGCAAGAATCGGCACCATCAAATGCCGGACATTCCCACTTTCGCCGAAGCAGGACTCGCCGCTTTCGACCCGCTGGTGTGGATCGGCGTGCTGGCGCCGGCCGGCACTCCACCGGCGATTGTCAACCGCGTTTCCGCCGCCTTGGCGCAGGTAGCGAAGTCGGCGGAAGTGGTCGCCTACCGGCGCGACGTCGGCAGCGATTCGATCGGCAGCACGCCCGAGGAATTCGGCGCGTTCCTCGAGGCCGAGCGCAACAAATGGGCCGCGGTGATCCAGAAAATCGGGCTCAAGCTCGAATGAGCATGCCGCCCACCTACAGCGTGCCAATCAGGCGCCTTGGCGCAACACCGGGCGGGAGGCCTGCATGGATCTCGGCATAGCAGGTCGCAAGGCGTTGCTCGCCGCTTCCAGCAGCGGGCTCGGGCTGGCCTGCGCCAGCGCACTGGCGCGCGAGGGCTGCCGGGTCTGGATCAACGGGCGTGACGGCCCGCGCCTGGATCAGGCCCGCGCACTGATAGCCTCACAGACCGGCGTGCGGGTCGATACGGTCGCCGCCGACATCAACACCGAGGCCGGGCGTGCAAGGCTTGTGGCGGCCTGCCCCGCACCCGACATCCTCATCAACAACAACGCCGGCCCGACCCCGGGGACGCTGGCCGAGTGGGACCATGCGGCGTGGCTGGCGGCGCTGGAAGCCAACCTGCTCGCACCGATTCTCCTGATTCGTGCCGTCTTGCCCGGCATGCGCGCGCGCACTTTCGGGCGCATCGTCAACATCACCTCGGCCATGGTCAAGAGCCCGCGCCCGGCGCTGGCCCTGTCGACCACGGCGCGCACCGGATTGACGGCCTTCTCGAAAGCGATGTCGCTGGAAGCGGCAGCCGACAACGTCACCCTCAACAACCTGCTGCCGGAGCGCATCGATACACCGCGCCAGCGTTTCATGGCCGAACGCATGATGAAGTCGCAGGGCATCAACATGACCGAAGCACGCCGCCGCATCGTAGAGACCGTGGCCGCACGGCGCTTCGGCACGCCGGCCGAGTTTGGCGACGCCTGCGCCTTCCTGTGCAGCGCGCAGGCCGGCTTCATCTCGGGGCAGAATCTGCAGCTTGATGGCGGCTCCTATCCCGGACTGATCTGAGAGACCCCATGTCGACGCAAGGCAAGAATTTTCGCCAGCACCTGCGCGCGCCGGATGATCCACGCTTAGCCGGCATCGGCACGATGGACGCCTACACCTGGGCCGAACACACCTTCGCCAACCCGCGTGCCGGCGCGCTCTTCGCAGCCTGGCGCGAGCGCTACCGCAACAGCGATTTTCACGGCATTACCTGTGACGGCCACTGTCAGCCCGGTCTGTTCGAGCTCGGCCCGGAAGCTGCCCCCGCCGCTGCAATCGCTGTCGCCGTGGAGCAAGTGCTGCATCTGGCCACGCCTGGGCAGCGCGCGCTTCTCTGCCACGGCATCGACGCACGCGAACGACGCGCCTGGATGAATCCCGAGGTTTACATGCACCGCTTCGGCCTGCGCTTGGACGAGATCGCGCCGCCGTTGCGCCAAGCCATTCTCGATGTATTGCGCGCGGCGCTGAGCCAGCAGGGTTTCGACAAGGCGCGCAATCTCATGCGTGTCAACCATTTCCTGGGCGAACTGGTGGCAGCGCCCAGTGTGATGAACGAGTTCAGCTACAACTTCAACCTGTTCGGCATTCCATCAGACAGCCAGCCCTGGGGCTTTAGCTTCTACGGTCACCACCTGTGCCTGAACTGCCTGGTGCTGGGCCAGCAGATGGTGTTGACGCCGGCGTTCATGGGCGCCGAGCCCGAGCATATCGACAGCGGCCCCTTCGCCGGCTTGCGTGTGTTCGAAGACGAGGAACGCTTAGGCCTCGAATTGATGCGCAGCCTCGATCCGCTATCGCATGGCCGCGCGCAGCTCTATACGCGCAAGCGTGATCCGGCGATGCCGCCGGGCCGGGTTGCCATCGCCGACGAACTGCACCTGTGCGGCGCCTTTCAGGACAATCGCGTCGTGCCCTACGAAGGCGCGCCGGCGGCCGGCTTCGGATCGGCACAACGCGCAACGCTGCGACAACTCGTCGCCGCTTACCTGGCCTACCTGCCGGTCGGCCCGTTCGCCGCGCGCATGGCCGATTTCGAGCGGCATCTCGATGCGACCCACTTTTGCTGGATCGGCGGCACCGATGACCACAGCCCGTTCTACTACCGCATCCAGAGCCCGGTGCTGATCCTCGAGTTCGACCACCACGCCGGCGTGTTCCTGGGCAACAGCGAGCCCGAGAAATTCCACATCCATACGCTGATCCGCACGCCCAACGGCAACGACTACGGCATGGATCTGCTGCGGCAGCGGTGCGAGATCGAGCAATTGAAGCGCGCCGCGGGCGGCGATAGGCACGACTGAGCCCTCGATCCACACCTCCCAAGATTCAAGTTGCACGTGCATCTTGAGCCAATCCCTGCGCAGCATTCGCTTGTTTGTCGCCACCTACGAAGAGCTTTCGTTCACAGTGGCGGCGCAGCGCGAGAACCCCAACGTCAGCGTGCGCGTCATCGATTCCTACTTCGGCGACCTCACCCTTTACATCACGCAGTCGCGGCCAACGCTTCGCCCACATGGAGGCTTATGGTCCTGTCAAACGGCGCAGCGCTTCATCCACTCGCTTCATCTGCGCGGGCGATAGATCGGCCAACGGCTTGGCCCCCATGAATCGCGTGTTGGAGATGGTGCGGATCTGATCAACCAGCAGATCTGTCTCCAATTTCGCCCGCGGCAGCTTGCCCAACGCGACACGTAACGGGAAACCGTCCCCTTTGGCATCGCGATACACGTTCGAGGTACCGGGGATGACGATGGTGGTGGCATGGCCCGCATGGTTCAGGATGTCGGTCTGGATCACCAGCGCCGGACGGCCGCGCTTGCCGGGTTCTTCCTTGTGTGTTTGCGGTTCGAAGTCGACCTCCCACATCTGACCGCGTCGCAACTTAGCCAAGTCCGTCTCGATTGGCAGCATTCATGGCTTCGCTCTCGGCCAGATGAAGCCCGGAGAGCTTGCTTGAAAGAAAAATCATGCGCTCTTTCAGAGTGCGCTCATTCTTCTCGCGCACGGCCTCACGAACATAGTCCGAACTGGTCATGCGAAGTTCGGCCGCCAGGGTTCTGGTTTTCTCGGCGAATTCGGACGACGCGCGGAAGGAAAGCGTGGCGGAAGACATCGGGCGTCCTGCATATTTGTGTTTGATGATTGTATTACGTTTTTGCACTGCATCGGGACAATCGACCTGGTTTCATGGATGCTGGGTGGATATACAGAACCAATGACGTACGGCCGAGCGCATCAACGAATAGCCGCACCGGGCACCGCCTATAATCGCCCGCTGTCCTCCAGCGCTTCTGCCATCGACCAAGGGTTTTCACGTGACCAGCCACTTTTCGCGCGCCGCGCTGGCTCTGCTTTTCATCCAGTTGACCTGCACCATCCCGGCGCTGGCGCAGGGTTTTCCGGCCAGACCGATCAGGCTGATCGTGCCCTACGGCCCCGGCGCCTCGACCGACACCATGGCGCGCCTGGTCGGGCAGAAGGTCAGCGAAGACCTGAAGCAGCCGGTGATCATCGAGAATCGCGCCGGCGCCTCCGGCATGATCGGCGCCGACTTCGTCGCCAAGGCGGCACCCGACGGCTACACGATTCTGCTGGCCACCGACGCCACCCACTCGGGCAACGTGCATCTTATGAAGGCGCCGCCCTTCCATCGACTGCGTGAATCAACGCCGATCACCCTGGCTGCGAAAAATATTCTGGTGCTGGCGGCCAACCCTTCGTTCGCGCCCAACACCATCGCCGAACTGATCCGCCGCAACAACATCACCGAATAGGTTTTCATGGAACAGCAACCCAACACGCAAGGCCCGTTGGCGGGCATGGTGGTGATCGAACTCGGGCACAGTGTCGCGGCGCCGTTCGCGGGGCAGGTCCTGGCGGATCTCGGTGCCGAGGTGATCAAGATCGAAAAACCGGAGGGCGACGATGCGCGCAAGTGGGGCCCGCCGTTTGTCGACGGCGCCTCGGCTTCATTCCAGGCGCTAAATCGCAACAAGCTTTCGGTTATTGGCCACCTGCGCGACCCGTTCGAGCTTTGCAAGATCAAGCGCCTGATCCTGGAGCGCGCCGATGTCTGCCTGCAGAATCTGCGGCCGGGCCAGGTCGTGCAACTGGGCCTGGATGCGGCCAGCCTGCTGGCGGCGAAGCCCGCGCTGGTGTATTGCAACATGGGAGCCTTCGGGGCGCGCGGCCCGCTTGCCGCGCGCCCCGGTTACGACCCGCTGATGCAGGCTGCAAGCGGCATCATGAGCGTGGTCGGCACCGAAGGCCAGGCCTCGGTGCGAGTGGGCCCGTCGATAGTCGACATGGGCACCGGCATGTGGGCGGTGATCGGCATCCTTGCGGCCCTGCTCAAGCGCAAGGGCGACGGCGTCGGTGGCGTGGTCGATGTCTCGCTCTACGAGACCGCAACCTCCTGGATGAGCCTGCATGCGGCGCAGTTCCTGGCATCCGGCGAAGTGCCGGTGAAGACCGGGTCGGGCCAGGTCGGCATCGTGCCTTATCGTGCCTATCACAGCGCCGATGGCGAACTGGTGGTGGCTGCCGGCAACGACAAATTGTTCAGGGGCTTGTGCCAGGCCGTGGAGCGCCCCGAGTGGGTTGCCGATGCGCGCTTCGCCAGCAACCCGGAGCGGGTGCGCCACGCCCATATCCTGTATCCGCTGCTCGAAACCGAGATGCAGAAGCGCACCAATGCCGACTGGGTTGCCAGACTGGACGCCCAGGGCGTGCCCTGCGCCCCGGTGCAGAACACCCGACAGATGCTGGAGCACGAGCAGACGCAGGCGCTGGGCATGCTGCAGGCGGTGCCGGGATCGAGCATTCCGATGATCGGCCTGCCGATATCGTTTGACGGCGTGCGCCCCGCACCGCGCAGCGCAGCACGTTCCCTGGGCGCCGATACCACGGCAGTACTCGACCCTTACAAGGAGGCGCCGTGAGCGCAACGTTCAACATTCCGGACTACTCGACCATCAGGCTCGAACAAAAGGGCGAGCACACCCTGCTTGCCACGCTCAACCGGCCCGAGGCGCTCAATGCCATCACCACCCAGATGGGCCACGACCTGCTCGACCTGTGGACCCGCCTGACGGTGGCGCCAGCCAATATCCGTTGCGTGGTCCTGACCGGTGCCGGCGTGCGTGCCTTTTGCGCCGGCGGCGACCTGAAAGAACGCAACGGCATGAGCAACCAGGCCTGGCAAATGCAGCACGAGTTGTTCGAGCGCGGCTTCATGGCCCTGATCGAGTGCGTGGTGCCGGTGATCGCGGCGGTCAATGGGCATGCCTACGGCGGCGGCTGCGAGACAGCCCTGGGGTGCGACTTCATCTTCACTGTAAAGGATGCCAGGTTCGCGCTGTCGGAAACCCGCCTTGGCATCATGCCGGGTGGCGCCGGCACCCAGACTCTGGCACGCGCGATTGGCGAGCGGCGTGCCAAGCAGATGATTTATTCGGCGCAGCCGATCGACGCGGCAAAGGCCTATGACTGGGGCCTGGTCAACCAGGTTTTCGAGACTCGCGAGGAGCTGCTTGCCGGCGCGCTGGCGCTGGCCGACACCATCGCCGGCAATGGTCCGTTGTCGATCCGCCAGGCCAAGAAGTCGATTCACTACGGCCTGCAGACCGACATCCTCACCGGCTACCGATTCGAGATCGAGGCCTACAACCGGCTGGTGACCACCGAAGACCGTGTTGAAGGTGTGCGCGCCTTCAACGAGAAGCGCAAACCGGTATTCCAGGCGCGCTGAACGTCCTGCACTTCCCCCGAGAACATTCCCCCATGACATCCGCACACAATTCCGCATCCGTCAGCGTTCCGCTGGGCGAGGATTTTCCCGAGATCCGCGACGGCGTACGGCGCATCTGCGCTGACTTTCCCGCCGCCTACTGGCGCGAGCTGGATCGCCGTGAAGGCTACCCGACCGAATTCGTCCAGGCGATGACCGCTGGCGGCTACCTTTCGTCGCTGATTCCCGAGGAGTATGGCGGCGCCGGCCTGTCGCTGCGCGCGGCCGGCGTGATCTTGCAGGAATGCCACGCCAACGGCTGCTATGCCGCCGCCGCCCACGCCCAGATGTACACCATGGGCACCGTGCTGCGCCACGGCTCGCCTACGCAAAAGGCCAAGTACCTGCCGAAAATCGCTTCCGGCGAGCTGCGCCTGCAGGCCTTCGGCGTGACCGAACCTACCACCGGCACCGACACCACCAAACTGAAAACCCGCGCGGTGCGCGAGGGCGACCACTACGTGGTCAACGGGCAAAAGGTGTGGACCTCGCGCGCCGAGCATTCCGACCTGATGCTGCTGCTGGTGCGCACCACACCGGCCGACCAGGTGCAGAAAAAGACCGATGGCATTTCGGTGTTGTTGGTCGACATGCGCGAGGCGCGCGGCAACGGCATGGAGATCAGGAAGCTCGACGCAATGGTCAACCACAACACCACCGAGATTTTCTTCGACGGCCTCAAGGTGCCGGCCGAGAACCTGATCGGACCTGAAGGCAAGGGCTTTCGCTGCATCCTGGACGGCATGAATGCCGAGCGCATCCTGGTATCGCATGAATCGATCGGCGACGCCCAGTGGTTCATTCGCACCGCGTCGAAATACGCCAACGAGAGAGTGGTGTTCGACCGCCCGATCGGACAAAACCAGGGCGTGCAGTTTCCGATAGCGCGCGCCTATGCCGAACTGCAGGGTGCCGACATGATCGTGCGCAAGGCGGCGGCGCTGTTCGAAGCCGGTCTGCCCTGCGGTGAGGAAGCCAACATCGCCAAGCTGCTGTCGTCGGAGTCGGCATGGAATGCCGCCGAGGCCTGTATGCAGACCCACGGCGGTTTCGGCTATGCGCGCGAATACGACGTCGAGCGGCGCTGGCGCGAAGCGCGCGTACAGCGCACCGCCCCTATTTCCACCAACCTGATCCTGGCCTACATCGGCGAGCATGTGCTGGGCATGCCGCGTTCGTACTGAAGGAGCCAGCATGACCAACAGCGCCGCAGCAGGGGCACCATCGAACACGCCGTCGGCGACGATGTTCGACAATATCTGGGCCATCCACGGCATCCGCCAACTGGCCGATGGCCTCTGCCTGCTGCATGTCGACCGCCATTTCATTCACGATCTTAAGGCCGGCCCGCGCTTGAACGAGATGCGCGCGATCGCGCGTCCGGTGGCGCGGCCCGATCTGACTTTCGCCACACCCGATCACGCGGTCTCCAGAGCGAAACAGGGCGCCCCTCTGGGCCACAAGCCAGGTGCCTGACCGGAACGGTCTCAGGCCACCGGCTTCACCCATACCGCGGTATCGTGAAACACCGCTCCGCCATTCGGCCAGCCCGGGTCGGCACTGGTCAGCGCGTTGATGCCGATGCCGTTTTCGAAGTGGCGATTGGGCCAGATGCCTTCGACCACCACCACACCGCGCTGCTGGCCTTCTACCGGCTTCACATGCACGATCACTTCACCGCGGTGATTACCCAGACGCACGCGGTCGCCGTCGGCCACGCCGAGCGCCACGCAGTCTTGGCTGTGCAATAGCGCGGTCGGCCGGCGCTCGCGCTTTTGCGAGCTCGGGGTCTCGGTGAAGGTCGAATTGAGAAAGGTGCGCGCCGGCGCAGCAACCAGACGAAACGGCTTTTCCGGCGTCGCCTGGTCAATCACGTCGAAGTGGTCGGGCAGAACCGGCATCTGTTGCCAGCGCCCGCCGAAGCGCTGCCAGTCGGCGCGAAAGTGGTACTTGCGATCGGCGGTGTCGAAGCCGTCAAGAAAATGCATTTTCTCGAACGGATACGCCAGATCCTGGCCACCGCTTGCAACATTGGTGGCCACGTCCCACATGCCGGAGCGCTGCAGGGTCTGGTCCATGATTTCGCGGGCGCTCATGTCAAACCCGGCATGTCTGGCGCCCAGCCGGCGCGCCAGTTCGGCGATCACGAAATGGTTCTCGCGTGCCTCGCCCGGCGCATCGATCAATTTCAGCGAAGCCTGAAACACGGTATGCCCGGCGGCGGTATAAAAGTCGTCGTGCTCAAGAAAGCAGGTGGCCGGAAGCACGATGTCGGCAAAGGCCGCGGTCTCGGTCATGAACTGTTCATGCACGCACAGGAACAGGTCTTCGCGCGCCAAGCCGGCATGCACCTTGTGCAATTCCGGGCACACCATCGCCGGGTTGGTGTTCTGCACCAGCATGGCGGTGACCGGCGGTCCGCCCTTGAGCGCATCCGCATCGCCGGTGAGAATCGGCCCCAGGCGTGACTGGTCGAGCTCGCGCACGCCCAGGTCGACCACATCGAGGCCCTCGATCAAGGTGCGGTCGATCGGATAAATGCCGGTATGCCCATACAGCGCACCGCCGCCGCGATGCTGCCAGGCGCCGGTCACCGCCGCCAGGCTGACCACCGCATGCATGTTGGCCGCGCCGTTGCGCGAACGCGAAAAGCCGTGGTGCGCGCGAATGAAGCTGCGCTTGCTGCGGCCATACAGGCGCGCGAAATCGACAATCGTCGCCGCCGGCAAACCGGTGATCGCCTCGGCCCACTGCGGCGTGCGGGTCGCCACATGCGCGGCCAACTCATCGGGCGCATCGGTATGGCGCCGCAAATAGTCCCAATCGGCGAAGCCTTCGGCGAACAGCACATGCATCATGGCGGTGGCAAGCGCCCCATCGGTACCCGGGCGCGGCGCCAGGTGCAGGTCGGCCTTCTCGGCGGTGCCGGTGCGATAGGGATCGATCACCACCAGCGGCACGCCGCGCTTCTTGGCCGCCATCGCGTGGGTCATCACGTTGATCTGGGTATTGACCGGGTTGCCGCCCCAGATCACCATCAGGTCCGCATGCGCGGCCGCTTCCAGCAGCGACACGCCGCGCTTGCTGCCGACCCCGGCGATCCAGCCGGTGTCCGACAGCGCCACACAAATGGTCGAGTACCAGCGTGAATACTTCATCGCGTGGCGCAGGCGGTTGATGCCGTCACGCTGCACCAGGCCCATGGTGCCGGCATAGAAATAGGGCCATACCGTCTCTGCGCCATGCTGCGCGGCCTTGTCGATGAAAGCCTCGGCCACCCGGTCCAGCGCCTCGCCCCAGGAAATCGCCTTCCACTGCTTGCTGCCTTTGGGGCCGTTGCGCAGCAAGGGCGTGGTCAGGCGGTCCGGGTGATGCACGCGCTCGGCATAGCGCGCCACTTTCTCGCACACCACCCCGGCGGTGTAGGCGTTGCGCTCGGAGCCGCGCACGCGGCCGATGGTGCGCGCGTCGAGCACCTCGACATCGAGGGCGCAGACGCTGGTGCAGTCGTGCGGGCAGACGGCGGGGGCAATGCGCAAGGGGGCGTTCATGGGTTGCCTTGAGGCTGGCCGGAAGATCGAGACCGGGAACGTACCATACTCGGAGAGCCGCAGGCCATAGGCGGATCGCGGGCCTGGTCGCTGCGCCTGGATACTCAAGCGGGAGTCAGTAGCGGAATCATCTGCCGCGCATTGCGCCGGCATTGCGCATTTGCCGGATGTGCAATACGCATCCGTGCAACGCCACCATAGCTGACGGTGCAGTTCGTTGGGCGCCCGCCGGGCGAAGCACGCATTGTGGCGCCGGGCAAGCGCTTTCATGACGTGACCGACTGGCACACGCGCCGGCCGGCGTCGCTTGAGGCCGGCGTCAGCGGCCTCGCGGTGCAAGTCAGGCCGCCTTGATGTGGTAGCCGACGCGCGGAAAATGCAGCATCACGCGGCCCAGCCTTGGGTCCTGGCGCAATAGCGCGATATCGTCGCGATCCACATGCGTGAGCCGTCCTGCGACTGCGGCGGTCACATATTCGTCGGGGCGGATCGCCACCGCATTTCCGGTTGCCGGCAGGGTGTCGTCCGCCATCGATTCAGCCAGGGGCGCGGGCTCGCTTGCCGCCGCGATCGCCAGCGCCGCGGCAGCGCTGGTATCTTGCCGTGTGCCGTGACCAAGTGCCGCCACCCGCGCCATCCACGCGCGCGTGGCCGGATAGTCGGCCAGTTCATGTGCGCAATCGATCGGCATGGCGCTCAAAAACCACAGGCCGTGATACACCGCGAGATCGGCCTGACCGGGGGCGTCGGCAAGCAGCCATTGCCCGCGGTGCGCCAGCATCTGTTCCACCACCGGTATCGCGGCCCGCACCAGGCCGCGGCTGCGTTGCGCCACCTGGTTCAAGCGCGCCATCGAGGGCGTTGGCTTGCCGCGCAGCGAAGCGCGATCGAGATGCAGTTGCGGATCCACCATCGCAGCATTGACGCCCGAGACATAGCGCGCGATCGGCCAGAACAGGTCGCGTTCGGCCCACGCCTCGATCGCCACGGCCATGCCGCGCGTCGCCGCCCTCACCAGTGGCCGCGCCGGATGACGGCGGTCCAGTTCGCGGCAAATGGTGCGGGTGTCGCAGTACACATCGGCACCGATCTGCAGCACCGGAATATGGCGGTAGCCACCGGTCAGTGCAAGCAGGTCCGGCTTGGGCATCACCGAAGGTACCTGCACCGATTGCCAGTGCAGCCCTTTCAATCCGAACGCCAGCCGAATCTTCTCGGCAAACGGCGAGAAGTCGTAGTGGTGCAGGATCGGCGTTGACGCCGGCGGCGCAACCTCGCTCATTGCGGCCTCAATCGAGCCAGCGCTCGACCTGCTGGCGCTGCACCTTGCCGGAGGTGCTGCGCGGGAAGTCGTCCTGGGAGGCCACGATGCGGATTTCCTTGGGCAACTTGTATGAAGCCAGGCCGGCGCGGCACACCTGCAGCAGAGCGTCGACCGTGACGGCGCGATCATGCACCGCGACAAACGCCACCGGCACCTCGCCCCAGGCCGCATCGCGGCGCCGCACCACCACCGCTTCGGCGACACGCGCATCGGCCATCAGCACGCGCTCGATCTCGATCGGGTAAATGTTCTCGCCGCCGGACTTGATCAGGTATTTGGAACGGTCGACGAAATTGAGCTTGCCGTCCGCTTCCTCGACGAACATGTCGCCCATGTGGAACCAGCCGCCGCGGAACTCGTGCGCGTTGACCGCCTCCATGTTCCAGTAGCCGCTGAAAAGCGTCGGCCCGCGCAGGGCCATCTCGCCGGCCTCGCCCGGGCGCACATCGGCATCGTCGCCATCGACCAAGCGCCAGCGATACATCGAGTTGTGGGTCTTGGCCAGCCGTACCGGCTCGTCACCGATGGCGAAACGACCGCCACACACCGGCAGCATGCCGGTTTCGGTCGAGCCGAAACTGTTGAGGTAAGGGGCGCGCAGCAGCCGCGATGCCTCGCCCACCAGTTGCGCGGGCACCAGGTCGGGCAGCGCACCGATCATCTTGATGCCAAGCGGCACGACAGCGGCGGCACGCAGCGCTGCGACCAGGCGTTCGATCATGCCCGGAATGAGCACCAGCCACCACTGACGCTCGGTGGCGATCAGTTGCGTGAGGCGCGCAATATCCGGGCCGTCGACTACCAGCACCTTGCCGCCGACGCCCAGCACATGCAGGGCATGATCGAGAGATACCATGTGGAACAAGGGCGCCCAGGCGACAAAACCGTCGGCCTCCTCGAGCGCGAAATCGATGCGGCTCAAGTCCATGCGCGCCAGTTGCGCGCGATGACTGACAAGCGCGCCCTTGGGCATGCCGGTGGTGCCACTGGTGTAGAGAATCACCAGCCCGTCCTCCGGCTCTGCCACATCCGGCGGCTCGGCAGCCGTGGCCAGCGCCAGGCGCGCCTCGTAGTCGGTGCCCAGCATGATGGTCGCGGCTTTTCCGTCGCCCAGCGCCGCATGGGCATCGGCAAAGCGCGGTGATACCAGCGTCACCAGAGGTTCGACCAGGTTCACGCAATGCGCCAGCTCGCCCTGCGTCAGGCGCCAGTTGAGCGCGCACAGAATCGCGCCCAGCCGGGCGCTGGCGAACACAGCCTCGATGTACTCGCTTCGGTTCTCGGAGAGGATCGCCACGCGTGAGCCGCGCCCAACCCCCAGGGTCGCCAGGCAATTCGCCAGGCGATCGACGCGTTCATCGAGCTTCGCGTAAGTGCGCTGGCTCACACCGTCGTCCAGGGCGATGCGTTGCGGCACGCGCCGCGCCTGCGTGCGCAGCAGATCGCCCACGGTCGCCGAACCGGCGCGGCGAATCAGTTGCGCGGTAGCCGAATCCACAACGACACCCTGCTGTTCAAGTCAACGTTGTCCGGAACTATTTGGTCAGCGGAAAAAACGCCGCCGGCGTCATCAGACAATTTTCCTGGCTTTCCAGCGCGCCAAGTTTGGAACTCTCCTCGGCGTAGGCCAGCCATTGCGGATCGGTCCACAGCGCAGCGCGCTTGCCTTCGCGGTCGCCGGCGTTTTCATAGGCCCAGATATGGATGTACTGATTGACGTTGCCGGTCTCGGTGACCAGGAACGCAAACGGCTGGCCCAGAAAGCGGGTTTGCGGACCTTTGCCCAACTTCTCATACAGCGCCAGATGTTTCTTGAGGGTACCGGGGCGGCATTTATAGGTACGCACGTCGAGCAGCATGGATGTCTCCTTGGGTGGTTTGAACAAGCGGATTCGCAGGGCATTGCCAGCCACCCATTCTAAGCGGCCCGGCCCTGCGATCCACGGCGCGCAGCCGAAGTTGCCGACCCGCCCCAAATAAGCGGGTACCATGCGCCGCTTGCCCCACCAATGAAGCCGCAGTCTGATGCTAACTGAACTCAAGGAACACCCCAAGCGCGCCATCGTGGCGGCGGTCCATCTACCGGGCGTCGCCGAGGTTGAACTGGAGGCATCGATCACCGAACTGCGCGAACTTGCCGCGACCCTGGGTTTCGAGGTGGTCGGCACTTTCATTCAAAAACGCGCGCGCTTCGATACCACAGCCTACCTGGGCACCGGCAAGCGACAGGAGATTCGCCGCTTTGTGCGCAACGAGCCCGAGCCTGCCGACGGCGACCTGCAGGAAAGCGATGGCCCCGACGATACGCAGACGCCAGAGGACAAGGCTGCGCCGAAACGCACTTCGGTAAAGACCGAAAAGCGCGCTGCCGCCGAAGCCAGGAACGCGGCAGAGGCGGCTGCCGACCCGGACACGCGGCGCGTCGATATCGTGCTGGTCGACCATGAAATCTCGCCCTCCCAGGCGCGCAATCTCGAGAAGGAAGTCGGCTGCGAGGTGATGGATCGCACCATGGTGATTCTTGAAATCTTCCATCGCCATGCGCGCTCGCGTGCGGCACGCGCGCAGGTGGAGATCGCACGCCTGGCCTACATGGCGCCGCGTCTGCGCGAGGCGGCCAAGCTGGCCGGTCCGCAGGGCCGCCAGCGCAGCGGCACCGGCGGCCGCGGCGCCGGCGAGGCGCACATGGAAATGGACCGCCGCAAGATCCGCGACCGCATCGCCTTACTGCAGCAGGAACTCGCCGCCATGGATGTAGAGCGCGACACCCAGCGCGCGCGGCGGCAAGACCGCCAGGGCCTGGCGCGCGTGGCCCTGGTGGGCTACACCAACGCCGGCAAATCCACCCTGATGCAGGCACTCACCGGCAGCGAGGTGCTGGTGGCCGACAAATTGTTCGCCACCTTGGACACCACGGTGCGCACCCTGCACCCGGAGAGCGTGCCGCGCGTGCTGGTGAGCGACACGGTCGGTTTCATCAAGAACCTGCCGCACGACCTGGTGGCCTCGTTCAAATCGACACTTGAAGAAGCCGCCGAAGCCGCACTGCTGCTGCACGTGATCGATGCCAGCGATGCCGGCTTCGAGCGCCAGTTGATGGTCACCGACGAAGTGCTGGCCGAGATCGGCGCCAAGACAGTGCCGCGCCTGCGCATTTTCAACAAGATCGACGCGCTCGGCGACAGCGTGGCGCAAAAGGTGCGCGAGACCCTGCTGCGCGCGCAATACCCCGATTGCATCGTGATGAGCGCGCGCCGCAAGACCGACGTCGCCAAGCTGCACCGCGCCATCGTCGCCTTCTTTCGCCGCAGCCTCATCGAGGCCGAGTTGTTCCTGCCGTGGTCCGGCCAGAAGGCGCGCGGCGCGATATTCGCCAGCTGCGAGGTGTTGGACGAGCGCGCGGAGGATGATGGCGTGCACTTTCGCGTGCGCGGCGAGGCGCAGGCGATCAAGGCGCTGCGCGAGCAGATCGGCTGACGCTTCCTGCGCTTTCAGAAAACGCTGAACAAGTCCCTGGAATACAGACTATCGAACCGAATCTGGATTCAATTCAACCGCTTGCAAAAGCAGATCTCGCAACCTGCGGACTTATTCAGTGTTTCCTTACCCCAGGCCGTCCCAGATGCCGTCCAGATCGGACTTGGCGAAGTGGTCGCGCAGCGGATGCGCACTGCAATACTTGCCGGCATTGAAGATCAGCGGATCGCCCTCGCCGTAGGAAATTCTGTGCACCCGGCCGACAAACAGCAGGTGATCGCCGCCCTCAATGGTGGATGCAGTCTCGCATTCGAACACCGCGAGCACGCCGGGCAGCACCGGCGAGCCGCCAAAACCGTGCCCGACGGCCAGACCATCGAACTTGTTCTCGCGCGGGGTGGCGAAGCGATGCGAGATGTCGGCCTGCGCCGCGCCCAGCACATTGATGGCGAAATGGCCTGATTCGAGAAAGCTCGGCAGCGATGCGGCCTTGCGGCTGATGCTCCACAGGATCAGCGGCGGATCGAGCGACAGTGCCGAGAAGGAATTGGCCGTCATGCCCTCCATCTTGCCGCCCGGTGCGCGGGTGGTGATGACCGTGACCCCGGTCGGAAACCGGCCAAGCGCATTGCGCAATTCGCGCGCGTCGTGACCGCCATCGAGCAAAACCTGTTTCATCCGCGTCCTCTCCAGTGTTTGTCAACGGCGGATTGTGCCGTATCAGGCGGAACAAGGTGTGAACACCAGGTCGATGCTGTCGGCGCGCACCTCGAACCGGCCCGCAACCTTCTGCCCGATCGCCGGCGTCTCGCCGCGCCAGCGCCCGAGCGCACGCACGCCTTCTTCCAGGTCCACCGTCACCAGGGTGTAGGGCAGTTCGGAGGCGAACGAGGGATGGTAGGCATGGTGCGCCACTGTCCAGCTATGGATCGCGCCGCGGCCACTGGCCTGGATCCATGCAACCGCGGTGGAATGACAACTGTCACACAACAGGCGCGGATAGTGGCGCAGCTTGCCGCAGTTCGTGCAGCGCTGAATCAGGAGACGCCCGGCGGCCGCGCCTTCCCAGTAGGGTTTGGAAAGCGCGCTTGGCGGCGGCACCGGGCGGGCAATGGTCTGGTCGGTCTGGTCCATGGTTTCTACTCCTTGCGCATGATGGCAAGCGCGCCGTCGCCCAGGTCACCGTAACCGGTAACCACACCCAGCTCGGCGCCGGCCACCTGTGCGGCGCCGCCGTCACCACGCAGCTGACGTGTGAGTTCGACGATATGGTTGAGGCCCCAGACGTGGGCCTGCGACAGCAGCCCGCCATGGGTGTTGGTCGGCAGAGCGCCGCCGAGCTTGAGGCGCCCACCGGCGACAAAGGGTCCGCCCTCGCCTTTCTTGCAAAAGCCCATGTCCTCGATCTGGCGGATCACCGCATAGGTGAAGCAGTCATAAATCTCGGCCACATCGATGTCCGCGGGCGTGACGCCGGCCATTGCGAAGGCGCGCGGCGCCGCCTTGCCGATCCCCAGGCTTGTCATGTCGGCGCGTTGGGTGATGGCACCCGGCGAATCCGGATGCCCGGCGGCAACCCCGGCGATGAAAACCCGCCGGTGTGGCGCGTCGGCGGCGCATTCGGGCGCGCTCACGATCACCGCCGCACCGCCATCGGACTCCAGGCTGCAATCGAGCAGGCGAAACGGATCGGCGATCATGCGCGAATTGCGATGGTCTTCGAGCGTGATCGGCTTTTTCATGATGGCGTTGCCGTTAAGCATCGCGTGCGCGCGACAGGCCACCGCGACCTCGCCGAAGTGTTCGACCTTGGTGCCATAGAGCTCCATGTGCCGGCGCGCCATCGGTGCGTAGATCTGCGCCGGTGCGCTCGATCCCAGCGGGTGCTCGAACTCGGTCACATAGTGGAACTGCGGCATGTTGTGGATGCGCGCACCAGCCTTGCTGGTCGACGCGGTGACGTTGCGCCCGAAGGCGATCAGCACATGCCGGCAAACCCCGCCGGCAATCGCCGCGGCTGCCGCCTGCAGCGCCATCACCGGGCTGGCGCCGCCATGCGGCACCAGGGCCGAGAAGCGCAGGTCGGTGATGCCGAAGTTGTCGATGAAATCGTCGGCGGTACCGCTGACGATGCCGATCGGGATCACACCATCGATCTGTGACGGTTTCAAACCGGCATCCGCCACCGCCTTCAGCGAAGCCTCGATCTGCAGCTCGAAGGCTGAACTGGTCAGCCCGCGCGCGTAGACCGTCTCGCCGATTCCGCTGACGCAACTTCTGTCACGCAAGGACATGCTCTTCTCCTCCCATTTACATTTGGCGCGAAAGCGCGACTCCTCGGTCAGGATGGTGCTATACAGCAAATCACCGCCCACCGGGCCGTACGTGTCAAAATACGGGTTCCATGACCCAGGTCAAACTCACGCGCGAAAGCATTCTCGACGGCACCTTGCACGCCTCGGTGCGAGCCTTGGTCGGGCCCGCCGAGCTGTTCATGAGCGACGCCGAGCGCCTGGCACAGGTCAATGCCATGCTGGAACGCGCACCGCGCCCGGAGAACATCTGGGTATTCGCCTTCGGCTCGCTGATCTGGAACCCGGCGTTCCATTTCATCGAACGGCGCACCGCGCGCATCCACGGTTTTCATCGACAGTTCTGCCTGTGGTCGCGTGCCGGCCGCGGCAGTCCCGAAAAGCCCGGCCTGATGCTGTCGCTCGAAGCCGGCGGCAGTTGCAACGGCGTCGCCTATCGCTTGGCCAGGGTTGCGGCGGCCACCGAGCTCGATGTGCTGTGGCGGCGCGAGATGTTCACCCGCTCGTATCGCCCGGTGTGGACCAACGCGCGCACGCCCAAGGGCATCGAGCCTGTGATCGTGTTTGCCGCCAACCGCAGCCATGAGCGCTATGCGCCCGGGCTTGAAGACGCGGCCATCGCGCGCCTCCTGGCCACCGGCGCCGGGCCGCTGGGCCGCTGTTGCGACTATCTTTTCGATACCGTTGATCACCTGCGCCAGTTGGGCATTCGCGACCATCGCCTGGAGGCTCTCGAAGCCCGGGTCAGGGCGCACGGCACGGCCGGCTGAGCCAGGCCTG
>CAYYFR010000041.1:0-10248 GCA_964470865.1 uncultured Burkholderiales bacterium | reverse complement strand
GAGGCTCTCGAAGCCCGGGTCAGGGCGCACGGCACGGCCGGCTGAGCCAGGCCTGTATAGCCGGGCCTGCATAGCCGGGCCTATACGGCTGGCGCCGGCGCCTGCGCAATGCTCTTCCACATTTGCGCGTCGTGCCCGAAGATCAGCCGCGCGCCACCCTGCTCCAGCGCAGCCAGGCGGTCCAGTGAGGCCAGCATCTGCTCACGGTCGTAGACGAAGCGCGGCAGGCGGCGCTCGCGCAGCGTGCGGCAGAAATAGCAGGCGTCACCGGTCAGCACCACGTCACCCTTGTCGGTGCGCACCTTGAGCGACTGATGTCCCGGCGTGTGGCCGTAGGTGGGAATGCAGACCACGCTGCCGTCGCCGAACAAGTCGTGTTCGCCGTCGACCTGCATGACCGGGTGACCATGGTCGATGTCGGCGCGGTAGATGCCGACCCTGGCGGCGAGTTCGGCATCCTGCCCGGCCTGCCATTCGCGCCTTTGCACCACCAGCGTGGCATTCGGAATCAACTCGTTGCCGCCTGCATGGTCGAAATGCAGGTGCGAATTGATCACGTAATCCACACGGGCAGGATCGCGCCCGATCGATTCCAGCCGCGACGCTACGTCATCGGCAGCCCCGTATCCTGCGAAATCGAACAGGCGCGCCACCCGCTCGCCCAGGCGCTTCTGCGCGTCGTGGCGGCACTGCGGGTGCATGCCACTGTCGAACAAAGCGCGGCCCTTGGGATGCTCGATCAGGAAAGAAGGTATCGGCAGCGTCACCTGCCCCTCCTCGCCTTCGATCATGTCTTTGAGGCGGCCGGTCAGATGGCCGCAGGTCATGGCGTAGAGTTTGGCGACCATCGCGGGCTTTCAGTCTCAAGCCGCGCGCGCGATCGCCATGCTCGCCTTCAAGTCGGCGCGATCATGCGGCTGCGAAAAATCCAGCGCCGGAACCACCGGCACGATGCCGTTCGGATTGACCCGCTCGCTGCTGTAGTAGCTGGTCACGATATGATCGAGCCGCACCGTGGCTGCCACACCGGGTACCTGGTACAGCTCGCGCAGGTAGTTGCCGATGTGGTGGTAGGAAGACAGCGGCCGCAGCATGCACTTGAACGCATGGTGATACACCGCATCGAAGCGCACCAGGGTGACGAAAAGCCGCCAGTCGGCCTCGGTGATCGCGTCACCCGCCAGGTAACGCTGAGTACCCAGGCGCTGCTCCAGAAAATCGAGGCAGGCGAACACCCGGCCGACCGCCTCGTCGTAGGCCGCCTGACTGGCGGCGAAACCGGTGCGATAGACGCCGTTGTTGAGCCCGGTATAGACCATCTCGTTGATGCGATCGATCTCGGCGGCCAGCCGCGCCGGATAGTAGTCGCCCGGGGTCGCACCGAGGGCGTCGAAGGCGCTGTTGAACATGCGGATGATTTCCGACGATTCGTTGTTCACGATGGTGCGGGTGTGCTTGTCCCACAACGTGGGCACAGTCACCTTGCCGCTGTAGGCCGGGTCGGCGGCGCTGTAGGCCTGGTGCAGCCAGGTGAAGCCGTTGACCTCGTCGGCGGTCGCGCCTGGAAAGGCTGCGCCATAGCGCCAGCCGTCGCGCCGATCGTCCGGCAGCGCGATCGACATCGACACCATGTTTTGCAGACCCTTGAGCGCACGGAAAATGATGGCGCGGTGCGCCCACGGGCAACCGTAGGACACATACAGGTGATAGCGCCCGGCTTCGGCCTTGAAACCGCAAGCACCGTCGGCGGTGACGTGCGCGCGAAAGCTGCTCTCCGGGCGCACAAAGCGCCCGCCCGACGTATCCGGCGACTCGTTGGTCCAGCGTCCTTCGATCAGCATGCCCATTCAGTTGCTCCTCGTCGTTTTGGCGCGCCTGTCGCGCGCGCCACAAAACCGCAAGCTTACTCGCCTACAGATTCCGCCATCGGCGTTCAGGGAAGTGGGAAAACGCAGTCATCGGCAACAGCCAATAGCGCCTGAGGATTGGATTGCGCGATCGTAAGCAGCCTGCGTGCGGCGCCCGATGAATGCTTGCGGCCCTGCTCCCATTCCTGCAAGGTCCGCAACGATACGCGAGCAGCGCGGCGAATTTCTGTTGCGTGAGGCCCGACGAAAGGCGAGCACGTGCCACCTCCGAACGCGCCTGGCCGCCCTTGCCGTTGGGCACGAACACGCACGCCACGCGTCCAGCCTTCGTGTCCCGCAGCGCCAGCAGCAGACTGCGCTCATGCCTGGCCTTGTAGGTGGTGAGGGTTCGTCGAAGTTGGCGCAGCAGGTGGGTGATGCCAAAAGCTTGTCGTTCACTTCAGGCGCGCGGTCGACCAGGATGCAGTTACAGCCTTGCCAATGCCAATATTGGCCGGCTGTTACCGCGATAGAGCCGCTCTGAATTACTTATACTGATGCCTGCTGTGCCCCCAATAAATTAAAGCCGCCCACCGCGTGAACCGCCTCCTGCTCGCCCTGGGCACGATGTTCCTGCAGCAGACCTTCGTGGTTTTCGGGCGCTCGCTGCCGGCGGTGATCGCGCCGGCGATCATCGCGGACCTGTTGATCGACCCGGCCTGGATCGGCATTTATTTCGGCCTGACCGCGCTGGCGTCGCTGTTCGTGCAGCTCGGGTGCGGCGGCTTCATCGTGCGCTACGGTGCGCTGCGCATGAGCCAGGTTTCGCTCGGCATGATCTTCGCCGGCTGCGCGCTGGCGACGCTGGGAACAGCGCCGATGCTGGTGTTGTCGGCGATCGCAAGCGGCGCCGGCACCGCCATTTCCACGCCCGCGAGCTCGCATCTGCTGGGCCGCTTTTCGCCGCCGCGCCATCTGCCGCTGGTGTTCTCGATCAAGCAGACCGCGGTGCCGGTCGGCATGTTGTTGTGCGGCGTGCTGGGGCCGCAGCTGACGCAGTGGAGCGGATGGCGCGGCACCATGCTGATCGCGGCGGCTGCATGCGCTGTATTCGCGTTTGTATTGCAGCCACTGCGCCACGTCTTCGACGACGACCGGGTGCCGGAGCAAGCGATCCGCCTGTCGGACCTGCGCGAGACGCTGCTCACGGTGTTGCGCATCCCCGCGCTGCGCGGCTTGTCCCTGGCCTGCCTGGCCTTCAACGGCCTGCAGGCGGTGGTGACGGCGTATTTCGTGGTGTACCTCACGACCATCGGCTACACGCCGGTGGCGGCCGGCTTTGCGTTCTCGGTAGCGGTAATGGTGGCGGTGCCCGGGCGCATCCTGTGGGGCTGGCTTGGCAGCGGTCTGGTTGCGCCACGCGTGATGCTGGCTGCACTGGCGCTCGGCATGGCCGCCAGCACTGCTTTGTTCGGGCTTTCCAGCGGCGACTGGCCCAGGCTCATAATTGGCGTGGTCGCTGGCGTGTTGAGCGCCACCGCACTCTCCTGGCATGGCGTGTTGCTGTCGGAAGCGGCGCGCGCGGCGCCCGAGGGCAAGCGCGGTGCGGTCACCGGCGGGGTGCTCTCGTTCGGCCAGGTGGGCGCATTGACCGAGCCGCTGCTGTTTTCAGCCTTGCTGGGCCTGACCGGCAGCTACAGCGCCGGCTTCATCGCCTGCGGCATACCCGCTCTGGTGGTGGGCATCATCCTGTTGCGCCAGGGCGCCTCGGCCGATGAGGTGCAAAGCCGGCGACGTTGACGCCGGCACCCTGATGCGCCGGCGGGTTACGCCGGTGCCACTTCCACCATCGCGTCGAAGCTGGCTTGCCCGGCGGAAAAGGCAAACAAGTCGACTGCGGCATCGGGCAGCACCGCGCCACCGGCGGTGAGCTGGTTCAAACCCGGCCAGCCGTCGCGCATCCACACTGTGCCGGTGGCAATCTTGTCGGTCACGCGCGCCCGTGCGGTGAGCTCACCGCGCTGGTTGAATACGCGAATCGCCGCACCATCGGCCAACTGCCGTGCTGCGGCATCGGCAGGCGCCAGCCACAGGGAAGGTTCGGTCTCGCGCCGCGCCAGGGTCGGCAGTTCGCGGCCGTTGTTGTAAAAGCTGTGGAAATGCGTGAGGGTGCGGCCTTGGGTAAGTGTGAGCGGGTAGACCTTGGTACCCGGCGGCGCTGCCGGGCTGGCTGGCACGTCGAAGGTCGGCAGGGGCGGCAAGCCCAGACGCTCGGCCTCGGCCGAGAAAAACTCGATTCTGCGCGACGGCGTATCGAACTGAAGTTTCGGATTGGCCACATGCGATATGTTGAGCGCACCGATGCCGCCCTGCGCGCGCAGCGAGGCCACGGTGGCATGCCCGGTACAGGGGTGGTCGAGAATCGCGTCGACCAACGCCTCATCGGACGCCCAGGGATAAAACCCTTCGAGCCCGAGACGTTCGCCCAGGGTCTTGAAGAGCCAGTAAAGCGAGCGCGCCTGTGCGGCCGGCGCCAGCGCCGCTTCCATCAGGTACAGATGGGTGTGGGTCATCTTGCAACCCAGTTCCTCCAGCCAGGCAGTGGCCGGCAGCACCACGTCGGCGAAACGGCGCGCGGTGTCGTTCATGAAGAGGTCGTAACTCACGACCAGCCGCGTGCGCTGCAGGCCCGCAGCCACCTGCCCGGCATCGGCGAACGAAGACAACATGTTGGTGCCCATCAGGAACAGGTTCGCAAGGCGCCCCTCGCACAAGGCGCTGGTGAAAGCCGACATCTGGTTGGGCAGGGCGGTGCCGGGCGCGCGACGCTTGGGCTCGATGATGCTGCCCAGGCCGCGGCCATGGGCTGCGCTGCCGTGCCGCGGACCGAAGCCGCCGCCGGCGATTCCGACATTGCCGGTCAGGCCCGGCAGGCAGGCGATCGCGCGGCCGGCCTGCCAGCCATTGGCGCCCTTGTGCATCGAACTGCCGCCCAGCACGATCATCGCCGGGCGCGTGGCGGCGTAGCGCCGTGCCAGCGCCACGATGCAAGTCGCCGGAATGCCGGTCACCTGCGCCGCCCATGCCGGTGAAAACTGCCGCACCTGGGCGGCGAGTTTCTCGAATCCGACGCTGTGCGCAGCGACGAACGCTGCATCGTGAAGCGCTTCCGCGCAGATCACATGCATCATCGCCAGCGCGAGCGCGGTGTCGCTGCCGGGCCGGATGATCAGCACTTCGTCCGACTTGGCGGCGGCCTCGGTGCGGCGCACGTCGATGGTGACGACGTAGGCACCGCGGCGCCTGGCCGCCAGCAGGTGCCGGGCCGTGTTCGGCTGGCTGGCGAGATTGGCCGCCCACAGGATGATCAGCTCTGAATGAAGACCCATGTCCTCCTTGGTATTGGTCTCCAGCATGCCGGTCAAGCCCAGACCGAAGGCCCCCAGGCCCCAGCAGATCATGGTCGGGCTCAGAAACTGGCTGCCGTGGAAATTCGCAAAGCGCGCCATCAGTTGGGCGCTGATACGGGTGCCATAGTTGGTGGTGAAGGTGCCGTGGCCGGGCCAGATCGCGGTGGCCGCAGGCGGCGCCTGTTGCAGGTCGGCCACGATGCGCAGAAGTGCTTCGTCCCAGCTGGCCTGGCGGAATTCGTCGCTGCGCTTGTCGCGGATCAGCGGATGGGTCAGGCGCGCCGGGTTGTCGAAAATCTCGGGCGTGGCCTGCCCGCGAATGCACAGGAAGCCCTGGCTGTCGGGATTGTCCGGATCGCCTTTGACGCCTGCAAGCTTGCCATCACGAACTTCGGCCAGCATGCCGCACAGGGTAGGATGGCAATTCATCGGGCACATGGTGCGCACGATTTTCGTTGCGACTTCGCTCACGGCGGGCTCCCGAATATGGGCGCGTCGTCTGGCCCGGTTGATTGGCGATCGATGGTACACGAGCCAGGCGCCGCGGCTGCGCGACAATGCGCGATCCGCGACCACCGCGTCCGGCCCCGACCACCCTCACGGAGACTGCAATGGCAATTTACGAACTGCGCACCTACACCGCCGCCGTCGGCAAGATGGCTGAGATCATCGCGCTTTACAACTCTGAGGGCTGGCCGGCGCTGTCAAAGCACCCCAAGAAGCTGCTGGGTTATTTCACCGGTGATATCGGCGCCTTGAACCAGCTGATCCACCTGTGGAAATTCGACGACGACGCCGACCGCCGCGCCTTCTGGGCCGGCATTTACAGCGACCCCGACTTCATGGCCTTCGCACGGCAGATGCGGCCGATGCTGATCGCGCAGGAAAACAAGCTGATGCTGGCTTCACCCTGGGGCCCGCACCCCTGAACGTTGGCAGGCTATGCGGCGTGCGCCTGCAGGGCCGCGATCGCCGCTGCGGAAAGGCCGGCCTCGCGCAACACTTGGCCCGTGTGCTCGCCCAAGGCCGGCGCATGGCCGGCCACGCCGGTGTCGGCGTCCGACATGCGAAACGGCGGATTGAGCGCCTTGAAACTGCCGCCCGCATCAGTGACCACGCCCATTGATTGCCGATGCGCAACCTGCGGGTCTGCCAATGCCTCGGCTACCGTCCGATAGGGCGAACACGGCACGCCGCAGCGGTCGAACTCGGCCTGGCAATGCGCCTTGGAGAAGCGCCGCGACCAGGCTTCGGCCCCATCCATCAGCTCATGCCAGTGAGCGCGCCGCTCGACGTATTGCTCGAAACGCGGATCGGTGACCCATTCGGGATGGCCCGCGGCTTGGGCAAACCCCTGAAAGCTTTTCTCGCTCGCCACCGCCACCATCAGGTAGCCATCGGCGCACGCCAGCGGACCGTAAATCGGCCGGCCCGGTGGCGCCACATCGAATTGCGCGTACTGCAGTTCGGTCAGCGCGAAACCCAGCATGGTCTCGAACATCGAGACGTCGATGAACTGGCCGCGCCCGCTGTTGCTGCGCTGATACAGCGCCGCTGCGATGGCGCCGAAGGCCTGAGTGCCGGCGGCGACGTCCGCCACGAACAGACCGCAGTAGTCGGGCCGGCTGCGCCCTTCCTGGTAGCGCAGATGCGCCATGTCGTAGCCGGCGGCGGCGTGCACCACCGGCGCATAGGCCGGGAGCTGCGACGAAGGGCCGGTCTGCCCGTAACCCGAGATCGAGCAATAGATCAGGCGTGAATGGGCGACCGACAAGCCTGGATAATCGAGCCCGAGCCTTTGCATCACCCCGGGCCGGAAATTCTCCACCAGAATGTCGGCATTGGCCAAGAGCGCCTCCAATGCTTGCGCCGCCGCCTTTGCCTTGAGGTCCAGCACCACGCTCTTCTTGCCGGCGTTGAGCTGGCCGAAATAGCTGGAAGCGCCGTTGCGCAAGGGCGGGCGCGCGCGCAGCATGTCGCCCTCCGGCGACTCGATCTTGATCACTTCGGCGCCCATGTCGGCCAGGAGCCGCGTGCATTGCGGCCCGGCAATGGTGGTCGAGAAATCGAGCACGCGAAGCCCTGCAAAAGCCTTGTTCATGTTGTCTTTCGGTTTGTCAGCCGAACATCATCGCAGGATCTCCGCGCTGCGACCCTGCCGGGTCCGGCGCCGGTCCATGCAAGCCGCTTATCCCCACAATGTCCATTACCCGAGCCGCACGCTGGCTCCGCCATCGACCGGCAACGACACCCCGGTGATGAAGCCGGCGTCGTCCGAAGCCAGGAACAGCGCTGCGTTGGCCACATCCCAGGCGGTGCCCATCTTCTTGCGCAGCGGCACCTGGGCGTCGCGCTCGGCCTCGACCTCGGCGCGCGGCTTGTTGAACGCGCGGGCACGGGTGTCTACGGCCATTGGCGTGTTCATCAATCCGGGCAGGATCGCGTTGGCGCGGATGCCGAAAGGTGCGTTCTGGATCGCCAACTGTTGCGTGAAAGCGATCATCGCCGCCTTGGTCGCCTTGTAGGCCACATAGGGGTAGACCATCCACGCTGCGGTGGAGGAGATGTTGACAATCGCGCCGCCGCCCTGCGCGCGCATGATCGGAATCACGTGCTTGCAGGCCATGATGGTGCCGCGCAGGTTGATCGCCACCACGCGGTCGAAATTCGCCTCGGTCAGCTCCGCCAGCACGGCGTCGCCGCCGGCAATGCTCACGCCAACGTTGTTGTGCAGGATGTCGACGCGGCCCCAGCGCTTGTGTGCATCGGCCACCATGGCCTGCAACTGCGCCTCGCTGGTGACGTCCGCGCGGAACGCCGCAGCAATCCCCTGCTCGCGATTGATCAATTCCACCGTTTCCTGCGCGCTCTCAAGATGGTGGTCGACGCACAGAACCGCCGCCCCCGCGCGCGCGAAAGTGATGGCGGTGGCGCGGCCGTTGCCGGTGCCCTCACCCGGGCTCTGCCCGGCACCGACGACGATGGCCACACGATTGGCTAGACGCATGTCAATGCACTCCCGGTAGTGGGTACTGCTTGAGTACTTCCTTGTACTGCGGCTCGTTGTCGATCTGCATGGTCGCCAGCACCCGCACCACCGCGCAGTAAAACGCGATGGTCAGCACCAGGTCGGTCATGTGCTGGTTGGACAAATGCGCCTTGATCTCGGCAAACGTGGCCTCGCTCATCGCCAGCCCGTGCGTCATCTCGCGCGCACCACGCAGCACCGCGCGGGGCAGTGGCAGAAGGGTGGAAGGACGACCTTCGGTCTCGCTCATCATGGCTTCGATGTCGGCGTCGGTGACGCCGAACTCGCGGCCGATCTTCACATGATGGGTGAATTCGTACTCGGAACGTTCGAGCCAGCCCACCTGCAGGATCGCCAGTTCGCGCAGGCGTGGATCGAGCGTGCTGCCGAAGCGGATGTAGCCGCCCATGCCGCCGAAGGCACGTGCCATCTCGGGCGAATTGACCAGGAGCTTGTGCAGGTTGGTGTTGCGCTTTAGCATGTCGCGGTATTCGGGGGCGATCTGCTCGGGTTCGAGATAAGGCAGGCGGGCCATCGGCTATTTCTCCCTGAAATCATTGAAACTGAATCGCCACACGTGTCAAGTGCCCAGCGCAAGCGGTTTGTTGCGGTCGAATCGCGATGTCATGCGCGCAGGGCTTCGAGCCCGCTCCAGTCGAACACGATGCCATGACCGGGCCGGTCGGGCGCCAGCGCGAATCCGTCCACGATCACCAGGGGGTCGGCAATGTACTTGTCGAGCCCGAAACCATGCGCTTCCAGATAGCTGCGGTTGGGGCAGGCCGCCAGGCAATGGACGGTAATGTCATGCGCACCGTGGGAGGTCACCGGCAGATTGGCCGCCTCGGCCACGCGCGCCACCTTCATGAAGCCGGTCACGCCACCGACCACGGTGACATCCGGTTCCGGAAACGTCACGCCGCCGGCGGCAATCATGTTCTGGAACTCGTTCACGGTATGCATGTTCTCGCCGGTGGCGATCGGCAGGCCGCCTTCGCGCACGATGCGCACGTGGCCGGCGATGTCGTCGGGAATGGTCGGCTCTTCCAGCCAGGTGGGGCTTGAGGCCTTAAGCGCGCGCGCGGCGCGAATCGCCTCATCGGCACTCCAGCGCATGTTGGCATCGACCATCAGCGGAAAGTCGGCCCCCAG
The DNA here is from genome assembly GCA_964470865.1 of uncultured Burkholderiales bacterium. GTDB lineage: Bacteria > Pseudomonadota > Gammaproteobacteria > Burkholderiales > JAEUOS01 > JAEUOS01. The sequence continues at coordinate 811 of CAYYFR010000041.1, read as the reverse complement.
GTGTTCACGCATCGCAACCACGCGTGCCACGTCTTCGGAAAGCCTGGGACGACCGACCTTCATCTTGATGGCACGAAACCCCTTGGCCAGATTGCCGTCGGTCTGCGCCAGCAGGGCTTCCAGCGTGAACCACAGGTCGATGCCACCGGCATAGCAGGGCACGCGCGCGTCGAAGCCGCCCAACAGGGTCCACAGCGGCACACCGAAACGCCTGGCCTTCAGGTCCCACAGCGCGATGTCGATGGCGGCGATCGCCATGGTGGCGGCGCCGCCGCGCCCACCGTAGTGCAGGCGCCACCACATCTTCTGCCACAGCGCCTCGATCAGGTCGGCGCGCTCGCCGATCAGGCCGGGCGCCAGGTCGTGGGTGATGGTGGCGTGGATGGCGCGGCCATTGGCGCCCACGGTGTAGGTATAGCCCACGCCCTCGGCACCGTCGCCATCGACCACCCGCGCGGTGACGAGTTCGAAGTGCGTCATCGCGCCGTGCGTGCTGTCGGTCAGGGTCACCGGCAGCGGTATGCGGTAGAGGTCGGCGCCAATCGAGGCAATGCGGTTCATGGATGGGGCTCAGGTGCGACGGCTTGTCATGATGCCACTCAAGCGACGGTTCCGCTGGGCGCCCTTGCCACGCAACATCGCGGACGCCATGCGCGATACCGCCGAGAACGCCTTGCACTTTCCCGCGGTGCTGCGGTGCCAGACCTACCTTGCGCTCACCCCGGTGGTGATATTCTCCGCGCCCGGGCAAAAGCATATCGATTCCGAGGTCCGGCGCATGAGCGAACTGATTCGCTCGGCGAATATTCAA
>CAYYFR010000040.1:6736-36548 GCA_964470865.1 uncultured Burkholderiales bacterium | reverse complement strand
GGCGCGCATGCGCGCCATCAGCGTGGCGACCATTGGCCAGGCCAGCAAGGCCAGTGACAAGCCGGTGATGCCGCCCACCAGGCCGTTGGCAAAGAAAATTCTCATGTCGCCCTGCGAGAACAGCATCGATTGGCGGAACGACTCCTCGGCGCGGTCCCCCAGCACGATTGCCAGCACCAGCGGGGCCAATGGGTAGTCAAGCTTCTTGAACGCGTATCCGAGAATCCCGAAAACGACCATAAGATAAACGTCGAACAGTGATTGGTGGACAGTGAACGCGCCGATCGCGCAAATCACCAGAATCACCGGCGCGACAATCGCAAACGGAATGCGCAGGATCGCTGCGAAAAGAGGCACACAGGTAAGCACTACAATCAATCCGGCGATGTTGCCCAGATACATGCTGGCAATCAGCCCCCAGACAAAATCCTTTTGCTCGGTGAACAGCAACGGGCCCGGCTGCAAGCCCCAGATCAAGAGCCCGCCAAGCAGCACCGCGGCAGTCGGCGACCCCGGTACGCCCAGGGTCAGCATCGGCAACAACGCGCTGGTGCCGGCCGCGTGCGCCGCAGTTTCCGGCGCCACCACCCCTTCGATCTGCGGATTGTCGATGCTGCCGAAGTGCGCACCGTTGGCCGACACACGCTGCGCGATGCCATAGCTCATGAACGAAGCCGGCGTGGCGCCACCGGGCACGATGCCCATGAAACAGCCGACCACGCTGGAGCGCAGGCTGGTCAGCCAGTAGCGCGGCAGCTCTTTCCAGGTCTCGATCACCACCTTCATGTTGATCTTGGCCTTGGTGCCCTTGAATTCGAGGCCCTCTTCCAGAGTCTGCAGGATCTCGCTGATGCCGAACAGACCGATGACAGCAATCAGGAAATCGAAGCCCTTGAGCAACTCGGTGACGCCAAAGGTCAGGCGTAGCGCGCCGGTCACCGTGTCCTGGCCCACTGCGGCCAGCGCGAAACCCAGCATCATCGCCACCACCGTTTTCATCGGATTGCCCTTGCTCATGCCGATGAACGCACAAAAGGTCAGCAAATACACCGAGAAAAATTCAGGCGGACCGAACTTGAGCGCGAAGCGCGCCACCAGCGGTGACAGGAAGGTGATCAGGACTACCGCGAACAAGGCGCCGATGAACGACGAGGTGAAGGCCGCAGTCAGGGCGTGGCCGGCCCGTCCCTTCTGCGCCAGCGGATAGCCATCGAAAGTCGTCGCCACAGACCAGGGTTCGCCCGGGATGTTGAAAAGGATCGAGGTGATCGCCCCGCCGAACAATGCCCCCCAGTAAATGCACGACAACATGATGATGGCCGAGGTGGGCGGCATGGAGAACGTCAGGGGCAGGAGGATTGCCACGCCGTTGGCGCCGCCCAGGCCCGGCAGCACACCAATGACTACGCCCAGCACCACCCCGATCAACATCAGCAGCAGGTTGAAAGGGGTGAGCGCGATCGAGAAACCGTGCATCAGGGAGTTGATTTCATCCATGGTGGGTCATTCCGGGGAGGCGGCGGGCGCTCATTCCTTCAGGCAAGACCAAGCAGGTTTTCGAGCGGCCCCTTGGGCAAAGGCACTTTGAACCACACCTCGAACATCATGAAGAACACCAGCATGGTGCCGAAAGCCACCATCAGGGTTACCCACCAGGAATAGTGACCCAGGTGCAGCATGAACCAGCCGATAAAGACGATCGACGCCACATAGATGCCGAGGAACTTGATCAAAACCACGTAAATCATCAGCGGCACCAATACCGAAAGCACCAGCTTCAACTGACCACGCGTGACAAACACCTTGGCCGACAATGCGCGGTTCATCAACGAAGTCACGCAAGTCACGGCGCTGGAAATACACAGGATCATGCCGATGTAAAACGGAAAATATCCGGCCTGGGGTCCGTCGTCGGCCCATCTGACGCCCAGGCGAATGCTGTCAATCACCACCAGCGCGCCGCAGGCGAACACAAACAGGGCGACGGCGATCTCCATCGCCCGCACCGAAGTCGCGGCGCGATCATTGTTCTCATTCATCTGCTTGCCCCGTTGGCGCCTGCTAGCCCAATTTGCCAAGAACCGGCCAAAAAAAGCCCGAATGCCCGAGCCTGGTCTCCCGATACTACTTTCCCGCCGCCAGGAAGCCGGCTTCCTTCATCAACTGCAGATGGCGCTGCTCTTCCTTGGCCACCCAAGTGCGGTAGTCGTCGCCCATCAGAGCAGTGGTATTGAAAGCGCCTTTCTCCATGAAATCCTTCCACTCCGGAGTGGCACGCACCTTGCTCAGCAGATTGACATAGAAAACCTTCTGGTCTTCTGTCACACCCGGAGCCATGAAAATCCCGCGCAGCATCACGTAGTCAACGTCCACACCGGCTTGCTTGCAGGGCGGAATGTCGTTCCATGACATGGTCTCGGTGACTTTCTGCTTGTACGGCATGCGCTCATCGTCAAATACGCACAGGGGCCGCAGCTTGCCGCCGCGCCATTGCGCCACCGCCTCGATCGGATTGTTGACCGAGGCATCTATATGCTTGCCCACCAGTTGTACCGCCACATCACCCCCCCCCTTGAAAGGGATGTAGATGAACTTGGTATTGGTCTGTTTCTCGATGGCGACCGTGATGATCTGGTCTTCCTGCTTGGACCCGGTACCGCCCATCTTCATCTTGTTGGGCCCGGCTGTGCGTACCGCATCAATGAATTCCTTGGCGGTCTTGTAGGGCGTCTCCGCGTTCACCCACAGCACGAACTGGTCAAGCGCCAGCATCGACACTGGCGTCAGGTCCTTCCAGCTGAACGGAACGCCGGTTGCCATTGGCGTGGTGAAAAGGTTCGACAGCGTGATGATGATCTTGTGCGGATCACCCTTGGCGGCCTTGATATCGAGAAAACCTTCGGCCCCGGCGCCACCACCCTTGTTGACAACCACGATCGGCTGCTTCATCAGGTTGTTCTTGGCGACGATCCCCTGCACCAGGCGCGCCATTTGGTCGGCACCGCCGCCGATGCCGGCTGGCACCACGAACTCCACCGATTTGGCCGGCTCCCATGCGATCGCCGACGTTGGTGCCAATGACAGCGTGCCAAGCAAGGCCAGCCGCATCACGTTTGCTGAAATGGTCATTTGCAATCTCCTTTGGCTTTCGGCCCGATATCTGTGAAGGGTCGGATTGTATGGTTTTTCGTGCATGGCGAGTTCTGTGCCCGCCTCATATCGTACAGGCCATGCCGCTACACAAACTCAGTTGCAGCAAGGCCAGTCAAGTGCATGTCCAGTGCGGTTGCGGCTGCTAGAACAAGCCGACCACCTTGCCGTTGTCATCGAGGTCGATGACTTCAGCGGATGGAACCTTGGGCAATCCCGGCATGGTCATGATATCGCCGCAGACCATCACCACGAATTCGGCGCCCGCTGCCAGGCGCACTTCGCGTATGGTCACCGTGTGGCCGGATGGGGCTCCGCGCAACTGGGCGTCTGTCGAGAACGACATCTGCGTCTTGGCCACGCACACCGGATAGTGCCCATAGCCGTCGTCCTGCAGCTTCCTGATCTGTGTGCGGATCTTGTTGTCGGCGGCGATGTCGGATGCACCGTAGATCTTGGTGGCGATCTTCTTCATTTTTTCCCACAAAGGGTCAGCATCCTCGTAGACGAACGAGAAGTTGTTCTTGCCCTCGCACATCTCGATCACCTTGCGCGCCACTTCGGCCGCGCCCTTGCCGCCTTCGGCCCAGTGGCGAGCGAGGATCACTGGTGCGCCGAGCTTGCCCAACTTCTCGCGCAACAGCGCGTGTTCGCGGTCGGTATCGTAAATGAAGTGATTGACCGAGACCACGCACGGCATGCCGTAGTTGACGGTGACGTTGTGCACATGGCGCTCAAGATTGGCGATGCCTTTCTCCAACGCGTCGAGATTCTCGGTATTCAGGTTCTTCAGATCGGCGCCGCCGTGGTATTTGAGCGCGCGCACCGTGGCCACCACCACCACCGCGCTCGGTCGCAGGCCACTCTTGCGACACTTGATGTCGACGAACTTCTCGGCCCCCAGATCGGCACCAAAGCCCGCCTCTGTCACCACATAGTCGGCCAGCTTCAAGGCAGTCTGCGTGGCGATCACCGAATTGCAGCCATGCGCGATGTTGGCGAACGGTCCGCCGTGGATGAACGCCGGGTTGTTCTCGAGCGTCTGCACCAGATTGGGCGCCAACGCATCACGCAGCAACACGGTCATCGCACCGTGCACCTTGAGGTCGCTGGCGCGCACCGGTTTTTGCTCGCGCGTGTAAGCGACGATGATATTGCCCAACCGTGTCTTCAAATCCTTGAGCGAAGTCGACAGGCAGAAGATCGCCATCACCTCGGAGGCGACCACGATGTCGAAGCCATCCTGGCGCGGATAACCGTTGGCGGTACCACCCAGGCCGATGGTGATGTCGCGCAAGGCGCGGTCGTTCATGTCGACCACGCGTCGCCACTGAATGCGACGGATGTCGATGCCCAGTTCGTTGCCGTGGCTGATATGGTTGTCGATCGCCGCGGCCAGCAGGTTGTTGGCCAGGGCGATGGCGGAAAAGTCGCCGGTAAAATGCAGGTTGATGTCCTCCATCGGCACCACTTGGGCATAACCGCCGCCAGCCGCCCCGCCCTTGACACCGAACACCGGTCCAAGCGACGGCTCGCGCAGCGCGATGATCGCCTTCTTGCCAAGATGATTGAGCGCGTCGCCCAGGCCCACGGTCGTGGTGGTCTTGCCTTCGCCGGCGGGGGTCGGATTGATCGCTGTAACCAGGATCAACTTGCCGTTCGGCCGGTCCTTCAGGGTGTCGATGTATTCAAGCGAGAGCTTCGCCTTGTAATGACCGTAAGGCACCAGGTGTTCGTCGCTGATGCCCAACTTCTCGCGCGCCACCTGCGCAATGCGCTGCATGCTTGCAGCTTGTGCAATTTCGATATCTGACTTTGGCATGATGTCTTCGCTCGGTCCCTGTTATTGATCCGTGACAAGCACGGAGGATATGCTGCGCAAATGTACGGTTGGGGTATCAACCCGACCTTGACTGAAGTCAAGAAGCAGCGCGCCCGGTTGGCGATTCCTGACGTATTTCATTGCGTCGCCAAAATGCGCAAATGCTTCGGCGAACGTCATCATTTCTTCTTCGCCGCACTCTGTGGATTCAGATTGGTCAGTCGTCCGCTCTCGGTGCCGGCCGCTTCGTCAATCACCGCATTGATCAGGGTGGGTTTACCCGATGCGATGGCTTCACTCAAGGCCTTGGTCAACTCCGCCGGCGTGGTGGCGTGACAACCGACCCCGCCGAATGCCTCCATCATCTTGTCGTAGCGCGCGCCCTTGACAAAAACGGTGGGGGCCACATCGCGCCCACCGGTCGGATTCACATCGGTACCGCGGTAGACACCGTTGTTGTTGAAGACCACAACGCATATCGGCAGGTCATAGCGGCAGATGGTCTCGACTTCCATTCCGGAAAAGCCGAACGCGCTGTCGCCCTCGATGGCCACCACCTGCGTGCCGCTGGTCACCGCCGCACCGATTGCATAGCCCATGCCGATACCCATGATGCCCCAGGTGCCCGAGTCAAAACGCCTGCGCGGTTGATGCATGTCGATGATGCTGCGCGCGAAATCGAGGGTGTTGGCGCCTTCATTGACCACGTTGATGTCCGGGCGCGCCTTGAGCACATCGCGGATCGCGCGCAACGCACTGTGAAAATTCATCGGCGACGGGTTCGCAGCCAGTGTCACCGCCATCTTCGCCAGATTCTTTTCCTTGCGCTCGTTGATCGCGCCGGTCCAATCCGTACCGGGCTTGGCAAAGCCCGAATCGATGCCTGCCAGGAGGGCCGCTACACAAGAGCCGATATCGCCGATCACCGGCGCTGCGATCTCCACATTGCTGTCGATCTCGGTGGGGGCGATGTCGATCTGGACGAATTTCTTGGGTGTCGGTGCGCCCCAGGTCTTGCCCTTGCCATGCGACAGCAGCCAGTTCAGGCGCGCCCCAATGAGAACCACAACATCGGCCTCGGCCAGCACATACGAGCGCGCCGCCGACGCCGATTGCGGATGCGTATCGGGCAACAGGCCCTTGGCCATCGACATCGGCAAGTACGGAATTCCCGTTTTCTCGACCAAGGCGCGAATGTCGGCGTCCGCCTGCGCGTAGGCGGCGCCCTTGCCCAGCAGGATTAAGGGCCGCTTGGCGTTCTTGAGAATTTGTAAAGCGCGCGCTATCGCATCCGGCGCCGGTATCTGGCGCGGCGCCGGGTCAACCACCCGAACCAGGGACCGCTTGCCGTGCGCCGCATCGATGGTCTGGGCAAGAAGCTTGGCGGGCAGATCGAGATAGACGCCGCCCGGCCGGCCGGACACGGCTGCACGAATAGCGCGCGCCACGCCGATCCCGATGTCCTCGGCGTTGAGCACGCGGAATGCCGCTTTGGCATACGGTTTGGCCGCGTTGAGCTGGTCCATCTCTTCGTAGTCGCCCTGTTGCAGATCGACAATCTCGCGCTCGCTCGATCCGCTGATCAGGATCATCGGAAAGCAATTGACGGTCGCATTGGCCAGCGCGGTCAGACCATTGAGGAAGCCCGGCGCCGACACGGTCAGGCAGATTCCGGGCTTTTGCGTCAAGTATCCGGCAATCGCGGCGGCGTTGCCGGCATGCTGTTCATGGCGAAATCCGATGAAACGCATGCCTTCGGCTTGTGCCAGGCGGGCCAGATCCGTAATCGGAATGCCGACCAAGCCAAAGATGGTGTCGATGTCATTGCACTTGAGTGCGTCGATGACGAGGTGAAAGCCGTCCGTCATTTCCTGTGAAGACGTGTCGTTTGTCATTTTTCCGGAATCCTCTCCATTTTGGTGATGCGGCATGCGATAGCGGCGCACATACCGACGTTGCTTGCTTTTCTGCGCAGTTCGCTAGCGCATGGCAGCGCTTGCCTGCCCGCCCCCGTAGCTTGAAAGCGGCATCAATTTCCCGCCCTTGATCACCTTTACCGCGCAGTACTTGAATTCCGGGATCTTGCCAAACGGATCCAGTGCCGGGTTGGTCAGCAGATTGGCAGCCGCCTCGTAAAAGCAGAAGGGCAGAAAGATGCTGCCGCGCGGCGTCCCTTCGTCGACCCGCGCATGCATGCTCACCTTGCCGCGCCGCGATTCGATGGTGATCACGCCACCGGGCACTGCACCCATCGCGTCGAGATCAAGCGGGTGCACCATCGCCACCGCATACGGCTCGATGTTGTCCAACACCGAGGCGCGACGCGTCATCGCCCCGGTATGCCAGTGTTCGAGTTGCCGGCCTGTGATCAACACGAACGGATACTGCGCATCCGGCCGCTCTGCCGCCGGTATCAGATCGGCCGGCACCAGCCTGGCACGGCCGCTGGCGGTCGGAAAACTGGTGGTGAAGACCACCGGCGTACCAGGATCGCCTTCCGCCTCGAGCGGATAGGTCAATCCGGATTCGGCGCACAGGCGCTCCCAGGTCATGCCGCCAATCGACGGCATGGCACGGCGCATTTCATCGAACACCTGCGCAACGCCACTGTCCTCACCGGTGTAGTTCCAGTCGAGCCCCATGCGACGCGCCATTTCCTGGATGATCCACAGATCCTGGCGCGCATCGCCCGGGCAATCCAGCGCGCGGCGCCCCATCTGGACCATGCGATCGGTATTCGAAAACGTACCGGTCTTCTCCGGAAAAGCCGATGCCGGCAACACCACATCGGCCAGGTAAGCGGTCTCGGTCATGAAGATATCCTGCACCACCAGGCATTCGAGGCTGGCCAGCGCCTCGCGTGCGTGTTGCAGGTCGGGGTCGGACATCGCAGGGTTCTCACCCATGACATACATGCCATATATCTTGTGCGGGTCGGAGGCCGGCGCCATCGCCTTGCCCATGATCTCGACCACGGTGTAGCCGGGCCTGGTATCGAGCTTCGCGTTCCACAGCTTCTCGAACTTGGCATTCGCCTGCGGGTTGTCCACCCGCATGTAATCCGGAAACATCATCGGGATCAGGCCGGCGTCGGACGCGCCCTGGACATTGTTCTGGCCGCGCAAGGGGTGCAGGCCGGTACCGGGACGGCCGATTTGCCCGGTCATCATGCACAGTGCGATCAGGCAACGCGCGTTGTCGGTGCCGTGGATGTGCTGCGATACCCCCATGCCCCACAGGATCATCGCACTCTTGGCGGTGGCGAAGGCGCGCGCCACTTCGCGAATGGTGGCAGCGGCAATGCCGCAGACCTTCTCCATCAGTTCCGGTGCATAGCCGCGCACGTTGTCGCGCAATGCATCATAGCCGCTGGTGCGATCGCGCACGAAGGTTTCATTGACGAGACCCTCCTCGACAATGGTGTACATCATCGCATTGAGCAGAGCCACATCGGAGTCGGCCTTGAACTGCAAATAGCGCCAGGCGTTGCGATGCAGGTCGTTGCGTCGCGGGTCGGCCACCACCAGCCGGGTGCCGTTCCTGGTGGCGTTCTTGATCCAGGTTGCTGCCACCGGATGATTCGACGCCGGGTTGGCGCCGATCACCAGCACCAGTTCCGCGTGCTTGACGTCAGACACCTGGTTCGACACCGCGCCCGACCCCACCCCTTCGAGCAGGGCGGCGACGGAGGATGCATGACACAGGCGCGTGCAATGATCGACGTTGTTGCTGCCAAAGCCTGTGCGGACCAGTTTCTGGAACAGGTAAGCTTCCTCGTTGCTGCCCTTGGCCGAGCCGAATCCGGCCAGCGCGTAGTTGCCGTGCCGATCCTTCAGGCCCTTGAGCCCGCCGGCGGCAAGCGCCAGCGCTTCACTCCAGGTGGCTTCGCGAAAAATATCGCCCAGCCGATCCGGGTCCATCACGAAATCGCCGGATTTCGGCGCCCCTTCACGGCGGATCAGGGGCTTGGTCAGGCGCTGGCGGTGATGCACGTAATCAAACCCGTAGCGGCCCTTGACGCACAGGCGACCATGGTTTGACGGGCCATCGCGCCCGTCGACGGCGAGAATGCGGTTGTCCTTCACCTTGTAGGTCAATTGACAGCCGACCCCGCAGTACGGGCACACCGACTCGACCAGCTTGTCAGGCTTGATCATGCCGACGTTGTTGGCCGGCATCAAGGCACCGGTCGGACAGGCTTGCACGCATTCGCCACAGGCGACGCACGAGGACTCGCCCATCGCGTCATCCAGGTCGAAAACGATTTTCGAGTGATCACCGCGCATGGCGAAGCCGATCACGTCATTGACTTGCTCTTCGCGACAGGCACGCACGCAGCGCGTGCACTGGATGCAGGCATCCAGGTTGACCGCAATCGCCGCATGCGACAAGTCCGGGTTGGGGCTCATGCGCGCCGCGCTCTTGAGTGGCGCCCGCGCACTCACCTGCATGCGCCTGACCCACAGATCGAGTTCGGAATCCGGTTTGTAGGTCCGGTCCGGCATGTCCGACAGCAGCAGTTCGAGCACCATTTTCTGCGACTTCTCGGCGCGTTCCGAATTGCTTGTGACCTCCATGCCAGCGGTGGCGGCGCGACAGCAGGACGGCGCCAGCACTCGTTCACCCTTGATCTCGACCACGCAGGCGCGGCAATTGCCGTCGGCTCGATAGCCCTCCTTGTAGCAGAGATACGGAATGGCAACACCGGTGCGCTTGGCGGCATTGAGGATCGATTCGCCGTCGAAGGCCTCGACGGTTTTTCCGTTGAGCGTGAATTCGACAACGCTGGCGGGAACTTCAATCTTGCGGGGCGCGTTCACGGGTCAGACCTCATGGGGAAAATACTTGGCAACACAGCGGATGGGATTGGGCGCGGCCTGGCCCAGCCCGCAGATCGAGGCGTCACCCATGACCTGGCTCAAGTCCTCCAAGGTCTGGAGATCCCACTTCGGCGCCAGCATAAGGGTTGCAGCCTTGGCCGTGCCGACCCGGCACGGCGTGCACTTGCCGCAGGACTCGTGCTTGAAGAAGGCCATGACATTGCGCGCCGCGTCGCGCGCCCGATCACGATCGGACAGAATCACCACGGCGGCGGAGCCAATGAAGCAACCGTGCGGCTGCAGGGTGTCAAAATCCAGCGGAACGTCACCCAGGCGCGCCGGCAGGATGCCGCCTGATGCGCCGCCCGGCAGGTAGGCATAAAAATCATGTCCTTCCTGCATGCCACCGCAATATTCGTCGATCAGTTCGCGTACGCTAATGCCGGCGGGCGCCAGATGCATACCCGGCCGGCGCACACGGCCGGAAACCGAAAACGAACGCAGCCCCTGGCGACCATGGCGACCGAAGCCGGCAAACCATTGCGGAGCGCGCGTAAGGATGTCGCGCACCCAGTAGAGGGTTTCGAAGTTGTGTTCCAGCGTCGGGTAGCCAAACAGGCCTACCTGCGCAACATAGGGCGGCCGCAGCCGCGGCTGCCCGCGCTTGCCTTCTATCGACTCGATCATCGCCGACTCTTCGCCGCAAATGTAGGCGCCGGCGCCGCGCCGGAGTTCGATCGGCGGCAAGGCGCATGGCGGCTCCTCTTTCAATCTTGCAAGTTCACGTTCAAGAATGGCGCGGCAGCCGTGGTATTCGTCACGCAGGTAGATGTAAATCGCGCCTATTTGAGCGGTCCAGGCAGCAATCAGCATGCCTTCGAGAAAGCGATGAGGATCACGCTCCAGAAAGGTGCGATCCTTGAAGGTCCCGGGCTCGCCTTCATCGATGTTGACCGCCATCACCTTCGGGCCAGACTCGGCGCGCACGATGCGCCATTTGCGTCCAGCCGGAAAGCCCGCACCACCGAGACCACGCAAGCCTGATTGCTCCATCTTCTCAATCAAGGTTTCGGCCTCATGCCTGCCTTGCAGACATTGCGCCAGCAAGGCGTAGCCACCCGCCTTGCGATAAGCGGCGTAGCCCGTGTAGGCCGGAGCGGCGCTAGTCCCCGGCCCCGGCGAGCCTGTCGGACCAATGAACTCGAGTGGATCGAAAGCCTTGCGATCGGCCGCGCGCGGGTGCATGACCGCACCGACTGCTACCGCAGCCTTGACGCTGTCGCAGGTGGCGCGCAGCACCGGGTTCTGCCCCACCACGACCGCCGGCGCCTGCTCGCAGCGGCCCACACAGGGGGCTGCAGTCACCCTGACACCGGTGCCAAGAAGTTGCGGCAGGCGATCCAGCAACTCGCGCGCCCCGGCCATTTCGCAGGAGAGCGAATCGCACACACGGACCGTGAGTACCTTGGTCAGCGCGGTCTCGCCCGCCCGCACCAAGTCGAAGTGGTGATAAAACGTCGCCACTTCATACACCTCGGCAAGAGCGATGTTCATCTGGCGCGCCAATGCAACCAGGTGGCTGTCGGCCAGTTGCCCGAAGCTATCCTGAATCCGGTGCAGATATTCGATCAACAGGTCGCGCCGCAACGGCATTTTTTCGAGCAGTCGGGCGACATCTGCGACTGCTTGCGCGTCGGGCTGGCGCCCCTTGGCATGCGTTTTCAGGCGCAGTTGTCGTTCGACGGCCTGCAGAGGAATGCTTTGAGAACTTCCCATTGAATCGAACTTTCTGATTTGCTGCATGGCGTTTCATACACAAGCCAGTCGCTGGCACCGGAGCGCAAGCCCTTTCAGGGAGACCGGCAACGGCACTGTCGAAGGCTCACGACAAGCCGGCGACACTCGAGCCCGGTAACTACACTAGAAGGGGCGGACCGAAACGGCATTGACCGAAGTCAACCGCCGGGGGACTTGAGAATCCTCGAACCGCAGCCGCGCACGACGCGCTATCGCGAAATTACCCCCCGCGATCGAAACAACCCAACGGATTTGCGCATCACGCGGCACGGCCGTCGCAGCGGACAGCGTGGATTCAGAACTTGAGCGGCGGAAACGGATCGTTCCTGGGTGCGTCAGTTGGCCTTTTCTCCGTGCCAAAGCCGCCTGGAAGTTCCGCCGTCTGGTCGTAGTCGAGCGGTGGCGGCGCAACGTACCCGCTCATGTCGAGGGCCTGGGTCGACTCGTAGGGTTCTTCGTCCTCGTCCACCGCAGGCGGGACCGGCCTGCGCGCTCCCGCCGACAGCGGCGCCGCCCGCGCGACGCCAGCGCGCACCGGCGGCAAGCCTTCGATTTCAGGGAATGGCGCGGCGAATCGAGAGGGGTCGAGAACCTGGGTCGCCTCGTAGCTTTCATAGTCGTCTTCGTCAGCGCCGGCGGGCGATTCGCCGGCAGCGGGCCGAAGGGCCGCGCCGCCGATCGGCGGAAACATGTCTCGACCTAATTGCGCCATCGGATCTTCGTCGGGCAGACCAAAGCCCCCCGCCAGTTCCATCGTACTCTCGGGTTCGGGCGACGCATCGCGTCCCAGCATGAGGCTGGCCATTTCCTGCGTGCTCTGATCGGCCACCGGCCGGGTCTGCGGCAAAAGCGAGGACAGCGCCCTGGGCTCGGGCGGCGCGTTGGCACCACGAGCGCCAAAATCGCTCGGGCCAGTAGCGGTGGGCAGGCCCAGGTGCGCAGCCATTTCTGTGGTCGCAGCGTAGGTAGGCATTGGCCGCCCACCCGCTGCCTGCAGCGGCCCGCGCCCGGTGCGAGCATGAATGTCGAATTCCGCTGCCAGCACCCGTGGTTCCTCGTGGGTCGGCAGTCGCCCGAAATCGGCAGCCATCTCGGTGGTCGCCATTGCCCCAGGCGAGTCAAAGCGCGCGCCCATCTCGGTGGTGGCAATGTCGGCCGAGCGTGGGTGGAATCCGCCGGCCAATTCCGTTGTGGCCATTTGCAGCGAGGCATCGAAGTGCGCGCCAAGTTCGGTTGTCAGCACCGCGTCGGCGGGCAACTCGGAAACCGACAACGGCTGCAACGCATCGCCGGTCGCCTCCGGCCCCAGCTCGAACGGCTGCAAGGCGGCCGGTTGGTAGCCTTTGGACTGCTGCGTCATCGCCATCTGCGCCAGCACCGCAGCAGCGGCCGGCGGTAGCGGCTGCACCACTACTGTCGATCCGCGTGCGGTGAGCGCAGGCACTGCCTTGAATGGGGGTTCTGCCGCCGGAGACGGTGGCCACAACGCGGCTGGCGGCGCTGCAGCACGCGGGGCAACGGCACCTGGTGAGACTGCAGGCGCCTGCGCGGCATCTGGCGGCGACACCCGTGCCGGCTTGGAAAATACGCTCCACCCGGGGGCTTGCAGCGGTGCCGCGGCAACGATGGCCGGCGCCTCGGCCTCGCCCTCGGGCAGCGCCGTCGGATGCACCGCCACCGGGGAATAGTGTCGGGCCACGCGATTGACCGTCCGCATGCGATCGATCATGGCATCGACCGCAAGCCGCCTTATTTCCGCCACCAGTTCTTCCGTGGCGAAAGCGAACGCGGCCGCGTTGATCTCAAGATAAGTCACCTGATTCAAGGTCGTGACCGACGCGATGCGGGTACCACCCTCGCTTTGAAGAAAGGCGACTTCGCCGATCATTTCGCCACGCCCCAGCTGCGCCAGCGCACGCTCGCCTTTTTCGACCTCGACCTCACCTTCGATGATGAAGCCAAACGATTTGCCCGCCTCACCATCGCGCATGATCACCGTAGCCGGCGGCAATTCGCGCCATGCAGAGAGCCGCAACAGCTCCCAGACGTCGACATCGTCGAGCTTGCCCAGCAAGGGCAGGCCGCGCACCGCCTTCCAGCGCGCTTCGTTGGCGACGACCGCGTTTTCCTCGAGAATCTGGAAGCGCACCGCCGACAGATCCTTGGCCATGTCGGCACCCAGACGATAACGGGAGTACAGATCCTTCTCGAGCGAGCGCGTAATGACCTTGTTGGTCTCTTCCGGAATGTCCGGGTTGAGTTGCGTCACCACAACCGCTTCAGTATTGATGATCTTGTAGACTAAAGCCGCCGTATTCGGCCCGCGGAACGGCAAGCGGCCGGTGAGCAGCTGGTAGAACATCACGCCCAGGGAATACAGGTCGGTCTGGTGATTCAGGGTATAGCCCTTGATCTGCTCCGGGCTCATGTAGGAAGGTGAGCCCAAACCATTGATGAAGGTCGAATCGACGTTGACGTTCTTGCGAATGTTGAGTGCCAGGCCGAAATCCATCAGCTTGACCTCGTCTTCCTTGGTCAGCATGACATTGGCCGGCTTGATGTCGCGGTGCACGATGCCGCGCCGATGCGCGTAATCGAGCGCCATCGCCACCTTGAATATGATGCCCACCACGCGATGCATGGGCAGAAGCTTGTCCATGGTCACGAATTGGTCAAGGCCTGTGCCTTCGACCAGTTCCATCACCAGATACGCGCGCTTTTCCTCGACCTTCCAGTCATACACGCGCGCGATGTTCGGATGATCGAACTGCGCGGTAACCGCAGCTTCAGTGGCGAAAAGCTTGCGGAACCGGCGCGACAATTTACTCCGATCATCGGTGAAATCGACCAGCTTGATCGCCACCTGCTTGGGCTTGCCCGCGCCTTGACTCCACTCGGATGCACCGAAGGCGTCTGCGCCGGAGACATCGCCATCGTCCTGGGCCAGATAAACGCACGATGTGGCGCCACGGCCGATCTCACGGATGGCCCGGAACCTTCCGAAACGCAGACCGACGATGTTTGCTGCTTCCTCCATGCCGCGTAAATTACCAGCTTTTCGCGCTCAATGTCGGCCTGCGGCGGTTCCCGCAGCCGCCAGCATACGCTCGGAAACCCTAACACCATAAAGTGACAATGGTCATTGCGAGGATGGATTTACATGGATATAGTTTGTGGCGGTCCAAATGGCTTTTCAGCCGATCAGTTCACGTAAGGGGAGACAATTCAAATGCAACGTCGGGATTTCATCAAACATGGCGGTATCGCCGGGGTACTGGCGGCGGGGACCGCGCCGGCTTTCGCGCAGGGGCAGGAAATCAAATGGCGCATGACCTCGAGCTTCCCCAAAAGCCTGGACACCCTGTTCGGCGCCAATGAGCAGGTCGCAAAAAGGGTCGCCGAGCTGACCAACAACAAGTTCCAGTTGCGTACTTTCGCCGCAGGCGAAATCGTACCCGGCCTGCAAGTGCTCGACGCGGTGCAAAACGCCACCGTCGAGGTCGGGCAGACTGCGTTGTACTACTACTTCGGCAAGGACCCGGCATTTGGTTTCGCCAGTTGCCTGCCGTTCGGCCTGACCACACGCCAGCAGAATGCCTGGTGGTATCACGGTGGTGGCGAACAGCTGTATGCGGCGTTCCTCAAGAACTTCAACTGCGTGGCCTTCGCCGGCTACAACACCGGCTGCCAGATGGGCGGCTGGTACCGCAAGGAAATCAAGTCGCTGGCCGACATCAAGAATCTCAAGATGCGCATCGGCGGTCCGGGCGGCGTGATTCTGGCGCGCATGGGCGCAACCCCGCAACAAATCGCCGGTGGCGACATTTATCCGGCGCTTGAAAAAGGTACGATCGACGCCGCCGAATGGGTGGGCCCACATGACGACGAAAAGCTGGGCTTCAACAAGGTTGCCAAGTACTACTACGCGCCGGGCTGGTGGGAATGCAATTCGATGGGCCATTTCATTGTCAACGACAAGGCATGGGCCAGCCTGCCGAAGGATTATCAGTACGCCTTCACCACCGCCTGTCATGAAGCCAACGTGATGACGATGGCCAAGTACGACCACCTGAACCCGCTGGCCCTGCGCAAGCTGGTGGCGGGCGGCGCCCAGTTGCGCGTTTTCCCGCGCGATGTGATGCAGGCGGCCTACAAGGCCTCCAACGAGCAGTATGCGGAGTGGGCCAAAAAATTTCCCGAGTTCAAGAAGATGTACGAGCCGTGGGCCAAGTACCGCGAGGACCAGGCCCTTTGGTTCAATGTGGCCGAAGGTTCGTTCGACCGTTTCATGGGTTCCCTGGGATCCTCAGGCACGGCGGCACCCAAAGGCGCCGCCAAGAAGGCTTAAAGCTCCGCTTCGTAAAGCCTGACATTGAAAAAGCCCCGCGCAGCGGGGCTTTTTTTCGCCCTGCCGCCGGGCCATGAGGCGATTGCCCGACTGCAGCGCACAGGGCGGAACATCCACACCGACGCAACCGGGGTGATCGGTCGGCAACACGCGCATGAAAAGCCCGCCAATGGGCGGGCTTTTCATGCGCGTGCCTTGTGCGGGCTCCAACCACGCAGCCTTGAAGATGCCCTACTTCTTCTCGCCATCGGCCTTGCGAGCCTTCTCGATGTCGCCCATCGCCTTGTCTTCACCGCTCGGTTCAGCCGGCGCATCTTTCTTGCTCTCGTCGGTACCCCCCAATGCCTTCTGGATGTCGCTGGCGGCCTTGTCCTGGTCTTTCTGAGCTTCTTCCTGGTCCTTGGCAGGATCTCCGGATCCGGGTTCGACCGGAAATTCTATCTTTACCTTGTCCAGATCGATGTTCAGATCCTTGTCGAGAAAAATGGTAACCATCTTGGGCATTGCCACCACCAGTGCCACCATGATCAGTTGCAGGACCACCCACGGCAGCGCGCCCCAATAAATGTCCGAACTCTTGACCTCCTTGGGCGCCACGCCGCGCAGGTAAAACAGGGCGAAACCGAAGGGCGGGTGCATGAACGAGGTCTGCATGTTGACGCACAGGATCACGCCGAACCAGATCAGGGCGGCACTTTCGCCGACGATCGGCGCCAACACCTTTTGCGCCACCGGCGCCAGCATCGGAACGATGATGAAGGCAATCTCGAAAAAATCCAGGAAGAACGCCAGGAAAAAAACGAACAAGTTGACGATCAACAGAAAACCCCAGGCACCACCCGGCAGCGAGGTCAGCCAATGCTCAACCCATGTATTGCCGTCAACTCCCTGGAACACGACCGAGAAGCAGGTCGACCCGATCAGGATGAACGCCACCATCGCAGTCAGACGCGCCGTGGCCTGATAGGCCTGGCGCAGCAGGTTGCGCAGCGAGGGAATCACCGCGGCGCGAATGCACAAATAACCCACCGCGACGTACAAAATGCCGAACGAAATCCGGAACGGAACCGATTTCGGCTGGATCTGATAGGCGACGATACCCGCGACGGTGGCAACCACCCCGATCTGAAACACCCGCCAACCCGCGGTGCCAAGGTCCTTGTCACGTACCACGGCCAGCACGATGGCGCCAATCGCGCCCATCGCGCCCGCTTCGGTCGGTGTGGCGATACCGAACATCATGGTGCCCAGCACCAGGAAAATCAGAACGGCGGACGGCACGATGCCCGCCAGACATTTCTTCCACAACACCCAGCCGCGCATGGTCAGGTCTTCCTGCGGAATCGCCGGCAGGTAATGCGGCTTGACGATCGAAAGCGCGAAGGTATACAGCGCGAACAGGGCGATCTGCAGCAAGGAGGGGCCCCAGGCACCCAGGTACATGTCGCCGACCGACTTGCCAAGCTGGTCGGCCAGCACCACCAGCACCAGCGAAGGCGGCACCAGCTGGGTAATTGTGCCGGAAGCCGCCAGCACGCCGGTGGCATAGCGTATGTTGTACTTGTAGCGCATCATGATCGGCAGCGAGATCAGCGTCATCGCGATCACCTGGGCGGCAACCGTGCCGGTCACCGCGCCCAGGATGAAGCCGACAATGATCACCGAATAGCCAAGCCCGCCGCGCACCGTGCCGAACAGCTCACCCATCGATTCGAGCATGTCCTCGGCCAGGCCACAGCGCTCGAGAATGGTGCCCATGAAGGTGAAGAAGGGAATCGCCAGCAACAGATCGTTGGACAAGATGCTGCCGAAGATGCGGCCGGGAATGGCCTGCAGGAAGTTGGCGTCGAAATAGCCCCATTCGATGGCGAAAAAGCCGAAAAACAGCCCGACGGCTGCCAGCGAAAAAGCCACCGCATAGCCGAACAGCATGAAAACCACCAGCCCCGCGAACATCAGGGGCGGCATGTACTCGACTGGAATCATTGGTCCGGCCTCTCGTACTTGACCAGATCGACCTTCTCGCCCTCGAGCGCCGCAACGCGCTTGATGATCTCCGACAGCCCCTGCAGGAACAGCAATGCGAATCCGAGCGGCACGATGAACTTGACCGGCCAGCGGAGCAGGCCGCCGGCGTTGGAGGAAACCTCGTTGGTCGACCATGACTGCATGAAAAACGGCCAGGAGAACCAGCCGATCACCGCGCAGGCCGGCAGCAGAAATACCGCGGTGCCGATAATGTCGACCCACTGCTGTTTGCGCTCGGAAAGGTTCATGTAGATCACATCGACCCGCACATGCTCGTTGCGCTGCAGGGTATAGGACGCGCCGAACATCACCACCACGGCGAACATGTACCACTGCAGCTCCAGCCAGGCGTTGGAGCTGATGTCAAACGCGTAGCGGATCATGGCGTTGGCCGCGCTGACCAGACATGCCAGCAACACGCAGGCATTGGCCGTCAAGGCGAGCTTGGCATTCATCCAGTCGACCGCTGCGGAAAACTTGAGCAGAAATTTCATAAGCCGGCACGCGTCCCCGTCGTTTGTTTGTACAGGCCTTGCCGCTTCCTGGCGGGATGGCCGAAAGCGATTCTACTGGTTGCGCAAGCGTGCACGGGTCGGACCAAACGCAAGCACGGCGCCGCCTGAGTCAGGCAAATCGAAGGCGCGAACCATAAACGAACCTCAGGCCCTGCGACAGGCTGGGTAACCCTTGCCAGTATACGGTCAATCAAAATACTCCCTGCCCCCCCACAAGCCGGTTCGATCGCCACTGCCATGCGGTTCAAGGAAACACCGAACCAGTCCGTAGGTCGAGAAAGTCGCTCTTGCAAGAGGTTGAATCGACAAGGTTCCTGGTTCGAAAATCCGCATGCAAGGGACTTGTTCAGCGTTTTCTTAAGCACCTGCGATGGTCATGCGATCGATCAAGACCGACCCGGCACGCATGCTGCCGCGGGTGATCAAATCCGACCCGGCCGCCACCACACCCTTGAACATGTCCTTGAGGTTGCCGGCGATGGTGATTTCTTCGACCGGGAAAGCGATCGCGCCATTCTCGACCCAGTAGCCGGAGGCGCCGCGCGAGTAGTCGCCGGTGACATAGTTGACGCCCTGCCCCATCAGGTCGGTGACCAAAAGACCGGTGCCCAGGCGTTTCAACATGGCGCGGAAGTCGTCGTCCACAGTGGGATGCAGCAGCATGTTGTGGCAGCCGCCGGCGTTGCCGGTCGACTGCATGCCGAGCTTGCGTGCGGAATAGGTGGATAGAAAGTAGCCGCGCAGAATGCCCTTGCTCACCACATCGCGGGCGCGGGTGGCGACGCCGTCGTCGTCGAACGGTCCGGTTGCAAATCCCTTGGCCACCGACGGGTCCTCGCTGATGCGCACCTGCGGCGCGAAAATCTGTTTGCCGAGAGCGTCGACCAGAAACGAGGTCTTGCGATACAAGCTGCCGCCGCTTGCCGCCGACACCAGTGAACCAACCAGGCCCACCGCGACCGGCGCTTCGAACAGTACCGGGCACTGGCGTGTCGACACCTGGCGCGCACCGATGCGTGCCAGGGCACGGCGCGCGGCATAAGCGCCAATCAGATTCGCATCGGGAAAGTCGGCGGCGTCGCGCATCGAGGTGTACCAGTCGTCGCGCTGCATGGCGTTGCGCGCACGGGCAGACTTGGCGGCGATCACCGAGCATGAGATGTAATGGCGCGAGGACGGATAACCCCCCATGAAACCGCGCGAATTGGCATAGACGAACTGCGCATGCTGTGCCGAGATGCTGGCGCCCTCGGAATTGCGGATCATCGGACTTACGCCCAGGGCCGTGGCCTCGACCCCTTTGGCCAACTCGATCGCCTCCGGCACCTTGATCCCCCAGGGAAACAACAACTGCGGGTCGGCCGGCGAGCGTGCCATCAGCGCGGCCGCAGCCAGCCCGGCGCAGTCGTCTGCGGCGGTGTACTTGGCTATATCGATGGCCGCTTCGACACTCGCCTTGAGTGCCGCCGGCGAGAAATCCGAACTGCTGGCGTAACCTTTGCGTTGACCGATGTACACCGTGACACTGAGCCCCTTGTCGCGGTTGTGCTCGATATTCTCGACCTCGCCCATGCGCGCGGTTACCGACAATCCGTAGCCCTCCGACACTTCCATCTCGGCGTCGCTGGCGCCGTTTGCTCGGGCATGGTCCAGGCCCGCGGCGGCCAGATCGCGGAGCTTAGTGGCGGAAAACGAGAAATTGGCTTCGGACATTGAGGAGGCTTTCACAGCGCGATGCGTCGGTCGAACCTATAATTATACGTAGCCAGTTCATCCGCACGCTCCTCCCACCGACGAAGCTGTTCGCCAATGCGCAATCCCAACCTGCTGGTCGACCCCACGCCCGCAGCTCCGACGGTCTACGATCGCCCCAGCAAATCGCAACTTAAGCGCGACATGACCGCACTGCAAGTGCTGGGCCGCGCGATCGCCGACCTCTCGGTACAGCGCATCGCATCCCTGGGTTTGCCCGAGCGCCTGCATGAAGCCATCCTGGCATATCAGAAGATCACCGCGCATGAAGGCGGGCGGCGCCAGCTGCAGTTCATCGGCCGGTTGATGCGCGAAGTCGACCCACAGCCTTTGCGCGAGGCGCTCGACCGCTTCAACGGCGCCTCGCGCGCCGAAGTGTCCGAAATGCATCTGGCCGAACGCTGGCGCGACCGATTGCTTGAGAATCCTCGTGTCCTCACCGAGTTCGCCAATACTTATCCCGGCACCGACCTGACTCGCATGCGCACCCTGATGCGCAATGCGGCCAGGGAGCAGGCGGAAAACAAGCCCTTGCGTGACTACCGCGAAATCTATCGCGCGATTCGCGAAGCCATGGCCGTGCGCCCCGTGGCGGCTGCGAGCGGAGATCCTGAACCATGAGAACGCTAAGCCGCCTGCTCTTCGCCTGTGTCCTTGGCGTCGCGGGCAGCGCCCATGCAGCGGGCCCGGGCGGCATGCGCCCCGGGCTGTGGGAAACCACGATCCAAAGCAACATGGGCGGCGCCAAGCCGTTTGTGACCCGCGCCTGCGTCACCGCCAAACAACTGGAAGACCCGAAAGGGGCGGTACCGAACATGAATGACGCGAAAATGAAATGCGAGCAGCTGGACTACAAGGTCAACGGCAGCACTGTTTCCTGGAAGCTGCGCTGCAGCGGGGAAATGGCGATGGAGGGCAGCGGCCAGATGACCGCGAGCGCTGACAGCTACAGCGGCAAGATGGACATGACGATGAAAATGCAGGGCCAGACCATGAACATGAACCAGACCATGAGCGGGCGGCGCATCGGCGACTGCCCCGCCAAGTGAACGTGGCCGAACCCGGATGAACATGCTCGATCGCCCGCTACGGGTGGGCCTGGTGTCGGCCAGCGACCGCGCCGCCGGCGGCGTCTACAAGGATGAAGGCCTGCCCGGCCTCAAGGCCTGGCTGGATAGCGCACTTTTGACCGCATGGCAGGCCTGCGAGCGCCTGATCCCCGACGAGCAGGCGGTGATCGAACAGACCTTGATCGAACTGGTGGATGTGCACGCCTGCGATCTGGTGCTGACCACCGGCGGCACCGGACCGGCGCTGCGCGATGTGACGCCAGAGGCAACGCTTTCAGTCGCACACAAGGAAATGCCGGGTTTCGGCGAACAGATGCGGCAGATTTCGTTGCGCTTCGTGGCCACCGCGATCCTGTCGCGTCAGGTCGCGGTGATCCGCTATGCGCCGGATCGCAGCCGCGGCGCCCTCATCATCAACCTGCCGGGCCAGCCGAAGTCGATTCGCGAAACCCTCGAAGGCCTGCGGGATGCGCAGGGCAAATCCATCGCAGGCGGCATCTTCGCCGCCGTTCCGTACTGCATCGATCTGCTCGGCGGGCCTTACGTTGAAACCGACGACGCCGTATGCAAGGCGTTTCGCCCAAAGAGCGCGGTGCGCCCGCGCCACAGCCTGCAACTCAAGCAAGGGAATCCATGAGCACTGAACTCGAATGTGTCGAAATCGCCACCGGCCAGTCACCGCTCGCATCGGTCATCTGGATGCACGGCCTGGGCGCCGACGGCTACGACTTCGTGCCGGTGGTCAAGGAGCTCGACATCAACGCCCTGCCTGGCCTGGCCGGCGGCGTGCGCTTCGTGTTCCCGCATGCGCCGATGCGCGCGGTCACCGTCAACGGCGGCATGCGCATGCGCGCCTGGTACGACATCAAGATGGCCGACCTGATGCGCATCGAAGACGCCGTCGGACTGCGCGAAAGCCAGGCGGCTTGCGAGCAACTGATCGCCCGCGAAGTCGCACGCGGCATGCCGAAAAAACGCATCGTACTGGCCGGCTTCTCGCAGGGTGGCGCGGTGGCGCTGCAGGCGGGCCTGCGCCATGGCGAGCGCCTGGCCGGACTGATGATTCTTTCGAGCTACCTGCCGCTGGCGGCAAGCGTCGCCACCGAGGCCTCAAGCGCCAACCGCGATGTGCCGATTTTCATGGCGCACGGCAGTGACGATGCCGTGATCGCATTGGATCGTGCGGCGAATTCACGCGATCAGTTGAGCGCCCTCGGCTACGCCGTCCAGTGGCATGACTACGAGATGGAACACTCCCTGTGCACGGAAGAGATCAACGACGTGCGGGCCTGGTTGGGGCAGGTTCTCGTCGGCTGACTCTTGCCGATGCCGCAGCGAATGTGCGTTCCGCGGGCGGGCCCACGCCCGCCTAGCGATAGACTCCATCCCAGGCGCCTCCCACCACCTGCGCATTGAGGCCATCGGCCGATACCGTTGGCCGATTCAGCGTAAACATGGTCTCCGCTGTCACCACCGCGTAGTCCATGTAGCCAAGACGCGCCAGCGGTCGCATCGCGCCGGTGTCGACCATGCCATCACGAATGAAGGCATCGTTGATGTAGACCCCGACGACCTGGCCGAAGACCACCGTGTGCGTGTGCGCTTCGCCCGCACGCGCCGGTGGCAATTCGATGCTTTTCCAGTAGCGGCATTCAAATGCCGCCGGACTTTCGGCCACGCGCGGCACCTTGACCATGCAGGATGGAGCCGCGGTGAGCCCGGCCAGTTCGAACTCATCGACCCCGGTTGCCACCGGCGCTGAAGACAGGTTCATGCGTTCGCGCAAGTCCCAGTTCGCCAGCGAGCAGGTGAACTCGCCGGTCTCCTCGATGTTGCGCAGGGAATCCTTGCGCCCCGCGGACGAGAACAGCACCATCGGCGGGCTGTCGCTGACTGCATTGAAATAGCTGTATGGCGCGAGATTGCGCACACCGTCGCGGCTCACAGAGGCGATCCAGCCGATCGGGCGCGGCACGATCAGGGCCTTGAACGGATTGAAGCGCAATCCGTGATTGTTTTCGGCAGTGTTGTAGTGCATGGGGTGTTGGTGAGGATTTTGCCAACCCGAAGCTTAGCAGCCGGTTCGATGGCGGCAGCAACAAAACCGCCACTGCCGCGCCGCTCTGGATAAAATCGTGCGGTAGGCCTTGAACCCGGCAAGTAACGGAGACGACAACGTGGCAAGCATCCCCGAAGGCACCCTCTTGTGGCAACCCTCCCCCGAGCGCCTCAAAAACGCCCGTCTCACCGCCTACATGGCATGGCTTCTAAAAACCCGTGGGCTCGCGTTCGCCGACTACAACGCGCTGTGGCAGTGGTCGGTCGACGAGCTTGAAGCATTCTGGGCCAGCATCTGGGAGTACTACGAGATCAAGGCCTCGGCACCATACAAACAGGTGCTCAAGGAGCGCAAGATGCCGCGCTCGGTCTGGTTCGAAGGCGCGCGGCTGAATTACGCCGAGCATTGCCTGCGCCACGCGGCAGGCGACCGGCCCGCGATCATTTTCGAATCCGAACTGCGTGCCCGCACCGAAGTGTCGTGGGATGAGCTCAAGCGCCAGGTCGCGGCGCTCGCCAACGCGCTCAAGAAGCTCGGCGTCAAGCCGGGCGACCGCGTGGTCGCCTACATGCCCAACATCCCGCAGACCGTGGTCGCGCTGCTGGCGGTGGCCAGCATCGGCGCGATCTGGTCCTCGGCTTCGCCCGACATGGGGCATGTCTCGGTGATCGATCGCTTCCGGCAGATCGAGCCGCGCGTGATGCTGGCGGTCGACGGTTACCGCTATGGCGGGCGTGACTTCGATCGCCGCGAAATCGTGCGGGAAATCCTGTCCCATTTGCCGAGCGTCGAGAAACTGGTGCTGGTGCCCTATCTCGATCTGGCTACGGATGTCTCGCTGTTTCCACAGGCGATGACCTGGGCGGACGCCATGGCCACCCCCGGTCCGCTCGAATTCGCGCAAGTACCTTTCGACCATCCGCTGTGGGTCGTCTACTCTTCAGGCACCACCGGCATGCCCAAGCCGATCGTGCACGGCCATGGCGGCACCGTCATCGAGACCATCAAGGCCAATGACCTGCACCTGGACCTGAAACCGGGTGATCGCTTTTTCTGGTTCTCCTCGACCAACTGGATCATCTGGAACCTGATGGTCAACACAATGTTGTCGGGCTGCACCATCATCCAGTACGACGGCAACCCCGCCACACCGGACATCAGCCGCCTGTGGGACCTGGCGGCACGCACACAAACCGATGTATTCGGTGCCAGCGCCGCCTACATCGCCCAGTGCATGAAGTCCGGCGTGCAACCGCGCGCGGCGGGCGACATCTCGCGCATTCGCACAGTTGCGTCATCCGGCTCGCCGCTGCCGGTCGAAGGCTATCAGTGGGTGTACGACAATGTGAACAGCGACCTGCTGCTGGCCTCGATCTCCGGCGGCACCGACCCTGGCGCGGCGTTTGTCGGCGCCTGCCCGATCCTGCCGCAATATGCCGGCGAAATGCAGTGCCGCTGCCTGGGAGTCGCGGTCTACGCGTTCGACGAAGCCGGCCGCGCCGTGACCGATCAGGTAGGGGAACTGGTATGCACCTTGCCGATGCCCTCGTTCCCGCTGTTTTTCTGGAATGATCGCGACGATCGCCGCTACATGGAAAGCTATTTCGAGATGTACCCGGGCTTCTGGCGTCACGGCGACTGGCTCAAGATCACGCCGCGCGGCGGCGCCATCATTTACGGGCGTAGCGATTCCACCATCAACCGCCACGGTATCCGCATGGGCTCGGCCGAGATTTACCGGGTGGTCGAGGATGTGGCCGAAGTACACGACAGCCTGGTGGTCGATCTCGAATACCTCGGGCGCGAGTCCTACATGCCGCTATTCGTGGTGCTCAAGGCCGGTCGTACGCTTGACGTACCACTGGTCGAACGAATCAAGGCGAGAATTCGCAATGATCTGTCGGCGCGCCACGTGCCGAACGACATATTCGCGATTGCGGAAGTACCGCGCACACTGAACGGCAAAAAGCTCGAAGTCCCGATCAAGCGCCTGCTGCTGGGAGAGCCGCTGGAAAAGGTGGTCAATCGCGATTCGATGAGCAACCCGGGCAGCCTGGCCTGGTTTGTCGAGTTCGCCGCCAGGCGCGCCGCAGTTGCCGCAGTCGGTGCCTGAGAGGGTGCGCCGCGCATTGGCATGCGCGGCGCTGCTGCTGGGCTGGTCGGCTGCGACTGCCGTGGCACAGGACCGTTATCCGGTCACGGTCGAATCGCTGAAGGAAGGCAACACGCACCGGGTGATCGCGCGCAATGGCGGGCGCGCGCCGATTCAGATGACGTTTTCCCTCGCCAGTTCGACCAACTTGCGCTCGAGCCGCGCCTGGCCGTTTGTGGTGGTGCTGCACGCAGGGCAAACCGACGAAATGGTGCGGGTGCGCCCGGGCGACGAGCGCCAAGGCTACAACTTCAGCTATCGCTATGCCGTTTTGCTGGGCGATCCGCGGGCGCGCCCGGATCCCAACGCGCGCTACCGCATACCGTTCGCCAACGGACTCGGTTTTCGCGTCTCGCAGGCGCCAGGTGGCCCGCTGATCACGCACAACGACGTGCAAACCGCCAACGCGATCGATATCGTGATGCCGGAAGGCACACCGATCGTGGCCGCGCGCGCCGGTTTCGTGATCGAGATTTACGAAAAATCCGAGACGCGCGCCGATCTGGCCGGGCGCGGCAATTTCATCCGCATCTTCCATGATGACGCGACCTGGGCCGACTATGCCCACCTGTCGCGGGTGGCCAGCGATCTCACGCTCAACGCGGGCATCGACGCCGGCAGGTTGATCGGCTATTCAGGCAACACCGGACAGTCGAGCGGCCCGCATCTGCATTTTCATGTGCAACACAACGACGGCGGCACGGTGCGCTCGATTCCCGTGCGCTTCCATACCCGTACGCAAGGCGTGGTGACGCCGGTCTACCAGGGCATGCTCAGGGCGGATGACTGAAAACGCTCTGCCCCTACCCGATACGCGGTTAGCGCCTGCCGGCCGCAGACATGAATGTCAGCGGGCCACCCAAAAACGGCGCGCACCGCTAAGCGACGACGGCGTCCGCCCAGGGCTGCGCGATCTCGGTCGCGCCGCTGTTGATGCCACCCTGACGCGCCACCGCTGACGGACACGCGAACTTCATCGGCATGGTCTGCACCCGCGCTTCGAGGTAATCGAACTTGCTCCCCAGAGCCGCGCGCACCTCGGGCGCCATGCGCACGTCGCCGATGACAGTGGCGCCTTCGCTGGCATCGAGCCTTGGGGTGTGAAAAGCCGTGTCGAGATCCATGCCGTAGTCGAGGGTGAAAGACAGCAGTTGTGCCACCGCCGGCAGGATGCGCCGGCCGCCAGAGGCACCCACTGCCAGCATGCGCCCGTCGGCGGCCTCGGCGATCACCGGCGTGTAATTGGTCAGGCAGCGCCGGCCCGGCGCCAGCGAATTCGGTCCGCCAGCTTCGGGGTCGAACCACATGATGCCGTTGTTCATCAGGATGCCGGAGCCGGGCAGCGTGTACTTCGAGCCGAAGATCGACAGCAGCGTCTGCGTCACCGCCGCCATGTTGCCTTCGCGGTCGACCACGTTGAAGTGGCTGGTGCAGGCCGGCGCCAGATGCTCGGCGCCAAGCGCGCGCCGGCCGTCGGCGTCGCCCATGCCCGTAAGGCGCTCGCGATAGGCGGCTTGCAGCGCCTCGGCATAGGCGATGTAGGCGGCAGCATCGGGCGCCGCGCCAGGCGCCGCCAGCGCCGGGTTGACTTCCAGCAAACGCAAGGTGTGCGCAAGCGTCGGCCCGGCGCTCAGTTCCGGGGTTGCATGCACCCGCCCGCCGCGATACGGAATGGTGAGCGGATTGCGCACCACCGCGCGATAGGCGGCCAGGTCGGCCACAGACAAGTAGCCACCATCGCGCCCCATGTCGGCAGCCATGCTGCGCGCCAGATCACCCTCATAGAAGTCCCGTGCACCGCATTCGGCCAGCGTAGCGAGCGTCGATCGCAATGCCGGTTGCGGCAGGCGCACTTGATCGCGAATCCCCCACATCGCCACCGGCGGCAAGCCATCGATCAGGAAGCGCTGGCTGCTCGCCGCATAGCGCCGCAGATCGGGCGCCCCGGTGGCCACCAGTTCGGTGGTGAACCAATCGACCAGCAAGCCATCGGCGGCCAGCGCGATCGCCGGCGCCAGCAGGTCGCGCCAGGGCATGCGCGCGTAACGCCCGTGCGCCGCCTCCATCCCGGCCACCACACCAGGCACCGCGACTGCAGCCGGACCGTGCAGGTTGCGATCACCGGCCACCCGCGGCCAGGGAAACAGGTCGGAAGCCGCGCCCTCGCCTGTGAGAGCGAAATCTGCGGTTCGCAAGCCGCCCGGCGCCCGCATGCCGAAGTCGATCACCTCGAAACGCTTCTCACGCGCGCGATACAGCACCATCGCCCCGCCGCCGCCCAGCCCGCTCATCCACGGCTCCACCACGCCCAGCGCGAACGAGGTGGCGATCGCCGCATCGACACAATCGCCGCCGGCGGCCAGCACGGTCGCACCAGCCTGCGCGGCACCGATGTGCTGTGCCGCGACAATGCCGGCGGCGGACGACACGGCGGGCTTGCGGATGATCTGGCTGTTGCTGAAGTTGTCGCGCATGATGGGCAATCGCCGGGAAGACAGGCGCGGATTATGCCGCACCCATGTCACCTATACTGCTGGCGGCCCGCGATGGCCCCCAAATTGCTTACCATCAAGCCTCAACCACCTGAACCACGAAAGCCTCGGCATGAGCAAACTGCATTTCATCGGCGGCGAAAAAGGCGGCGTCGGCAAGTCGATGGTCGCGCGCATCCTGGCGCAATACTTCATCGATCACGGCATGCCGTTCAGCGGGCACGACTCCGACAAATCGCACGGCGCCCTGCTGCGCTTCTACGCCGGCTACGCCAGTCCGGTGGTGATCGACGACTACGGCAACTTGGACCGCGTCGTCGAAGCCGCCGCGGCCAACCCCCCTGCAGCGAATTCTGGTCGACCTGGCCGCGCAGACCCACCATGCGCTGGCGCGCTGGATGGCCGATTCCGGCCTGATCGAACTGGCGCCCGAGGTGGGCCTGTCGCTCACCTACTGGCATGTAATGGACGCCGGCCGCGATTCGGTGGACCTGCTGAAGAGCCTGCTCGATGCGTTTGGCGGCCGCATGCAGATCGTGCTGGTGTTGAACGCCCTGCGCGGCGACCGCTTCGAGATCCTCGAAACCTCCGGGCAGCGTGAGCGCGCCGAGCAGTTCGGCGCGCGTGTCATCACCATCGGCCACCTGGCCGATGCCACCATGCAGAAGATCGACGCTCGCGATACCAGCTTCTGGGCGGCGATTCAGCCGGCGGACGCGGGGGGAGCGAGCCTGGGGTTGCTGGAGCGGCAGCGGGTCAAGGTTTGGCTTGGCCGGGTTTATGAGCAGATCGGCAGACTGGATGTGTAGGCGCGCCGAGCGCGCGTAGGCAAGCCCGCTGCAATGGCCCTCGTACACCGTGCATCGCCAGGGTGAAAGCCTGACGATGCAACGGCCGTGTTGGGAGCCATCATTGCCAGTTTGTCGCGATCATCAAGCGCAGTGAATCGTAGCTGGCGTCGGTGGGCAGGGTAGAAGTTGCCGGTGGTGTCGCCGAAAGCGCGGCCATCGCGCTAACCAAGCCCTGCACCTGCGACTCGAGCAGGGTCTTGCCGCCGTCGCTGGTTTTGAACTGCTCGACCGCATGGCCACCGCCGCCATACCACCCCTGTAGCTTGACTTTGTCGGAGGTGCCGATGATGCTGGCCTCAAGGTCGCTTGCGACCTGGCGGAACCAAATTTGATTGGTCGCCACGCCGGCCAGGAACTGCAATACATCGGTATCCCCGTCGGCCACGGTTTCCACCACGGTATCGGCGCCGCCGCCACGGCCGGCGTAGTAGGTGTCGCTGCCTGCGCCACCGATCAGGTTGTCGGCGCCGGCGCCGCCGTCGAGTGTGTTGCTCAAAGCGTTGCCGACGATTTGATTGTCCAGCGCATTGCCGGTGCCGTAGTAGGCTCCCGGCCCGCCGAGGATCAGCTCTTCGACGTTGTCCGGCAGGGTGTAATCGCCCCAGATGTTGACCGTGTCGATGCCTTCGCCTACGTTCTCATGAACGAAGTCGTAGGGGTGAATGGCGTATCCGTCGTTGCCCTTAGCGCCGTAAACATGATTCACCGAACCATCGTTGCTGCTAACAAGAAAGTTGCTATCGTCATTGCCACGCAGCGTCGCCCCCGAGCCGTGAAGCGCGACGATAACTTCAACATTAACCGCCAGCGTGTAGTCCACGCTGGTGTAGATCCAGTCGGGAACCCCGGCTTCGACCACGTCTTCGACGCTATCGTTGACGTTGTCGACATAGTAGTTGTCCACGCCAAGCCCACCGCGCAAGGTGTCGACGCCAGCACCGCCATCGAGCGTGTCG
>CAYYFR010000040.1:0-6636 GCA_964470865.1 uncultured Burkholderiales bacterium | reverse complement strand
CACGCCAAGCCCACCGCGCAAGGTGTCGACGCCAGCACCGCCATCGAGCGTGTCGTTGCCTGCGCCGCCGTTGAGTGTGTTGCTCAAAGCGTTGCCGACGATTCGATTGTCCAGCGCATTGCCGGTGCCGTAGTAGGCTCCCGGCCCGCCGAGGATCAGCTCTTCGACGTTGTCCGGCAGGGTGTAATCGCCCCAGATGTTGACCGTGTCGATGCCTTCGCCTACGTTCTCATGAACGAAGTCGTAGGGGTGAATGGCGTATCCGTCGTTGCCCTTAGCGCCGTAAACATGATTCACCGAACCATCGTTGCTGCTAACAAGAAAGTTGCTATCGTCATTGCCACGCAGCGTCGCCCCCGAGCCGTGAAGCGCGACGATAACTTCAACATTAACCGCCAGCGTGTAGTCCACGCTGGTGTAGATCCAGTCGGGAACCCCGGCT
Source organism: uncultured Burkholderiales bacterium (assembly GCA_964470865.1). GTDB lineage: Bacteria > Pseudomonadota > Gammaproteobacteria > Burkholderiales > JAEUOS01 > JAEUOS01. Next base: position 6,194 of record CAYYFR010000040.1, on the reverse strand, counting down.
TCGACCACGTCTTCGACGCTATCGTTGACGTTGTCGACATAGTAGTTGTCCACGCCAAGCCCACCGCGCAAGGTGTCGACGCCAGCACCGCCATCGAGCGTGTCGGCACCGGCGCCGCCTTCGAGCGTATCGTTGCCTGCGCCGCCGTTGAGTGTGTTGCTCAAAGCGTTGCCGACGATTCGATTGTCCAGCGCATTGCCGGTGCCGTAGTAGGCTCCCGGCCCGCCGAGGATCAGCTCTTCGACGTTGTCCGGCAGGGTGTAATCGCCCCAGATGTTGACCGTGTCGATGCCTTCGCCTACGTTCTCATGAACGAAGTCGTAGGGGTGAATGGCGTATCCGTCGTTGCCCTTAGCGCCGTAAACATGATTCACCGAACCATCGTTGCTGCTGACAAGAAAGTTGATATCGTCATTCCCACGCAGCGTCGCACCCGAGCCGTGAAGCGCGATGATGACTTCAACATTGGCCGTCAGCGTGTAGTCCACGCTGGTGTAGATCCAGTCGGGAACCCCAGCTTCGATCATGTCTTCGACGATGTCGTTGACGTTGTCGACATAGTAGGTGTCCGCGCCAAGCCCACCGCGCATGGTATCGGCACCGGTGCCTCCATCAAGAAGATTGGCGCCAGCATTGCCGGTGATGACGTTATTGAGATCGTTGCCGGTGCCGTTGATGGCACCGGTGCCAGTCAACAGCAGGTTCTCCACATTGGCGGCCAGGCTGAATGTGATTGATGCCTCGACCGTGTCCGTACCGCCGTTCGCCGCCTCCGTCACGATATCTGCAGCGTCAACGACATACCAGTCGTCGCCTGCGCCACCGATCAGGGAATTCACCGCCGCATCGTAAAAGCCCACAAGTAGATTGCTGCTGGAATTGCCGGTGCCGGTGGTGCCGTTGTACATGAACAGGGCTTCAACATTTTCGGCGATCGTGAAATCGACAGTTGCTTCGATGAAGTCCCAGCCTTCTCCAGCCAATTCCGTGACCACATCGCTGGCGCTATCAACCCTGTAATTGTCGTCTCCTGTGCCGCCCATAAGCGTATTGACGCCGCTGCCGCCGCGCAGAATGTCATTGCCCGCACCACCGATCAGCGTGTCGTTACCTTCCTGGCCCAAGATGTCGTCGTTACCGGTGCCGCCTTCCATCGCATCCGCACCTGCGCCGCGATTCAGGGAGTCGTTGCCGCCAAGTCCCGACATGTAGTCGGTGCCTGCCGTGCCGCTGAGCGTGTCGTTTCCGGTCGTGCCAATGAAGTGTGAATTGCCCGACCGTGCATCGAGGTAAGTCTGATTCCATACTGTGCCGTCGGCGAATTCAACGCGGGTGAGGGCTCGGCGATTCCATCCGCCCGGCAACGGCTGATTTGCGCCATTGTTGACCACCTTGTACCAATTGACCAGCCGCACTTGATCGCCGCCGCCCATGGTCAGCACCAGATCGTCGCCGTTGACCGCTGCTATGGCTGCGGGCGGAGGGTCGAGCGCGCCAGCACCGGTGCCGTAGGCCAGCGAGTTCGCGCGAACAAAGGTCACTTCGGAAGGCGCGATGTTGGCACCCAGGCGCAGCGTGTCAAAGCCGCTGTAATCGGTGCCACTGGCGACGGTGCTGCCAACATCCGCATAGTTGGTGCTCCACTCGCTGCTGAACGCCAGCAAGCCTTGCGCGAACGGTGAATTGCCTGGATTGTGCCAGTAGTCGCCAATGCTGTCGGCGCCGTCACCACGGTCGAACAGATAAAGGTCGCTGCCCTGGCTGCCCAGCACGATGTCGTTACCTGCACCGCCGCGATAAGTGTTGCCCGCGCCTTTGAACTCGCGTCCGCCGAACCCCAACAGGTCGGCGCCGGCGCCGCCGTTGAGCGTGTCCGCGCCTTCGTCACCGGTAATCGCGTCGCGCCCGCTGCCACCGGTGACGCTGTCGTTGCCCTCGCCGCCGCGCAGAATCGCGTTGCCGTTGAGAGTATCGTCACCGGCCTCACCATCAGTGTTGTCGGCGTTGATGGTGTTGCCAGCCGCATTCGGGTCCCGGTCATGCGCACCGGCGGCGCTGAGCAACTGCGCGCGCGTCCAAACGGTGCCGTCGGCGAAGCGCAGTTCCTCGATACCGAAATTGAGCGGATCGTCGGTATGCGGCATGGCGATTTTGACCGACTGGCTGGCGTTGCCCCAGGTGATGGAAAGCATCGCGGTGAGCACGCGGGTCGGAAAGCCGACGTTCAAATACGGCGCGCCCGGGCCGCTGTGCGTCGCATGGGTGTTGCGCTCCATTTGCACCAGCTCATCCGACCAGCTATAGATGAGCCCGGCCGCGTTGACGCCGGTGGGCAGATAGACGCGATCGAAGCCGCCAAGCCCGGACTGGTAGCGCGCAATGGCAGCGGCATCGCCTGCGCCAAGAAGGGAAAGCCCACCACGGTCGACGATCGTATCGGTGCCAGCACCGGCGAACAGCACGTAATGGTCGTCGCCGTTGCCGCCGTCGAGCATGTTGTTATCGGTGCCGCCTACGAGAATGTCATCGTCGCCGCCTCCGGTGAGCGTGTCGTTGCCAGTGCCCCCGATCAACAAACTGCCGTGCACGCCCCGCATGTAGTCCACGCTGGCGGCTTTGTTCATGACCAGCGTGTCGTTGCCTGCACCGCCGTCGACAATGCTGCCAGTGATGACCGAAATGTTGTTGGGATCGAGATCACCATTGATTCGCGGCGGGTTGGACAAAAAGCCGTAAGTGACCTGCCACCGGCTTTCGAACTGCGCAATCAACGCGGTAACGTTCGCAACCGGATTGAGCGCGCTCAAGCCAACATACGCCGAAAGCGGCATCGAACCCTGACCATCGCCGTAGTTGAGGGTCCACCCGGTCGTACTGCCTGTGGCAAAGCCGTTCGTAAGCGTGACGTTGTCGGTGGTGCCGCGCACGGTGAGCACAAGGTCGTTGCCACTGCGCGAAAGCGCCAAGTCTGCCCTGCCTTGTCTCATGCGCAAGGTATTGCTGCCAGCCGTGTCAACGATCACATCGCGACCATTCGCGTTGGCAAGCTCCATCTGGTAGATGTCGTTGCCAGCACCGCCCCTAAGCAAATCGTCACCCGCACCGCCTACGAGTGTGTCGCTGTCGTCGCCACCGTCCAGCGTATCGTTGCCATCTCCGCCATTGAGCGTGTCGGCTCCGCTCCCACCATCAAGCGTATCGTTGCCAGCATAGCCGCTCATGGTGTCGTTGCCACCAAGGCCATAAATGCGATCACCGCCTGCCGCGACATTGAGGCCCTGAAGTTGCGTATCGTTGCCGTTGGTGCCAAGAATATCCAAGCCTTGCGCCAGTATGTCTTCCCACAGCAGTACGCGCCCGTCGGCGAAGCGCATCTCGGTAAGGAGTGGCTGGGACAGTGCGGCAACGAGGTCGATCGCGCCGTTGCCAAACGTCAAGGTATTTTCGACATAGGTTGGGTTGCCGAGACTGCTGCCCGGCGCCAGTGAGCGACCAAGATCCAAGACGAGCGCGCCGACAGTCGCCGGTGTCGTGCTTAGTGCCAAAGTGAATCCATTGATACCAGCGCCTAGAACTACGACACTGGCTTTTGAATTGGCGCTGCCGCCCGGTTGCGGCGCTGCAACGATCGTGTCGATGACCCGATCCTGGCCATCGCCGCGGTTGTAAACATAGGTATCGCGCCCGGTGCCGCCGTAGAGAGTATCGTTCCCGATTCCGCCGATCAGAATGTCATCGCCGCTTCCACCTTCGATCCAGTCTATGCCGATGCCGCCGAAAATGACGTCATTGCCCCCAAGTCCGAAAAGTTTGTCGTCGCCTGCGCCGCCGTCAATCACGTCGTCGCCATGAACGGTGAAGTCAAGCAAGGCAAGATCTCCCATTACCCAGTCGTCGCCATCACCTGCATTAATGGTATCGGCGCCACCGCTGCCGTATACAACGTCATTCCCGGAGCCAGCGTCAATGAAGTCGTCGCCGCCACCGCCGAATATGCGGTCGTTGCCAGCCCCTGCGTAGATGGTATCGGCTCCGTCCAGTGGGGAATAGTCGTTCTGGCGATCCTGGAACACGACGCTGCCGATACCAAATAGGGTGTTGAGAAAATTGAGGGTTGCCTCGGCGCGGATCGGAACCGATACTTCGTTCTCGGCGTAGTTCCAGGCAACTTGCGGATGTGTGACACCCCATTCCGTGGTGGTGGCTTCAAACGGGGCGTCGCCGTTGATCCAATCATCGCCCGTACCGCCGATTAGGATGTCTTGACCACTACCTCCCATAAGGGCGTCGCGAGCCGTCGTTCCTACCAGCAAGTCGTCGCCGACGCCACCGGATAAAAAGTCGCCACGCCCGGCAAGACCCGTCGGGAGCGCACCGCCATTGAATCGATCCCCCTGTGCGATCGCGTTAGCGAGACTAATGATGGCATTGCCATAGACGCGATCGTTGCCCGCGCCGGCATTGACAATGTCACCACGGCCATTGACGTTCCATGTAGTCTGGTCGCCGATGCCGATGCCAGTCTCAATCAGGTCGGCACCGCTGCCCGCGGTGATCCGGTCACTGCCGTCGCCACCTTGAACCCAATCGCCAACGCTCGCAAGGTTTCCGGTGGTGCCTATGCGCTCGGCATTGAGGGTGTCGTCGCCCCCGCCGCCTCGAATCAAATCTGCAAGCACACTGCCGTTCTGCGTGTTGTTTACGACGGCGCTCAAGGTGCCAGATTGAATCGGCGCATTGCCGAGATCGTCCGCTGCGGGGTTGCCCGGGACAAGTGTGCCGCCGTCGATGGTTCTCGAAAAAGCGAAGGTCGCCGGGTCGGCTGTTTGCAGGCGGATGCCAAGCCATCCCGTGCCCTGCTCTGCGCGCACGAAGTCGAAATCCTTGATGGTGATGCCGCCCGCAAAGCTTCCGTTGGCAGCGGCGAGATTGATCCCGAGGTTGAAGCGCCCGGCGATTGGCGCCCCCAGCGCGTCAAGCGCGTTGTCCTTGGTGTAGATGATCCTGCTGTCGGTGCTGGTCCAACGGTCTGCCGCAGTGCGGATCGTGGCATCGCCAAGAACCATACTTTGATCAACGAAGGCGCTATCGCGCCAGATGTAACGGATCAGGCCTTTTCCGTCGCTGTCGAGAATAGTGTCGTTGCCGTCACCGGCGCTGTATTGGTACACATCAAAGCCGCTGCCACCTTCGAGATAGTCGTTGCCCTTGTTGCCGACCAGGTAGTCGGTGCTTCCAGCGCCGTAAAGTCGATCGGCCACATCGCGCCCTGACAGCCAGTCCGATGACTCCGCCCCAAACAGCCTGAACGCAGTCGTCCCGTCCGCTTCAGCGCGCCGGATATTGACCGCGCTCGCCCGGTCTTCCCAGACAGTGTTTTCGATGTTGTACAGAATTGCGATCGTATCGCCTCTGGCTTGCGGATTGGTCTTGGCATCGACCAAATCGTAACGCGCGTTCCTGCTGTTGTAGTAAAGCTTGCGCTCCACGAACGCGGCGCGGTCGTCGAGGTACTGCGTGGTCAATCCAAGCCACCGACCCGTGGACGTTTCAAGACGGTAGACGTCATACGCCCCATTAAGATTGAGATCCGCGTAGAGCGCGTTTGTGAGTGCGCTGTCGATGGCGTTTTGTGCATCCAGTGCCAGCACAGCATAGGGGTTTGCATTCGTCAGCGCATAGCGATATGCAAGCCCGGTCGCTGTATTGCCCTTGGCGATATCGGCAAGCGTGGCTGCAGGGTCCGTCAACGGAACGAGCTTCAGGCGCTTGCCCGCTGCGGCGTTTTCAACCGCCTTGATCGCGTCGTGAAAGACGTTGCGATTGAAAAGATTGCCGAAACCGCTGCCCGCGGAATCGACGGGCAACTCGGTGAGGGAGCTCCCGGACGGGACCGAAGGAAGTGAGTTCAGATTTATCTTGAACAACGCCAGCAACGGCGCCAGCGCGTTCTCAAGGGAACGGCTCTCCGCCTTTCCTGACGAAGCCAGTAAAGGCAGCGGAAGAGTGCCCAAGCCGCGTTCATTCGAGCCCGCCGAAAGAATCGCTTTGGCGTTCGTGTCGCTGAGCCCGTTGTCCAGTTTCTGCAGAAGTGCAGTGAGGCGTGCGGCATCGGCAATCAAGGTGATTGAATGCGTATTGCCAAAGTCGTTGTTCTTCAAGCCCAAGAGTGTGCCAACCCCACCCACCCCCCC
>CAYYFR010000039.1:10357-36668 GCA_964470865.1 uncultured Burkholderiales bacterium | reverse complement strand
CGCGCAGCGCGGTATCCGCCGGCCACAGCTTTTTCTCCGGGTGTTTCTCGGCTAGATACTCGGCGATCGCCAGGGTGTCCCAGATCGTCAGGTCGCCATCGACCAGCACCGGCACGCGGCCCGCCGGGCTGACCTGCCCGATGCTCTGCTTGAAGGCGGAATCGGGGTCGAAGGAATCGAAACGCAGCATCACGGCATCGAACGGCAATTGCGCCTGCCTGAGCAAAACCCATGGCCGCATCGACCAGGAGGAATAGTTCTTGTTGCCGATATAGAGCTTGACCATGTGACCCTCGCGCAAAAGCCCAATGCTAACGCGAAGCCGCGCTGGTGGCGCGGCCGACCGCCGGCGGTACGCATGCGGCTAACATGGCGGATTCGCCTGTGGGCGACCTGATCCGGAACCGCGCCGTGGAATTCGCAGTCATTCTTGCCATCGGCCTGGTCGCCGGCACCATCAGCGGCATTGTCGGCTTCGGCTCCTCGATCATGCTAATGCCGGTGCTGGTACTGGTGTTCGGCCCGCTGCAGGCGGTGCCGATCATGGCGGTGGCGGCCTTGATGGCCAACCTGTCGCGCATCATGGTGTGGTGGCGTGAAGTCGACTGGCGCGCCACTGCGGTGTATTCCGTCACCGGCATACCCGCCGCCGCCTTAGGCGCCCGCACGTTGCTGGTGCTGCCGCCGCGCATCATGGAAGGCACGCTGGGCGCCTTTTTCCTATTGATGATTCCGGCCCGCCGCGCACTGCTGGCGCACAACTTCAAGCTGCAGCTATGGCATCTGGCGGTGATCGGCGCGGTGATCGGTTTTCTGACCGGCATCGTGGTTTCAACCGGCCCGATCAATGCGCCCTTTTTCCTGGCTTATGGCCTGGTCAAGGGCGCTTACCTGGCTACCGAGGCGGCGGGGTCGCTGGCGGTATATGTAAGCAAGGCGGTGGTGTTTCGCAGCTTTGGCGCCCTGCCGCAAGATGCCATCGTCAAGGGCCTGATCATCGGCTCGTCGCTGATGGCAGGCTCGTTTTTGGCCAAGCGCTTCGTGCTCAAGCTGGATGCAGAGCACTTCAGGACACTGATGGACGGATTGCTGCTGCTCTCGGGCCTGACCATGTTGTGGGCGGCACTACACTAGCCCGATACGCAACAGAACGGGCGCGGGAGCATAATTGCCGATGTGCCCCGTGTGGAGAGTCGTCCGTGAAAATCGTCTTGTTTCTGCTTGGCTTGATGCCGCTGTTTCTGGCAAGCGGTGGTGCGCATGCCGCCGATGACGTCGGACTGGTCAACCAGCTATCCGGCGAGGTGGCCTACAAGGCACCTGGCGGCAGCGCCTCGCGCACAAGCGCATTCATGAAAGTGCGCGAAGGCGACAACTTTCGCTTGAACTCCGGTGCGCGACTGCGCGTGGTGTATTTCGACGGCGGGCGCCAGGAATTGTGGGAAGGCCCGGCCGAATTCAACGCGGGCCGCAAACAGGGCACCGTCATCAGCGGCAAGGTGATGGCCAGCCAGCTGCCTGGCGGGGTGCCGCAGGCGCTGGCACAAACGCCGGAACTGATGCAGATCGTCAAGGGGGGGCGGCCGGGCGCGGTGACTGTGCGCGGCATCAAGCCGGGCATGAGTGCCGAACAAAAGCTTGGCGTGCAACAGGCGCGTGATCAATACAAGAGCATGAGTGCCGGCACTGCGGGTGACGACATCACGCCGGAACTTTACTTGCTCAACGTGCTGCGCGAGCACGCGCTGTACGACGAGATGAAACAGGTGGCCGCGCGCATGCTGGCCAAGCAGCCGGCGCAGCAGGAAGTCAAGGACATCGTCGCCTGGGTCAATGGCCTGGACGGCGTCGCAGCCAATCGCTAAGGTCGATACCTGTGGCCGGCTGTGCCGCCTGAAGGCGCTCGATTCCTGCCATTTCCCATTTGTTGTCGATCAAGGAAAGCCGCCATGACATTTCCCCGGTGGCGTGCTGCTGGTGGCCGACCATGCGGCAGCAACAGGTGCCGGCGTCGGCGTGGCCAAATCGCTGCACCGGATCGAGGAATCAGTGGTGCGCCGGGAGATCGAAGCCGCGGGTTTCCGACTGGTGGAAGAAGCGCAGTTCCTGCGCAATCGCAACGACCCGCGCGACGAGATCGTGTTTCGCGCCAAGCAGCCTGTGGATGAGTTCGTGCTGAAGTTCGTGAAACCGTGACATTTGCCTGCCCTTAGGCAGTGCCCTCCGGTGCGGCGGTATGGCGCGTTGTGCGTCTACAGGTAGCCCCGCCTGTTAAACTGGTTCCGCAGGTCCGCAGCTCAATGAACACCCTCCCGGAAGGGATGTATCACCATGAATCAGCAAACTGAAGATTTGGCCACGGCCCTGTTCATCGGGATTATCGGCACCGGCTATTCCGATTCGGTCATCCGCAGCGATCTGAACCGGCCCAAGGGGCCGGGGCTGTATGCCACGCTGGCGATCGACCTGGCCGTTACTTTCTCTGCGGCGATTGAAAAACGCAAGCAGGACGACGCCGTCAAACCCGCAGCCTGACGCGGGAAGCCGGCAACAGCGCGCCGACAGCCGCCAGGGTTGAAGGCGGGCAGCATGGCCCGCGCTGGCGTCGCACCTGGCTACTGCCTCTCGATCTTGCGCGCCTCGATCAGGCGCTTCCACTTGATGATCTCGCCCTCGACATAGGCGCGCATTTCCTCCGGCGTGCCGCCGCGCGCCTCGCCGCCCAGGTCGGCGAAGCGTTTCTTCATGTCCGGATCGGCCAATGCACGGCGCACTTCGGCATTGAGGCGATCGATGATCGGGCGTGGCGTACCGGGCGGTGCGGCCAGGCCGAGGAATGAGGTGACGTCGAACCCGGCCAGGTAGGTGGCCAGCGGGGGCACATCCGGCAGGAACGACGAGCGTTCTTTCGAGGTGACCGCCAGGGCTTTCAGCTTGCCCGATCTCACCTGCGGCAGGGTCACGGTCATGGTTTCGAACATGGCGTCGATGCGCCCGGCCATGATCTCGCTGATCGGGCCGGTACCGCCGCGGTAGGGCACGTGCAGCGCATCGGTGTTGGCCAGGGTATTGAACAACTCGGCCGACAAGTGATGCAGGGTGCCGATGCCGGCCGAGGCGAACGAGAGCTTGCCCGGATTGGCGCGCGCGGCCTTGATGAAGTCCTCGGCGGTTTGCTGTGGCGCGCTCGGACTGGTGACGAATACGAAGGGATAGAAAGTCAGGGTCGAGATGAACGAGAAGGCGGTCAGCGGATCGTAGGGCAGGCTTTTCAACATGCCGGCCTGCACCGGATAGCCGCCGGTGATGAGGATCAGGGTGTAGCCGTCGGCCGGGGCCTTGCTGACGAAATCGTTGGCCGGTACGCCACCGGCGCCGGTGCGCGTCTCGACGATGACTTCCTGACCGAGCGCGGTGGAGAGCTTTTGCGCGATCAGGCGCGCGACGATATCGGAACTGCCGCCGGCGGCGAAACCGTTGACCAGCTTGATCGGGCGTGTCGGGTAGGTTTGTGCCTGAAGGCTGCCTGCGGTGAGAGCCAGCAGCAAGCAACATAATGCAGTGCGCAACAGCATCGATCTTCTCCTGGCGTTCGGTTCACACCGGAACAGTGGTTACATCGTAGGTGAAAAGCCACTCGTAACGCTCCTTGACCCGCGCCTCGTTCCACTCGCGATCGACATAGGCGCGCGCGCCTTCGACATGGGCAAGCTCGGGGTTGTGGAAGCGCCTGGTGTTGGCGGCGGCACCTTCGACCATGCGGGTGGTGCGCGCACGGCGTGCCTCTTCGTATCGGACCAGGGCGGCGCCTGCGTCCGAATGGGCTTCGAGCGCGCGTGCCAGGATGAAGCCATCCTCGATCGCCATCGCCGCGCCCTGCGCCAGGAACGGCAGGGTCGAATGGCAGGCGTCGCCCAACAGGCTGACACGACCGACGCTCCAGCGCGGCAGCGGCGCACGATGCTTGAGCGCCCACTTGTAGGGTGCATCGATGGCGCGAATCATCAGTTGAATGTCGTCATGCCAGCCACTGAAGTCCGCCAGGCATTCGTCGATGCTGCCGGCCACGCTCCACGACTCCACCTGCCAGTCGCCGCGCTCACGCACGCCGACGAAATTCATCAATTGCCCGGCGCGCAGCGGGTAGTGCACGATGTGGCCGCCGGGCCCGACCCAGTTGGTGCCGACCATGCGCCGCATGCGCGCGGGCAGGCGTTCCATCGGAATCACCCCGCGCCAGGCCACAAGGCCGGTGAATTCCGCTTGATCGGCGCCGAACAAACCCTGGCGGATTTTCGAATGCACGCCATCGGCGCCGATCAGCACGTCACCGCGCACCGCGGCGCCGATCAGCACGTCACCGCGCACCGCGGCGTCTTCCAGCAGCAAGCTGACGCCATCGTCATCCTGCTCGAAGCCTAAGCTGCGCGCGCCAAGATGAATCGCATCCGCCTTGAGCGCGCGCACGCCCGCGGCCAGCACGGCAAGCAGGTCGGGGCGATACACCGTGAAATACGGGTAGCCGTAACGCGCCACCGATTCCGCGCCCAGGTCGAACAGCTTCCAGGTGTCGCCGGTGCTCCACAGGCGCACTTCCTTGCCGGTGGCCTCGCAGGACAGCAGTTGCAAGGCCTCGCCGACCCCCAGTTCGTAGAGCGCGCGACAGCCATTGGCCGAAAGCTGCAGGCCGGCGCCGACTTCCTTGAGGGCGGAGGCCTGCTCGTGGACTTCGACATCGAAGCCGCGCTTGAGCAGGGCCAGCGCTGCGGCCAGGCCACCGATACCGCCACCGGCGATCAGGACTTTCTTCATGCGTGCGTTCAATCCACCTTGGCGCCGGAAGCCTGCACCGCACGATCCCAGCGGACGATTTCGCTATCGATGAAACGCGCGAATTCCAGCGGCGTGTTGCCGGCCGGCGCCAGGCCGAATTTGGTCAGGGTGTCGCGCGCGTCTGGCGCAGCAAGCGCGCGGCGCAAGGCGGCGTTGAGAACATTGACCACCTCGGCAGGCGTGCCGGCAGGCGCCACCAGGCCACTCCAGAAATTCACCTGAAACCCCGGCAGGCCGGCCTCGGCCACTGTCGGCACATCCGGCAAGGTCACATCGCGCGCGGTGCCGGTGATTGCCAAGGCGCGCAGGCGCCCGGCCCTGATCTGCGGCAACAAGGTGACGATACCTTCGAAGATCACCTGCACTTCGCCCGCCGCGATGGCCTGCAGCGCCGGCGCGCCGCCCTTGTAAGGCACATGCGTCAAGTCGATTGCCGCGAGGCTCTTGAACAACTCGGCCGCCAGGTGCGGCGGCGTGGCGTTGCCGGCCGAGCCGTAGTTGAGCGCACCCGGCTTTTCCTTCGCCAACGCGATCAACTGCGCCAGGGTGTGCGCCGGCACCGCGGCATTCACCGCCACCAGCAAGGGCCCGCTTGACACCAGGCTGATCGGCGCGAACGACTTGCGCGGGTCGTAGCCCAGCTTGCGATACAGGCTCGGCGCCATCGCCAGCGTGCTGGTGCTGCCATAGAGCAGGGTGTAGCCGTCGGCCGGCGCTTGCGCCACGACTTCCGAACCCACCGTGCCGCCGGCGCCGGCGCGGTTCTCGACCACGAATTGCTGGTTCAGCGCCTCGCCCAGCTTGGTGGCGACCAGGCGACCCACCACATCGGTCGGCCCGCCGGGCGGGAAAGGCACGATGATCCTGACCGGTTTGGCAGGATAGGTCTGCGCGAAGCCGCCATGAGAAATCGCAAGGCCGAGCGCAAGGAACACGGCACGTAGGGGATTCAAACGCAAATCAAGGTCTCCTCACATGTTGTGGAAAGGATCGGCAATGGATTGTAGTCGCCAGGCCGGTTTGGACTTAGCGGCCACTCACGCCTGTGGCACACTGCATCGGTCAGATCTTCAAGAGCCATCCCTTGCAGGCGCCCAGAGTACGCGAGGCACGCGAGAAGCGGCAATCCGACATCAAGCGCGCGGCGATTGAAGAATTCGCGCGTCACGGTTTTCGTGGCGCCTCGACCCGGTCGATCGCCGAGCGCGCCGGGCTTTCGAAATCCCGGCTTCACTATTACATCGACAGCAAGGAAGACCTGTACCGCGAAGTGCTGCTCGATACCATGCAGGCATGGGGCACCCTGTTCGATTTCCAGGCGGAAGACAAGGGCCCGGAAACAGTGCTTGCAGACTACATACGAAAGAAGCTCGAGTTCTCGTTTTCCGATCCATTGCGGACCAAGATTTTCACCGCCGAAATCCTCGCTGGCGCACCCGAGTTCGCCGCCCAAATGTCCGGTGAAATCGGTGACGCACCGAATTACGTCCGCGCTGCGCCACCGGCCCCTTTATCCCGCAACCCCTCCCACAACTTTCCGGCACCCAGCAGCACGTCCTTCATGTCGTTGCGCAGTTGCGCCGACTCCAGCGCCTGCTTGCTCATCGCGGAGTGCGCGGAGAGCGCATCCATCACCGCATTCATGATCTCGTAGACGTCGTACAGCGCCTGGCTGTGCTCTGTGAATATGACGATCAGCGTGGTTCAAAAAAAGCATGCAGGAACATCGCGAATCCGTAGCGGAAATCGTCGATCAGCCGTATCACTGGCTCCTGCCGAAGCGGTGGACATATAATTCCCGAGTCGAACAACAAGAGGTGCGCCATGAACGCTTTGTCGAAGCCTGAAGCCCTTGCGCTTTCGGAGCAGAGCGCGCGCGAGTTGAATGCCATCATCGAACGCGACGCGCTTGCCGCTGCCGAATCCCGCAGTCGCGCCGCCGCCCGCATTCTCGCCGGCACGAATCGGCAAAGGCGTGCGGTGGCGGGACCGACTGGGCAAGAGTTGCTTCAGCAAGTGCGCTACCGGCGGCATGGCCTTTAGCCGCGTCTGCTCGACGCGAGCGTGACAATTGAGTGGTTTCTCGCGGGCAAGCCAAGCGCAGCCAACTATGCTGCCGAAGTCCTGAAGGCAATTGAATCTCGCGAACTTCTTCCGATGGTGCCCGACCTGCGGCACTACGAAGTCGGCAGCGTCCTCATCGCAGCGAAGCGCCGACGGCGCCTCAGTGCCAAGCGACTGAAAGATGCCGCCGAACAACTCGCGGAATTACGACCATTCACGATCAATCCGCGACTGACCGAATCCGACGTGATCGCCAAGGCGACCGCGTTTCATCTTCAGGGCTGCGATGCGATCTACTTTGATCTGGCGAGCAGGTTGCGTGTGCCGATCGCCTCGACAGACGGCGGAATACGCACTGCCGCCCGCGCTCACGGTGTGCAACTTTGGGAGCCGGCGACACGCTGACGGCGTATTGATCCCGGCGGCGCTGCTCGCGGCGTGCTCGATCGAGGATGAAATCGAGATCCGACTCGATCGCGGGTGTATCGTCATCGCGCCGATAAAGGCGCCACGTGCAGGCTGGTTCGACGGCTATGTCGAGGCAGCGGACGCGCCAGCGTGGACGGAAACCGATCTGGCCCAAGATTCGGAGTGGATATGGTGAAGCGTGGCGAGGTCTATTGGGTCAATCTCGATCCCACTCTTAAAAACGGAGATCAAAAAGACGCGACCGGCTCTCGTTGTTTCATCCGACGACATGAACCGGGCGTTGCCGCGCGTGATCGTAGCGCCAATCACCAGCAAGGGCCAGGCGTTGGGTTGCCGGCCGCAAATCAAACTGAAGGGTAAGCGTGGTCGCGTTTTGCTCGACCAGATCCGCTGCGTCGACAAAACCCGGTTGGCAGGCAAACTTGGAGAACTTGACATCGCGCTTTGGCACCCGGTACTCATGGAAATGTTCGCCTGATCGCCGGCTTCAGTTCAACGCCACCGTCAGCGGATCGTAGTTGAACAGCCACTCCGCGCGTTCCTTGGCGATGTTGCGCTTGGCGAAGGCCTCGCGCATTTGCGCAGCATCGGTCATGTGGTACAGCCCGCCATGCTCGGTTGATTCCAGCACCACGCGCGCAGTGCGGTCGACACGGTTGCGCTGATACAAGTCCAGCCCCGCGGTCACGCTGTCGGTGCCTTCCAGCGCACGTGCCAGCACGGCGCCATCTTCAATGGCCATGCACGCGCCCTGTGCCATGAAGGGAAGGGTCGGATGCGCGGCGTCGCCCAGGAGCGTCACGCGCGCGGTGCTCCAGGTGCGGATCGGCTTGCGGTTGTTGAGGGCCCAGCGATAACACTCGTTGCGATCGGTGGCATCGATGATCGCCTGGATCTTCGGATGCCAGCCGGCATAGTCGGCCTTCAACTCCTCCCACGGCCGGCGCTGTGTGTAGGACTCGTCTTCCCAGGCTTGGCGCTCCGGGCAGCCCACCCAGTTGAGGAGTTCGCCGCCGCGCAACCAGTACACCACGCAATGGTTCTTCGGGCCGCACCACACCTGACCCACGATATCCATTATGTCGGCCGGCAGTTTGCTGCGCGGCACGGTCAGGCGCCAGGCCACATAGCCGGTATAGGTGGCCGGGGTTTCGCCCACGATCTGCGCGCGAATCGCCGACTTGATGCCATCGGCGCCAATCAGCGCCGCGCCGGTCGCGCTTGTGCCATCGGCCAGCTTGAGGGTCACGCCATCGGCGTGCTCACTGAAGCCGGCGGCGCGCGCGTTCAGGGTGATGCAGTGCGGATCCATCGCCATCACTTTGTCGACCAGGATCTTGTGCAGGTCGGCGCGGTGAAGATGGTAGTAGGGCGCGCCATGCTGCTTTTCGTGGGCGCCGGCGAACGGAATCGCATGCATCAGCTCGGCGGTATCGAAACGGCGGAACTCGTAGGTTTGCGGCTTGACCGCAACCTGCTCAAGGGCGTCGCGCAGGCCCAGATCGTAGAGCACCTTGGCCGAGTTGGCGCTTTGCTGCACGCCGGCGCCGATCTCGCCCAACTGCGCGGCTTGCTCGAATACCCGCACCTTGATGCCGCGCTTCATCAGGCATGCGGCGGCGGCCAGGCCTCCCAGGCCGGCACCGGCGATCATCACGTCTGCTTGCTTCATTGCTTCGATCCTAATTCGTGGGTTGACCTTCACGGCCCGGCCAGGCCCCTCGTGAGGCGCGCACCTTGAACACGCGGCTGGTGCAGGCGTCTCACCGGCGGTGGCACAGATTGCCTTTTTGCGCATGCGGCAAGCGCCATGCGGATTTTACGTCGGGGTGAGCTTTGCGCCACATTCTCGTTGGCTGAGTGGGCGCACTTGCGCCCAACCGAATCGGCGATCGGCGCGCCGCGCCAAAGGTGCAGTAACCCGGTATCAGGGGCGCAGCTGCGTTCTCGACCAGCACATAACGGTGCTGACCCTTTCTTTTCGTGCGGCTGCGCGCACCAGGCCGGCCATGGTGGTGCCCATCAGGGCCGCCGCGCGTGCAAGCAGATCCTTTCCGGCTGCGTCCATCTTCAAATCGAAGCGGGCAGTGGCAACAGGCATGGCATGACACTTTCCGAGGTCCGTACGGCTCAATGCCGTATTGCATGAACGAACGGAGACAGGCAGGCGAATCAACTCAATGCCTGGCAATGCGTTTCGCTCGCTTCCTGGCCGCGTGATCGGACCTGCAGGCATCGAACCTACGCAGGTCAAGGCAGTTCAGGAAACAGGCTTGCCGCGCTTGCGTGCAGCGAGTGGTTTTTCGGCCTCCGCATAGGCCTTCTGCCCGGCCACCCGATCGAGCGGCACCACCGTCGACAGCGTGGTGCCGCCTGCCGGCTGCACCGCCGGCGGAAAAAACGCCAGCTTTTGCTCGCGCGCCAGTTTGTCGCCGCGCACAAGATCGAGGTCGCGCTGGTTGACCCCGCGCGGGGTCACACACACGCCATCGACAATCTCGAGATCGAACCACCAGCGTTTGACCGGGTTGCGCACGCCGCCGCCGATCTGGTCGTCGTAGTCGATCAACGCGCGGCGTGCCGACGGCACCTTGATGGAAAGTTCCAGCAGGCGGTCGGATTCGATCAGGTCTTCGCGGTTGTAGGGGCAGGTTTTCATGCAGCGCCCGCAGGCCGAGCCCTTCATGTTGGTAAGGCGGTATTTGCCGCACTTCTCGACATCCGGCTTCCAGATTTCGTAGCCGTTGAACATCACCTTGGGGCCGAAGGGAATGGCGTTGCACGGGCATTCGCGCGCGCATTTCAGGCACATGTTGCACACCGCCTGCAGGCCGAAATCGATCGGTTGGTCGAATTCCAGCGGCAGGTCGGTGGTCAGCAGCACAGTCTTGGAGCGCGGGCCGATGAAGGGGTTCAACACCAGTTCGCCGATGCGCGACAGTTCGCCCAGGCCCGCCAACAGCGCCGCCGGAATGTGCAGCAGCTCCGAGTGCGCATTGGTATGGGCGCGCGACGAATAGCCCAGGCGCCGCAAATGCGCCCCCAGCACGCCGGCGATGAAGGCGCCGCGCATGTAGCCGCGCATCGATTGCGCGCCCGAGATCCAGTCGTCGC
Source organism: uncultured Burkholderiales bacterium (assembly GCA_964470865.1). Classification (GTDB taxonomy): domain Bacteria; phylum Pseudomonadota; class Gammaproteobacteria; order Burkholderiales; family JAEUOS01; genus JAEUOS01. Next base: position 26,228 of record CAYYFR010000039.1, on the reverse strand, counting down.
CCGAAGCGCCTTCCATGGTCTCGAAGCCCTGGTCGAGCAGCATCACCACGCAATGGCGGTGGTAGGGCTCGATCGGCTTGCCCTCCTCGGCATCGTGCGAGTAGTACATCCATGATTCGGCTTCGCAGGTGCCGACCAGATCGGCGCCCAGAAAATAGGCCAGTGCCTTGACCGACTCCGCATTGCGACGCATGTCCGACAAATCGCCACCGAGCCCGGTGGGGGCGAGCGGCTCGCGCGTGCCCTGCAGCGGCACCATGTTGCGAATCAAGGGCGTCATGGCGAAGGCCAGCGGGTGCTTGGTGGCGAAGCGCATGCGTTCCGCCTTTGGTTTCTCGCCCAGATCGCCGGCCAGCGCACGGGTGAACAGGTCGGCGCGCTTGCTGTTGCGCAGGATCTCGTCGCGCAGCACCAGCGTTGTCGGCTCGGCCACGCGCTTGATGGTTTCCATCGGGTAGCGGCCCAGATGCAGGGGGCGCAATGCCGCTTCGGCATCTTCCCAACCGGGGCGAGTGCCGGCCTTGCCCATGTAGGCGTCGGCATTCGGCCAGTCGAGCGAGGCGTTCGCTGCGATGGGCAAATCGGCCGCGAGGCCCATCTCAAGGGTAACAGCGCCCAGGGCGAAGCCACGACGCGTGAACGGCAGTGCCAGTACGCCGTTTTCCGCGCGCGCAACACCGGCGCGCTGCGCCAGCGTTTCCAGTGCCACTTGGGTGGCGCCGGCAACATGCCCGCGCGCGGCGAAACCCAGGGTGCGCACATAGCCTGCGAGTACCACAGCGACTTCGGCCGCGCGCGCGTCGGTGCGCGCCTGGTTGCAACCATGGATCCAGGTCGCGCCCGGCTCGCCGGGTTTGGGTTCGCGCCCGAATTCGACTGCGTACACCAGTGCAAAAGCATGCGCCGGGGCATCCGGCACCTGCCAATCAGCGGGTTCCAGCGCGCACACCCCGGCCAGCGTGACATCCAGAAAGTAGGCCGAGGCCTTGAGGTTGCGCGAGCGCGTGGCAAGGTCGTCGGGCAACGGGGCGCGGGCGCGCGCCGGTTCGCCCGCCAGGTATTGGGTAAACAGTGTCTGGTATTCGGCAAGCGCCTGGTTGACGCCGTCCGGCCCGGCGGCGCGGGCATCGTTGGGAACTCGCGCTGCCTGCGGCGGCGCGGCGGCGTCGCGCGCGAGCAACTCGGTGGGCAACATGCCCAGGTCGAAATGACGATCGCGATTCGAGAACAGGCGTGACATGGTGGGGGCGGGGATGCATGAACAAGCACACATCTTAACGGTTCACGAGCGATGCCGACTCGAAAAAACGCCGGGCTGCCCGCAATAACCGGCTGCAGATTATGATGCGCCCCGGATGAGTCCTTTCGCCCTGCGTAAATGGAGGAAACACCATGACCCGACCGATTTCCGAACTGCGCAGCCAGCGCTGGTTCGCCGCCAACGACTTCCGCAGCTTCGGCCATCGCCAGCGTCTGCAGCAGACGGGGCTACGGCGCGAAGACTTCATGGGCAAGCCGGTGATAGGCATCATCAACACCTGGAGCGACATCTCGCCCTGCCACGCGCACCTGCGCGAGCGTGCGGAGTCGGTCAAGCGCGGCATCGTGGCGGCCGGCGGGCATCCGATCGAAATGCCGGCGTTGTCGCTGGGCGAGGTGATGGTCAAGCCCAGCACCATGATGTACCGCAACTTCCTGGCGATGGAATGCGAGGAACTGCTGCGCTCGCACCCGATCGACGGCGTGGTGCTGATGGGCGGCTGCGACAAGACCACGCCGGGCCTCCTGATGGGCGCCATCAGCATGGACCTGCCGGCGATCTTTTTTCCCGCCGGGCCGATGTTGAACGGCCAGTGGCGCGGCGAGCGCACCGGCGCTGGCACCCACACCAAAAAATACTGGGAAGAGCTGCGTGCCGGCAACATCACCCAGGCCGACTGGATCGAACTCGAGGGGCGCATGACGCGCTCGCACGGCACCTGCAACACCATGGGTACGGCTTCCACCATGACCAGCATCGCCGAGGCCCTGGGCTTCACGCTGCCGGGCGCCAGCAGCATCCCGGCGGTTGATTCCGCCCATGCGCGCATGGCGATCGCCTGCGGCGAGCGCTGTGTGGCCATGGTGCTGGAAGACCTGAAACCCTCGCGCCTGCTCACGCGTGCGTCGTTTCAGAACGCACTGGTGGTCTACATGGCCTTGGGCGGCTCGACCAATGCCGCAGTGCACCTGCCGGCGATGGCCGGGCGCGCCGACATCAAGCTCACCTTGGCCGACATGGATGCGGTATCCAGCGCCACCCCGGTGCTGGCCAACCTGTATCCCTCGGGCAAGTTCCTGATGGAAGACCTCTTCTTCGCCGGCGGCTTGCCGGCCCTGATGCACAAGGTTTCAAGCCGGTTGGCACTGGATTGCCTCACGGTCAACGGCAAAACCATCGGCGAGAATATTGCACAGGCGCGCTGCCTGGACGACGACATCATCCGCGACATCGACAAGCCGATCGGCGAAGGCAAGACGCTGGCTGTCCTGACCGGTAACCTGGCGCCCGACGGCGCGGTGATCAAACCCTCGGCCGCCTCGCCCGCACTACTCAAGCACAGCGGGCGGGCGCTGGTGTTCGAAGACCATGCCGAACTGTCGGCACGCATCGACGACCCCGATCTCGATGTCGACGCCAGCAGCGTGCTGGTGCTGCGCAACGCCGGCCCGGTGGGCGCGCCCGGCATGCCCGAATGGGGCAACCTGCCGATTCCGAAAAAACTGCTGGCCCAGGGCGTGCGCGACATGGTGCGCATTTCCGACGGCCGCATGAGCGGCACCCATTACGGCACCTGCGTCCTGCATGTGGCGCCCGAATCGGCCGTCGGCGGCCCGCTCGCGTTGATCACGACTGGCGATATCGTCGACCTCGACGTGGCGGCTCGAAGCCTCAACATGCGCGTGAGCGATGCCGAATTGGCGGCGCGCCGCGCCGCCTGGAAAAAACCTGCCCAACGCTACGGGCGCAGCTATGCGCTGTTGTACCAACGCCATGTATCGCAGGCCGACCGCGGCTGCGACTTCGATTTTCTCGAAGGGCGCGGCGCACCCGAACCTCCCATTTTCTAAGCGCGCGGCCGATGGCCGCCTGGAAAGCCTGACCCGATGGCACACCTCGACCGTTATGGATTGCCTCTTTCTACAGCCTCTGCGAGCGCGGCCGACAGCTACGTCAAAGCAGTCGACCACTTTCTGGCCGCCGGCGACAACCTGACCGCAGGCTTCGAGGCGGCGCTCGCCATCGACCCCGGCTTTGCATTGGCCGAGATCGGCCGTGCACGCTGCCTGGCGACCTATGGGCGCGGCGCCGAAGCGCGCACGGCAGCGGCTCGCGCGCGTGATTTGACTGCAGGCATCAGCGCCCGCGAAAAGGCACATGTCGAAGCGCTGGCCCTGGTGATCGAAGGCCGCGGCGCCGAGGCCTTGGCCGCGATCAAGGCGCACCTGAGCGAATTTCCGCGTGACGCGCTGGTGCTGCAACCGGCCACCGGCATTTTCGGCCTGATCGGTTTTTCCGGGCGCCTGGAACGCGAGAGCGAATTGCTGGCTCTGCTCGATGGCCTGGCTCCGCACTATGGCGACGACTGGTGGTTCACGGCCAATCGCGCCTTTGCCGAATGCGAGGCCGGGCGCGTAGGAGATGCCGAAGCCCGGGTCGAACAAGCCCTCGAAGCCGCGCCGTACAACGCCAATGCAGCGCATGTGCGCGCCCACGTGCATTACGAATTCGATCAGGGCCGCGCAGGCGCGGCATTCCTGCGCGGCTGGCTCAAGCAGCACCCCACGCGGGGCATACTGCGCGGCCATCTCTGCTGGCATCTCGCGCTGTGGGAACTCGGTGGCGACAATGCCGCGGAGGCCTGGCGCCTGTACGAGCAGGAGTTCCGGCCCGCGCTTGTGGGCGAGGGCGCGCCGATTCCGCCGCTCAACGTGCTGACCGACGTTGCTTCGTGGTTGTGGCGCGCCGAACTGCATGGCCAGCCGCGTCGCGATGCCGACTGGCTTGCGGTGGCGGGCTATTGCGCCGAGCGTTTTCCACAAGCAGGTGTGGCCTTCGCTGACATCCATGTGGCAATGGCCACCTTGCGCTGCGGCGATGCAGCCGCGTTCGAACGCCTGCGTGCGGACCTGGAACGACTTGGGGGCGAGCGCCCGGCCAGCGCGATCGCGGCGCGCATTGCCGCCGGCTTTGCCGCCAGCACGCGCGGCGATTGGGCGCTGGCCGCGGCGCACCTGGGCGAGGCGCGGGTCGAAGCGGTGCGTGTCGGTGGCAGTCGTGCGCAGCGTGAACTGGTCGATCGCAGCTTGTTGCAGGCTTTCGGGCAGGCTGGGCTGGCCGAGCAGGCGGCAGCCCTGCTCGCACAGCGGCCACAGCTTGCAGCGGGTGCCTGAGGGATGCAATCGACGCGCGCCTGATACAGGCTGGCACGATGCGCAGTAACATCGATCCAATGAAACCGGCCTGCTTGAAAGCCGGCTAGCTCAGAGTTGTTGCAGTTTTCAACAGCCGGTTTTTCTACACCGGCACAGGGGGGCCCTAACTTGAGCAGACTCAAATACGTTTGCGTGTCGGACCTGCATTTGGGCGCCGACTACAGCCTCATGACCCGGATGAATCCGGACGGCCGGGTCGACCTGCTGCGTCCCGCCGCCACCCTGGCAGCACTTGGCCGGGCCCTGCGCGAGACGGTGCGAAGCTTGAGTGGGCCCGAATTGCCGACCTTGATTCTGCTGGGCGACGTGCTCGACCTGGGGCAATCGCCGTTTGGCGAAGTGGCTCAGGGCTTCAAGCGATTCGTCGAGGTGATGTTCCCGCCAGATGAGCCGCCGGTGTTCTCGAACCAGTTGCTGACGCTGCCGGGCAACCACGACCATCACCTGTGGCGCACCGCGCAGGACCGCTTTTTCCTGCAGCACTTGAGCGCCTACCGCGATGCGAAGTTCATTCCCGACCTGATAGAACACACGCCCCTGTTCACCCCCGGCGACTTGAGCTGCGATCTGATGACCCAGGTGATGCAGGGTTACGCGCACCTGTCCGACGCCCGGGTGCGCATCGCCTACCCCAACCTGGGACTGATCGATGCCGACCGCGCGCGTTGCGTGGTGCTGCATCACGGGCACTACATCGACGCCACCTATCGCTTGATGTCCTCGATCAACAGCGCCTTTGGCGGCGGCACTGGCCGGCCCGAAACGGTGGCGCGCATCGAGGCGGAAAACGGCGCCTGGGTGGACTTCCTGTTCTCCGATCTGGGCAGTGCCGGCATGGTCGGAAAGGATATCGATACCCTGTACCAGATGCTGCGCGATGCCGCCGCCTCGCACCGGTTTTCGCAGCAGCTCAGCGACGCCTTGCTGACCAAGCTGTCCTCCCCGCAGAACTGCCTATGCCTATGTCACAAACAAGCTTGGCTTCTACAAGTGGGACGATCCGCGCGAGAAGGCGGTGCGCGATGCGTTTCTGGGCTGTGTGGCCAAGGCGTGAGTTTGCCTGCAATTGCCGAATTGCGGGTGTGCGGGTTCGGCACGGGCGCGGCTCGGAGAGGAAAGCTTGGGGCACGCGGGCTCGATGCGCAGCCCAAAAAACGTGTTGACGATGCCGCTATGGAACGTCAGAAACCGGGTTTCGTCGGAGCAGAAGCATAAGCAGCGCCGCGATCGCGGGCAGGGCGAAAATCGGTACGCGGTCGATCGACCGTAAGCGACCAACACCCTTGTCTGAGCGCCGCTTGGATGGCATGGCAAGTGCTTCGAGTCCGAGCGCGCGTTCGACTCTGCGCTCGCTACAATCGCACCCTTTGCTCCCGGAGCGCAGTGATGTCGGAAAAGACAGACTTCTCCCCAGCCTATTACAAGGTCATCAAGGTGATCGACACCTTCACCGAATGGACGGGAAAGACCGTGGCCTTCGTTTGCGTCCCGCTGGCCCTGACCGTGTTCTGGGAGGTCGTGGCCCGGTCCTTCCTGGGCCAGGCGACGACCTGGGCCTATGAACTGTCCTACATGCTCTACAGCGTGTTGTTCATGCTTGGTGCGCATTACGCACTGCTTCGGGGCGCGCATATCCGCACCGATATGCTGTGGGAAAAGTTTTCCGACCGTACAAAAGGCAGAATCGACTTCTACGCGTTCATTTTCCTGTTCTTCCCCGGCATGATCCTGCTTTTCGGCGCGAGCGTAGAAGATGCCTGGCGCGCCTTCACGATGGGCGAGCGCAGCGACCAGACGGCGTGGCGCCCCTACCTCTGGCCGATGAAGTCGGTGGTGCCCCTGACCGCCGTGCTGCTGTTGGTTCAGGGCACATCCGAGGTAATGAAGAGCTGGTTCGCGATGCGCACCGGGCGGCTGTTCGAGCACAAGGAAGGGGGCGAGATATGACCGGCCAGATCGCACTCGGGCTGGTCATGTTGGTCGCGATGGTCAGCGTGATTTTCGTCGGCTTTCCCATTTCCTTCACGCTGATCATCATCGCGCTCGGCTTCGGCTGGGCGGGCCTGGGCGATAGCGTCTTCAACCTCGCCTACCTGCAAACGCTCGGCATGATGAAGACCGAGGAACTGGTGGCGATCCCGCTGTTTATCTTCATGGGGTTCCTGACCGAACAGGCCGGGCTCATGGCGCGGCTGTTCAAGGCGTTCCGCGATCTGCTCGCACCTGTGCGGGGTTCGCTCTACCTCGGCGTGATCCTGACTGCCACGGTGTTTGCGATGGCCACGGGAATCGTCGGCGCGGCCGTTACGGTTCTCGGCATCATGGCCGGGCCGATCATGATCAAGTCCGGCTACGACGCGCGCATGGCTTCCGGGTCGATCGCCGCGGGCGGCACGCTCGGCATCCTGATCCCGCCCTCGGTGATGCTCATCGTGATGGGGCCGGTCTTGGGTGTGTCCGTGATCGACCTTTACGCGGGAGCCTTGGGGCCCGGGCTCCTGCTCGCGACCATGTACATCGTCTACACGCTGGTGCGTAGCTTCCTCAACCCCAAGCTCGGCCCGCCAGTGCCGCTCGAGGAACGCGAGACGTCCTGGCTCGTTGTGCTCAAGGAGGTGTTCCTCGGCATGGTGCCGCTGGGGCTGCTGATCACCTGTACGCTGGGCTCGATCCTGATGGGTTATGCCACGCCCACCGAGGCTTCGGCGGTTGGTGCGATGGGCGCGTTCGCGCTCGCCGTCGCTTACGGAAAGTTCACCTTTGCCGGCCTGAAGGCGGCTTGCATCAGCACGATGAATACTTCCAGCATGGTGCTTTTCCTCGCGGTCGCGTCCAACATATTCGGCGCGGTGTTCGCCAGGCTCGGCACGGCGCAGTGGATCACCGACACACTGCTCTCGCTGCCGCTGCCGCCGTTCATGATGCTGCTGCTGGTGCTGTTCCTGATCTTCCTGCTCGGCTGGCCGTTCGAGTGGCCGGCGATCATCCTGGTGTTCCTGCCGATCTTCTACCCGGTGATCGCGGCGCTCAAGTACGACCTCGTCTGGTTCGGGGTCCTGGTGGCCGTAGTGATGCAGACCGCCTACCTGTCCCCGCCTGTGGCGATGTCGGCCTACTACCTCAAGCAGGTCGTGCCGTCGTGGACCCTGGGCACGATCTACCGGGGCATGTTTGACTTCATGTGGATCCAGGTGATTTGCATCCTCACCATATTCTTCGTCCCGCAAATCGCCATGTGGCTGCCCACGACCCTGGCCGAGCAGGCCCGCGCCGAGCGCATGGCACCAGGTTCCCTCAAACAGCAGAAGGATGAGGAGGAGGGCATGATGAAGGGCGGGTCGCTCGAAGAGGAATACAAGGCCGAGTCGGTGCCCGATGCCGATGCGGACAAGGAAAAGGCATCGGGCGGGGCGGCAAGCGCCAAATGAATCTTGCATTAAGCTTGCAAACAAGGTTAACTTGAGCTTTGGACAAACCAGAAAGAGAGCCATGAAAACGGTCATGAAGTCCCTGATTCTCTCAGCCATCACTGCGGCGTTTGCGGTGCCGGCAGTTGCGCAGCAGCCAGCGGCACCTGCGGCAGCGCCCGGCGCGAAGGTTTTGAAGATGCAATCGAGCTGGCCTGCCAGTTCCACCGCGCAAGACAACTTCAAGCTGTTCGCCGAGCGCACCGATAAACTCTCCGGCGGCACGCTCAAGATCGAGGCCATGGCGGCAGGGCAGGTGGTGCCGGCGTTTGAGGTTCTCGACGCCAGTGCCAAGAAGGTCATCGACGGGCATCACTCGATCTCGTATTACTGGGTCGGCAAGAACAACGCGGCCGTGCTCTTTGCCGGCCCCCCTGGCGGCCCCTTCGGTATGGACCACTCCGACTACCTCAGCTGGATGTGGAACGGCGGCGGGGCCGAGATGTGGAACGACTTTTACCAGAACACGCTCAAGCTGAACGTGCATGTCATCCCCGGGCACCCGACCAGCCCGCAGGCGTTCGGCTGGTTCAAGCGACCGATCAAGAGCCTGGCCGACTTCAAGACCATGAAATGCCGCCAGACCGGCATCAACGCCCAGATCTTCACGCGCATGGGGATGACCACGATAAACATGCCCGGTGGCGAGATCCTCCCGGCGGCGCAGCGCGGTGTGATCGATTGCGCCGAATGGGTCGGAGGCGTCGAGGACTTGCGCCTGGGCCTGCATACGGTCTACAAGTTCCACTACACGCCCGGCATGCACGAGAACAACACGATGGGCGAGATCGTTTTCAACGGCGACGTGTGGAAAGGCCTGAGCCCCCTGCAACAGGAGATCATCCGCTCTGCGGCACGCGACGCCCACATCTCCTGGTACTCCGCATGGCAGAAGCAGAACGCCGACGCGCTCAAGGAGATGCAGGAAAAGCATGGTGTGAAGGTCCTGCGCACGCCGCCGGAAATCCTCAACGCCTACCTCAAGGCCTGGGACGGCTTCGTCGACGAGGAAAACGCGAAGAACCCCGTCTTCAAGAAGATCCACGACTCACAGAAAGCCTGGGCGGCGGTTTTGGTCCCGGCCAAGCGCTTCATGCACCCGCCCTACTCTTTCGCCGCGAACTACTACTGGCCTGAAGCCAAGCCGACGGCAGCGGAGACCAAGAAGTGAGCGGTGCGCCCGCCCGACGCGAGGAGTTCCTGCTCGCAGGACTCGCGCCGCCCATCAGCCACTATTGCGACGCAGTGCGCTGGGGCGACACGCTCTACATCTCCGGCATGCCGCCCCTGGACGCCCAGGGGCGCGTCGTAAGTGACGATCCGGCCGCGCAAGCGCGCCAGGTGTTCGAGAACATGAAAATCGTGCTTGATGCGGCGGGCGCGAGCTTCGCAGACATTCTCAAGGTAACGGTTTACCTGACCGACGTGAACGACCGCACCAAGATCAACCCGGTGCGACAGCAATACTTCGGCACGGCGCGCCCGGCCAGCACCCTTATCGGCATCAAGGAACTCGCGATCCCCGGGATGAAAGTGGAAATCGAAGCAGTCGTCGGCTTGCCCAACTCCTAGCCTTACGCCATTTCGTGCTCCGATCCCGCGGTATTGGGCGCGGAGCGCGAACATGTGCTGCCGGCGCGCCGCATGCGTATCGGGGTTCCGGAAGGGCTGATCATCGACGAGACCGGCTTGCCGAACATGGCCGTGCACGGCGCCGGTATTCGCGACCTCGTTCGCAGCGCGCATGGCGCAGCCCCGTGCGGCCATCACGTGCGGCGCTGGGTGCGCAGGCGCTGCCGAGCACCCCGGCCGAGACCGCAACCTTCATCCGCGCCGAGCAGGAAAAATGGGGGCGGGTGATCCGCGAGGTTGGGATCAAGACGAATAGGTTAGCCCCGCATAGCCGCGTTGATGGAGCGACTGAACGAATAGCTGGCAGGCGGAGAAGATGGTGGACAAGAGCACGACGCCGCACAATTGCGCCGCCGCATGACCGTGCGGCAGGCCCGGCGTCACCGTTGCCATTCGAGTCTCTGCGTCACAAGTCTTCACTTCGGTCTCCACCGAAGAAGAGGAAATCCAATCGGCTTTTCCGGAAGTATGGTTGCGGCCAAGTGCTGCCGTCAAGGCACCCTGGCACTGTCGACAAGGGTCTTTACTCTGTTTGCCGGGCGCATCCTTTCGCATGCTGAAAAGGCCGCCGAAGTTCTCGCCAAGACCAACACCAGCGCACAGACGCTGGACAAGCCGATGGGATTCGCCGGCTGCGCGATTGCCGCGCGTGCAAGTGCGCACGGCTGCGCGGCCGCGACTCGCAACATGGGCGATTTCAAACGGGCAGGCATGTCGGTGATCGGCCCTTGGACCGTCCGGGACAAGCGCGCGAGGAATGCACCAACGCGACACAGTGGATGCGGCAACACTGCGGCGAAGGATTGAAGAATCCGGCCAGTGGGCTGCTAAAGCGGCTTGTCTGGACGGCTGGCAAGCTGAGTCTGATCAGGCCAGGCGCGATGGCATCGCTACAGGTTCAGGAAATGGTCACGCCGCTATCCACCGCCAAGATGTGCCCGGTCATGGCGCGCGACTCGTCCGAGGCCAGGTAGAGCGCGGCGTTCGCAATGTCCTCCGGTTCGATGGTCCCCAGCAGATGTGATTGGTTCAACTTGTTGACCGCCGGGTTGGCCTGCACCAGCTTTTTCAGGCGCTCGGTCATGGTGGCCGATGGTGCAATCGCATTCACCCGCACCCTTTGCGCGGCGAACTCGACGGCCATCGAGCGGGTGATCGCCGCGATGCCGCCCTTGGCTGCGGTATAGCAATCGCGGCTCGCCACGCCCATCAGCGCCATGTTGGATGTCATGTTGATCACCGATCCGCCGCCGCACGCGATGAGCGCCGGGATGCCGTGCCGGCAGCCGACGAAGGTGCCGAACAGGTCCAGCTTGATGACGCGCCAGAATTCCTCGATCGGCACATCGATGACGTTGTTGTCCTGCGGGGTGGAGCCGCCGGCGTTGTTGTGCAGGATGTCCAGGCGGCCGAATTTCATGACTGTCGCGGCAATCGCGGCGGCGACGCTTACCTCTTCAGTCACATCGGTGCGGATCGCGATCGCACCGTTGCCGGCCAGGTGCGCGGTTTCCTCGGCCGCCGCAATCGAGATATCGGCCACCACCACGCGCGCGCCTTCGCGCGCGAACAGGATCGCGGTGGCGCGGCCGATGCCGGCAGCCGCGCCGGTGATGAATGCCACTTTGCCTTCGAGTCTTGCCATGCTGGTTCCTTGACGTGGTGAGGACTGCATTCGAGAAAGTAAACCGTAGCTGCGATCCTGTTCAGCGACCGGAGCACCTGCCGCAAGTGATGGCAGCAGCAGAATCGTCAGATCTCGGCTTGCCGGTCTGGCAACGCCGATTCGATATCGGTCTGCGAAAAATCATGCCCTTTGTAGAGCAGGGGCTCGCCGCTTGCCTGCGCCAGCGCGTAGCTCATGCAATCGCCGAAATTGAGTCCTGCCGGATGACGGCCCTTGCCAAAACGCAGGTACGCAGCCTGGGCTGCACGCAACTGCGGCAGATCGAAGGCGATCACCTCGGCCCCCGCTTCGCGCGTGAAAGCGTCGAGCGCGGCGAGCGCATCGTCGCCATACCAGCGCGTTAAAACGATCGATGCCTCCAGCAACGCCGGTGCGCCAATCCGTGGTGTCGCGTCAGCTTCGATCGCCTGCGCATAACGCGACGCATCAGCTTCGCCTGCGAGTATGGCGACCAGCGCGGAGGTGTCGATGATCATTTGGGTGCGCCGAACGCGTCGTAGCCGATAGCAGCGTCTGCGTCACCGGCGAGCAGGCGCGGGCGAGCCGAAAGCCTGGTCCCGAGAGCGAGCAAACGCGCGGCAACCCCTGCGCGGCGGCGTGGAGATTCACGCCGCAGTCGTTGTTCAATTGCAATACGTACCGCGTCGGTGATCGACTCTCCGGTCAGCGCAGCCAACTCTCGCACCTTGGCGTCGGTAGCCGAGTCCTTGATATTGATTGGCATAGATGATTCTTCCTATTTAGGCAGAATCATCCTAGCATAGCTTACGCGACGAACGACCTTCCATCAATCACGCCTTACCCAAAATCCAGCAAAATTCATCACCAAAATCGGACTCCGTCTGGCCAGGGGTGCAGTCGCCGGCGGCGAAGCAGCAGACCGCGCGGCCGATCACCCGACAGCGGCACATCATGCGTCGCGCTGCGCGATGGCAAGCGAAGTCGCGCCTGATTCGTGTGGCGCGACTCCGGCCTGCGCCACCTACACCTTCGCGCCCTTCCATCCTGAATGGGTGATGTCGAAAATGATGCCGTCGGGGTCCTGGTACTTTTTTTCGTAGTACTCGGTGGTCTTGCCTGCCGGCACATCCTGGAACAGGGTGGCGCCGTTTTCCTCGACCGCTAGGCTTTGCGCGGCCAAGTCGTCACACAGGAATCCCATGTGATGCAGACCGACGAAATCGCGGCCGCGTTCTCCGGCCGGCGCGTCGCTGCGGTACTTCAGCAACGCCAGGCTTACGGTGCCATCGGAAAGATATACGCCGGTGGCCGTGGCCGAGTTGGCCTGGCCGACCACTTCCATGCCGAAGGCTTCGCAATAAAAGCGCGCCGACTTTTGCGGGTCGGGTACTGAAAGCGCGATGTGCCTGAGTTTGGCCATGGGCGTTCCTCTGTTGAATTCGGCTGTCAGTCGGGCTTGGCGCCGGTCTTCCTGACCACTTCGCCCCAGCGCACGACTTCCGCCTTGACGTATTCTGTGGTGCGCGCCGGTGGCTCGACAATTGTCTCGAAAGCCAGCCCGGCGATGCGCTCCTTGATGTCCGCGCCTTGCAGGACGCGCGCAATCGCATCGAAGAGCTTGTTTACCACCGCCGCCGGCGTGCCCGCAGGCATGAACACGCCCACCCAGGTGTAGTCAAGCATGTCGCGATAGCCGGCTTCCGCCAGTGTGGGCACGTCCGGAAGGGCGGGGATGCGCCTGGCGCTCGACACCGCCAGCGCGCGCAGCTTGCCGGCCTTGATGTTCTGCAGCGGCGCGGTCATGGCCATCACACCGACCGGCGGTTCGCCTCCCAGAACCGCTGCGACCGCCGGGCCGGCGCCACGGAAATGCGCGGCCGGCAGTCCCAGCTTGCCGACAAGATTGAACAGGTTCTCAGCCGTCAAATGGGGCGTGGTGCCGCTGCCGGGGGAAGCGAACGCCAGCTTGCGGGTTTTCGCGTAGGCGAAGAATTCCGCCACGGTCTTGGCCGGCATGTCAGGATGGACTACCACCACGTTGGGCTGTGCCGCCACGATGGTGACGGCTGCGAAATCGCGTTCCGCTGAATAGCCCGAATCGGCAAAATTGGCATTGACCGCGAATGCCGACGAGGTGAACAGCATGGTGTAGCCATCGGCTGCGGCCTTGGCAACCGCGACACTGCCTATGTTGCCGCCGGCACCGGCGCGGTTTTCGATGATCAGCGCCTGTCCCAAGGCTTCGCCCAGCTTCGGGCCGATCAGCCGCGCAATCGTGTCGGGCGGTCCGCCGGGCGCGAAGGGCACGATGATGCGGATGGGCTTGTCCGGCCAGGCTGCGCTCTGCGCGAATGCGCCTGGCACCAAAAATGCCGCTGTGCAAGCTGCAAACACTTGTGCGAGCCGGCGCAGTGCCAGGCGGCGCGCCGACTGCGTATGTGCGGTTGACCTCATGTCTGCGGCTCTTTTCGAAGTTGGCGGGAGGCACGAGTTTGACACAGGCGCCTGCGCAAGCGCATTGGCTGTGAACCGGTCCGGAATCGCGCCGCTTCAGGTTTCGCCATAGCGCCACTGTCAACAACAGTTTTTCGCACTGGTGAGAACGAAGAGCGGAAGAGCGCAGCGTCGTTGATGCCGCAGCCGATCCGCAGTAGGATTCGCCCCCCGCGTCCGCCCCCCGCGTCCGCAGGCTGCAGGCTGCAGGCTGCAGGCTGCAGGCTGCAATGGGCCGAGGTGTCAGCCGTTCTTGTGTCAACTCATCGCACCGCGACTACCGACCCTTGCCAATAATGCTGCCATGAAACCTTCAATACTCCTGCCCTTGCTGTTGCTTGCGGCAGCAGGGCCGGCAGGCGCGGACTGCATCGCCAAGGCCGCCCGCACCTTCGGCACCAACGCGGACGTGTTGCGCGCCATCGCCATCGTCGAATCGAAAGTACGCCCGCATGCGGTCAACGTCAATTCGAACGGCAGTGTCGATCGCGGCCTGTTCCAAATCAATTCAATCCATCTGCCCGAGCTTGCCAGCGCCGGCATCGGCCCGCAAGACTTGCACGACGTGTGCCTTTCCAGCAATGTCGCCGCACTTCTGCTCAAGCGCAAAATGGCGACCCTGGGCGACACTTGGGCAGCAGTCGGCGCCTACCATTCAAGCATTCCGGCCAAGCGCGATGCCTATGCCGGGAAGGTACGCGCGGTGTTCGAGCGCATGCGTCAACTCAAGGTGGCGTCGAGCGGGCAGTAACCCGACCACCAACCTTATGGGCGCAAGCCTTCAAGCACCCACTGTCTTCAGTTTCTTCAAATCCGGAAACACGCGCAAACCGCAGGCAGCGATCAGAAGCGTCGCCACACCCCCCGCAGCCACCGCGAACACCGGGTTGGTCAGGCTCGCCAGCATGCCCGACTCCACCGCGCCCAACTCGTTGGAAGAGCTGATGAACACGCGATTGACCGCCGCTACGCGCCCGCGCAGTTCGTCCGGCGTGTAGAGCTGCACGGCAGTCTGGCGAATCACCGCGCCCACGTTGTCGGCCGCGCCCAGCACAATCAGCGCGAGCATGGATAGCCAGAACCAGCGCGACAGGCCGAACACGATGGTGGCAATCCCGAACACCGCCACCGCCCACAGAAAGGTCCGGCCCGCATGCGAGCTGCGGCGCCAACCGCGCGCGGTGGCGGTTGCGATCACCACCGCACCGATGGCCGGGCCGGCCGACAACCAGCCCAGTCCGGCCGGGCCGACATGCAGAATATCCTTGGCGAAAATCGGCATCAACGCGGTGGCGCCGCCCAAGAGCACCGCGAACAGGTCGATGGTGATGAGCCCCAGCACCACCTTGGTCTTCCACACATGGACCAGGCCGCCGAACACGTCACCCCAGGTCGAAGGCCGGGTGTGGCGGGTGATCGGGCGGCGCCGGATAGCCAGGGCCAACGCCATCGCCACCAGCATGGCCGCCAGGTTGAAACCATAGACGGTGATCGCCGAGCCACCCAGCGCGATCAATACGCCGGCCAGGGCCGGGCCGGCCACCGAGGCGGTCTGGAACACGGTGCTGTTCCACATCACGCCTTGCGCAAGCGTTTCGGCCGGCACCAATTGCGAGAGCAGTGCATCGCGCCCGGCGCGGTTGAGCACGGTCGACATGCCCACCGCCGCGATGGCCACATAAATCCACAGCACCGGCAGCGCGCGCCAGGCTACGAACACCAGCAGCGCGGAAGCAGCAACCCACACCACCAGGCTGGCGGCAACCACCCGACGGCGGTCGTAACGATCAGCCATTTGCCCGGCCGGCAGAAAAAACGCCAGCACGGGGACGAATTGCGCGAGCCCGATCCAGCCCAGCGCCAGGGCCGAACCGGTGCGCTCGTAGATGTCCCAGCCGACAGCAACGCCGAGCGACTGCTGCGCCAGCGAGGCGATCAGCACCATGCCGATGAAAAAACGATAGTCGCGGTGGCGAAACGGGGCGTAGGGGTCGTGCAAAGGCGGGCAGTGCGAGACCAGCAGGGCGCGAAGTATCACATGTCGCGCGCAAAAGCATTATCCAAAAGCGTCGCGCCGACGCACACGATAGGGCACACTGCGCCCTCGCTTCGCGGCGCACCACCTTCAAACCAACAGGATTCCCGCAACATGCAT
>CAYYFR010000039.1:0-10257 GCA_964470865.1 uncultured Burkholderiales bacterium | reverse complement strand
GCCCTCGCTTCGCGGCGCACCACCTTCAAACCAACAGGATTCCCGCAACATGCATATCACCACCGGCCGCCCCGTCACCATGGGCCCGAACGGCATGGTCACCTGCCCGCACGCCCTGGCCTCGCAGGCCGGGGTTGAGATATTGCGCGCCGGCGGCTCGGCCGTCGATGCCGCCATCGCCACAAGCGCCGCGCTCGCGGTGCTCTATCCGCACATGACCGGAATCGGCGGCGACGCCTTCTGGCTGATCCATGACGCCAAGACCGGTGCTGTGCGCTATCTCGACGGCGGCGGCCGTGCGGCGGCTTGCGCCAGCACCGACTGGTTTGCCAGCCGCGGTCACGCCGAGGTGCCGTTTCGCGGCATCCTGCCGGCCACCCTCACCACGCCGGGCTCGGTGGCGAGTTGGGCAGAAGCGCATGACGCTTACGGCCGCCTGCCGCTGGCGCGCAACCTGGAGTCCGCCATCGGCTATGCGCGCGACGGCTTTCCGGTCACCGAACGTTTGGCCGGCTGGATCGAATACGCCGAAGCCGATCTCAAGCCGCATGCCGAAAGCATGGCGATCTTCATGCCGCGCGGCAAGATCCCGCGCGCCGGATCGAAACTCACCAACCCCGATCTCGCGTGCACGCTGAGCGCCATTGCCGAACACGGCCGCGCCGGCTTCTATGAAGGCACGGTGGCCGCCGAACTGGCGCGCTTCGCCATGGAAAAGGGCGGCTTCTTCACCTTGGCCGACCTGGCCGCACAAAGCGCGCGCTGGGGCGAGCCACTCAAGGGCAGCTACCGCGACCTCACGCTCTACGAAACACCGGCACCGACCCAGGGCTTCACCGTGCTGGAAATGCTCAACCTCATCGAACCCTTCGAACTGCACAAACGCGATTACCTCGGTGCCGACCATGCGCACCTGCTGGTGCAGGCCAAGCAGGTGGCCTATCACGACCGTGACCGCCATCTGGGCGACCCGCGCTTTGTGGATGTGCCGATGGAGCGCCTGATCTCCAAGGCTCATGCGGACCAGCGCCGCGCCCTGATGGACCCGGCGCGTGCATTGCCGTGGGACAAGGTCCCTTCCTACGGCAGCCTTACGGGAGACACCGTTTACATCGCCGCCGTCGACGCCGAAGGCAACGCCGCATCGCTGATCCAAAGTCTGTACGGCGTGTTCGGCTCCGCAGTGGTGGCAGGCAACACCGGCGTGGTGCTGCAAAACCGCAGTGCGTATTTTTCACTCGACCCGGCCCACCCGAACTGCCTGGCGCCCGGCAAGACGCCGCTGCACACCCTGATCGCCTCGCTCGGTTTCAGGAACGACAAGCTGTGGAGTGCCATCGGTTGCATGGGCGCCGATGGCCAGCCGCAGATCCACCTGCAGACCTACGTCAACCTGATCGACTTCGGCCGCAACATCCAGGAAGCGCTCGAAGCACCGCGCTGGCTCTCCGGCCGCTTCGCGCTTGGCGAAGAGCGCGACACCCTGCATATCGAGGCGCGCTTCCCGCCATCGACCATTGACGAACTCGAGCGTCGCGGCCACATCCTCGACCGCTGGGGCGACTGGAACGAACTGGCAGGCCACGCGCACGGCATCGTGATCGACGCGGAATCGGGCATGCGTTTTGGCGGGTCCGATCCGCGCAGCGACGGCGCGGCCATCGGGTATTGAAGCGGCCAGGGCTGGCTGTCCGCCGGCTGAGGCGATGCAGCCACCTCGAGGTCAGTCGATACGATAGCGTGCGATCACGTCCGCATCGGGCGCAACCCCCAGCCCCGGCCCTTGCGGAATCGTCATCACTCCATGCGCCGGCTTCAACGCAGCGCCGAACAGTGCCGCCTCGGCATCGAGGTAATAGAGTTCGAACCACGCCGGCTCGGCCAACGTGGTCAGCAGGTGCAGGGTGGCGATCGCACCCGGGCCGAAGTAGGGCGAATGCGGTGCCACGCGCACACCACGCTCGCGCGCGAGTGCCGCCACCTTCACGAACTCGCTGACGCCGCCTACCTTGGTGACCGACGGCTGCACGATATCGACCGCGCCGGCGTCGAGCGCATGGCGGAATTGCGTCACGGTGCACCAGTTCTCGCCGGCGGCGAGCGCTACGCCGGCATGTTCGCGCAGCCGTTTCAGGGCGGCGAAATCCTCCGGCGGAAACACCGGTTCCTCGATCCAGTGCGGCGCGTGGTGCGCCAGGCGCGCGCAGATGGTTTGCGCCTCATCGGGCGACCATGCACAGTTGACGTCGAACATCAGGGGAACCTCGCCCGGCACCGCCGCGCGTGCGGCGGCGACCACGGTCTCGTCGATCTCGTGCAGCTTGATGGCGGCGAATCCTTCGCCCACGGCGCGGGCCGCGTACTGCGCCACCAGCGCAGCATCGGCATAGCGCAGCAGGCTGGCGTAGGCTGCAATGCCGCTGCGCGGGGTGCCGCCGAGCAATTGGTGCAGCGGCTTGCCGGCACGCTTGCCGGCGATATCCCAGAGCGCGATATCGAGCCCGGAGATCGCATGCATGGTGATGCCGTAGCGCCCGAAAATGTGCAGCGATTGTTGCAGCCTGCAACTCAGGCCGGCGATGTCGGTGGCGTCCTGCCCGATGGCCAAGGGCGCCACCATGTCGCGCACCGCCGCGACAACCGCGGTGCGCGAACTGTAGGCGAAGGCTTCGCCCCAGCCCACCAGACCATCATCGGTCTCCACCCGCACCAGGCAGAAATCCAGCGCCAGACCTGAGCTCGCACCCAGCCGGTAAGCGCTGCCGCCAAAACTGAAAGGGATCGAAAGCGGGATCGCTTCGACTTGCGCGATCTTCATTGCATGGATGCCGGGTTGAGCGACAGGATATGGCCTTCGGCGGGCCGCACGCTGCCGGCGAGCATGTCGCGATACACCTGCGCCAGCGCCGCTTCGCCGCGGGCTTCTACCACCTTGAGCCAGCCGGGGCCACCGGCGCCGGCGTTCACCACGCCCATGAACCCGCTCCACGCCGCCGCGATGCGCTTGTGCAATTCAGGCGCGCCCCATTCGGCGCTGCGCTTCTTGATCTGCGCCGGCGCAAAAAACAGCGTCGGACGCGGACCCGGCAGGCCGCAGGCACCGCCCAGATGCTCCCAATGGGTGCCACCGACCGCGCATGAGTGTTTAAGGCGATCGGCGAAGCAATTGTGCACACCGGTGCGCACCGTAGCGCTGCCCGACATGTCCACATACACAGCGCTTGCCGCATCAAGCGCGGCAATGGCGTCATAGGTGACAACGCAATCGTAGACGCCCAGGCCTTTGACGAAAGCCTGGTTTCCAGCCGAAGTCAGGCCGATCACCTTGACCGCGCGCCGGGTGCCGGCATGCTGCTTGAGGCAATAAGCCGTGCCATAGGCGGTTTTCGACGAGGCACTCGACAGGATCACGGCCTGGGCACCGAAGAAATCGTTGTCAGCCAGAAAATCGTCGATCAGGAACGATGTCGAGAACAGCGGCCTGAGCAGCATTTGCTGCGCCTCGTGTTCACGCCGATAGCCAGGATCGGTCGCGCTGCGCAGGTACTGGTTGTACACCGCATGCAGCTCCTTGCGATGCGTGGCGCCATCGACGAAGCCGAGGGCGTTGATGCGTTGCGGTTCCAGCACCACGTGGGTTGACATCGGGAAGTACCCGTAGATGCGTTCCCCGGGCACCACACTCTCGCAGGCACTGGCGACGACATCGCCAAAGCCCCACACCGGAATGCGCCCAAACCCGGCACTTGCGGGAAAGAAATTCCAGTAATGCATGGCGTCGCCGAAGGCCGCGTAGGTGATGTTGTTGGCGGTCAGCGCGAACTTGTCGATGGCCAGCAGCACCTGTCCTGGCGCCAGCAGGACCGAAGCTGGCGCATCGATGAAACAGGCATCTTTCAGATCGGCCTTGCGCACCACGAAATCACGCGCCTTGATTCGAGCGCTTGTCATGGCTTCAGGCCGCCTTGCGATACATGTCGAGCGGTGCGCCCTCGCGCGCCAGCGCCGCAGCCACCGCCGGTACGGCGGCGACGCGATCGACAAAAGCCTTGTAGCCGGACAGGGTGTCGGGATCGATGCCGGCCAGCCCGCCCCAGCGAAACAGCACCACCGCGTAGATGTCCAGAAACGAAAGTTTTTCGCCGAAGAGCCAGGGGTCGGCCAGCATGATCATGCCCTGGATGCGTTCCAGCAGCTTGCGATAGGCGCCGACGTTGAAGCGCTTCAATGCGGCTTGTGCCTCGCTGTTGTCAGAGAACTTTTGCGGCATGAACACGTGGGTGAAGGTCGGATGCACGCTGTTGTTCATCCACGCCAGAAGCGACATGGCCTCGGCGCGCTGCCATGGATCGAGGGGCATCAGGCCCATTTGTGGATAGCGGCGGTCAAGGTAATCGCAGATGGCGACGATCTGCGTCAACGGCTTGCCGTCGACCACCAGCACCGGCACCTGGCCATTCGGATTCAAGGCCAGGAACTCGGGCGCGGCCTGCTCGTTCTTGTGCAGCCGCACCACCTGGGTTTCGAAATCGTCGCCGGTGGCAGCCTTGATCGCTTCGAGTGCCGCGTGCGGCACGAAGGAACAGGCGCCCGGGCCGTAGTAGAGCTTGTGCATGATCTTCTCCGTTGGTGTTGTCGGGGTGGTCGTACATGATAGCTTTTGAGCTTGCGCAGCGCTTTGCACGCATAATCATGACCCGCCGGAAACCAGGAACCCGCGGTGCGAGCCCCGGCCACAAGGCCACCTGCATCACATTCTCAAGGGCTGCGGCCAGCGCCGCCTTTCAAGCGCCCGCTACCGCAACCAGCCTTTGCGCCGCTTGCCGCCGCCATCCTCGCCCGGCTGCCGCTCCTTGGGTTCAGGCCGCGGGATCGTATCCGGCCCGGCGCTTTCGGCGTCGCTCGCCGCCATCGGTGCGATGTCGCCGGACTCCCCCTTTTGCACCAGGACCTTGAGTTCCAGCGTTTTCATGCGCCGCGTGGTTTCGAGAATCTCGTTGGCGCGCAGGGTGATGGTTTCAAGGGCCGCCTCGCGCTGGGTCTGCAGATGCGCGGCCAGGTTGCGCAGTTCCTGGTTGTCGCTGCGAAAAGCGCGGTCGAGTACCTGAAACGCGTACAGGTCGTCCTCGGCGAATTCGAGGGCATCGAACTCGCTGTGGATCGCCTCACCATACAAATCGTGAAAGCGCATGAAGCGCTCACCTGTATCCGCGTGGTCGGCCATCGATGGTTTCAGTAGTCTCGTATCGGTTGCGGGGGTACGGTCGGGTAATTCTGCGTTGCACGAACGCATAAAACTATACTGCAGGTGAGGCGCTTTCCCGCGCAATACCTGGTTAATTTGTGGTCGCGTCTCAATGCATGCGCGGCTTCCACAGCAAATCGTTGCGGTCGGCCGAGCGCACCTTGACGCGCAGCACATCGCCATCGCGCGCCAGCATCAGCGGCACTTCGACACCGGCGGCGCCGAGCGACCACACTTTGCGCAGGAAGGCCGCCAGGCCCTTGACCCGGTCGCCTGCCACCCCGATCACCATGTCGCCGGGCTTGACCCCGGCCTTGTCGGCCGGCCCGCCCTGCGCCACGCCACCCACCACCAGATGGCCGTCGTCGTCCTGCGCATACATGCCCAGCCAGGGATGCGCGGCGCGGCCGCTGGTGCCGCTGCTGCGCAGCGACGGCAGAATCGGTTCGAGCAGGTCGATCGGCACGAACATGTTGATCTGGCGCGTTTCCTTGTCGCCATCCTGTTCCTGCACCAGAAGCGACCCGATGCCCACCAGTTTGCCCTCGCCATCGACCAGCGCGGTGCCGCCCCATTGCGGGTGGGCCGGCGCCGTGAACAGAGCCTCGTCAAGCAGATATTCCCAATAGCCGGCGAATTCGCGCTTGGCAATCAGGCGTGTAGTCAGCGCATGCGGCAAGCCGCCGTGCCCCAGCACATACAGTGTGTCGCCGGTTTCCAGCGCTGCGGCCGAGCCCAGCGCAAGCGGCGCAACCCCCAGCTTGCCCAGGGGCTGCACCAGCCCGAAGCCTGTGGCCTGGTCATAGGCCAGTACGGTTGCCGCCACGCTCACGCCGCGATTGGTCGACAGCCAAACGGTTTGCGCCTCGGTGATCAGGTAGCCGATGGTGAGCGTCAGGCCGTCCTCACCGATCACCACGCCATAGCCGGCGCGCTCGGTGCCGAGCAAGCCGGCGGTGAAAGCTTCGGCCGGAATCTCGGAGCGCAGCAGCAGCATCGCGTCAAGCGCCCGTGGCAGGTCAAAACCCAGCCCATCGGGCTTGGGGCGCAGATTTTCGGGAAATGCCCAGTTCTTGTCATCGGCCATAGGTGAAATTCTCCCACGTTGGCGAAAATTCGGCTTTGGAACCGCCGGCGCGCCAGGCGCACGGGGTGCGCGTCAATCGTAAGCGCCGCTGGCGGCGTCGGCCAGAATGCTCACGGCAGCCTTTTCACCCGCCAGGATCGCCGCAGCATTGGTGTTGGAGGCCGGAATGCTTGGGAACACCGAAGCGTCGGCCACGCGCAGCCCGGGCACGCCATGCACCCGCATTTGCGCATCGACCACCGCCTGTGCATCGCGGCCCATGCGGCAGGTGCCGACCGGATGGTAGGAGCCGAAATAGTGGCCACGGCTGTAATCCGGATTTTCGGCGAAGCCGGCTTCCGCGCAGGCACGCAGAAACGCGTCTGTCAGCGGATCGCGTGGCCCGTACTCGGTGATCGCAAGTGGTCCGTCGCGCCCGCGCACGGCTGCGTCGCCGCCGGCATAGGCTTCCATGCCACGGAACAGCGGCGCCACATCGCTGTAGCCCCAGCCGGGGTTACCCAGAGCGCGCCAATGATCGTATTCGGCAGGGTCGCCGCGCACCCAGAACATGCCGTTGATGGTGGCGGTACCGCCGGTGACGCGCCCGCGCGGCCAGAACAGCGGCCGCCCGCCAAGACCGGGCTCGGGCTCGGTGTGGAAGCGCCACAGCGCGCGCTCGCCAACCACCACCTTGGAAATTCCCGTCGGTACCTTGAGCCAGATCCACTGGTCATCCTCACCGGCTTCGACCAGCAGCACACGGTAGCGGCCAGTTTCGGTGAGCCGACAGGCCAGGGCGCAGCCGGCCGAGCCGGCGCCGACTATGATGAAGTCGAAGGGTTCTTGAGAATCCGGCATCCGAGGGGAACGTATGTGGGGCAGGCAAACGCCCACACATGGGTGGCGTATCAGCCGCAGCGGCGCGGCCGCGAATCGCGTATGGTAACGCGTCGCCACACCGCCCTTTGCGCCGCCTTCGATCGTGCCACGCCGCCACCACCATAGCGTCTATGTTGTCGAACTGGCCTTGGACGTGCTGGACGAACCGCGCTTCCGCAAGGCCAATCCCGACTACACCTACGGCAAGCCCTGCGTGTATGTCGGCATGACCGGCCTGGCGCCGGACCTGCGCTTCGACAAGCACATGGCCGGCATCCAGGCCAACCGCTTCGTCACCCGCTATGGGCAGCGCCTGTTGCCGCAGCTCTATGCGGTATACAACCCGATGCCCTATGGCGCCGCCTGCGAAATGGAAGTCGAGCTGGCGATCGGCCTGCGCGAGGCGGGTTACGGCGTGTGGCAGGCTTGAAGGCCTGAGCCGGTGCGCGGGTTGGCTCGGGTATATTTGCGAGTCACCAAACCCACAGGGAAGCGCCGTGAAGCAGATGCACCGTCGCACCTTCGTAGCCGCCGCATTGCTGCCGCTGGCGCCAGGCATATTCGCGCAGACGACGGCACCCTGGCCGGTCAGGCCGGTCAAGTTCGTGGTGCCGTTTGCCTCCGGCGGCCCGACCGACACCATCGCGCGCCTGGTCGCGCAACGCATGCAGGAGGTGTGGAAGCAGCCGGTGGTGATCGAATACAAGCCGGGCGCCGGCACCATGGTGGGCACCGACTTCGTGGCCAAGGCGCCGCCGGACGCCTACACCCTGGGGCTTTCCATCAGCGCGCTTTTCATCAACCCGAGCCTGCAGCCGACCCTGCCTTACGACACCCTCAAGGATCTGGCCGGCGTGACGCAATTGGCGCAGGCGCATTTCGCCCTGTTCGCCCATCCCTCATTCGAGCCCAGCACCGTGCCCGAGCTGATCGCCTGGGCCAAGAAACATCCCGGTACCTTGAGTTACGCGACCCCGGGCACCGGCACCGGCACCCATCTGGCCGGCGAGCTGCTCAAGGGCATGGCCGGGATCGACATGGTGCATGTGCCCTACAAGGGCAGCGCGCCGGCGCAGCAGGATGTGATCGGCGGCCGCGTACCGCTGCTGTTCGACGTGATGTACGCAGCGATGCCCTTCGTCAAGCAGGGGCGCCTCAAGGTGATCGCGCTGGCCAGCCCGAAACGCTCGGCGCAGGAGCCGCAGGTGCCGCTGATCGGCGACACCCTGCAGGGCTTCGGCGCGATGAGCATCATGGGCATCATCGCGCCGGCCGGCGTGCCGCGCGATCTGCTGCGGCGCATCGGCGGCGACATCGGACGCGCGGTCAGGGATTCCGATCTCACCGGCCGCCTGGCGCAACTCGGCATGGAGCCGGTCGGATCAAGCCCCGAAGAGTACGATGCGGTGATCCGCACCGAGATGGAAAAATGGGCCCGCGTGATCAAGGCCGGCAACATCAAGCTGGAGTGAATCATGGCGCTTTCATTCAAACCCCTGCACCCACTATTCGCAGCCGTTGCCAGCGGCCTGGACCTGACGCAGCCGCTGAGCGCCGAAGAGGTGTGCGAGATCGACGCCGGCATGAACCAGTATGCGGTGTTGGTTTTTCGGAACCAGCCACTCGACGAAGATCAGCAAATCCGCTTCGCCAGATCGCTCGGGCCGCTCGACCTCGGGCTGCTCAAGCTCAAACGCAACCCGAGCCGCTTCAAGCATGCCGAGCTGATCGACATTTCGAACGTCGGCATCGACGATGCCGTGGCGCCGCGCGAGCATGCCAAGATCGTCGGCAACCTCGCCAACCAGTTGTGGCACAGCGACAGCTCGTTCCAGCGCCCGCGCGCGCGCTACTCGATGCTGCAGGCAATCACGCTACCGAGTTGGGGCGGCGAGACCGAGTTCGCCGACCTGCGCGCCGCCCACGACACCCTGCCGGAAAGACTGCGCTGCGAGATCGAGGGCCGGTCCGCCGAACACTACGCCCTGCATTCGCGCATCATGCTGGGCGACGCCAACTACAGCGAAGAGCAGAAAAACGCGATCCCGCCGGCGATCTGGCCGCTGATCGAAAGCCACGCCGGGTCCGGCCGCAAGCTGCTTTTCATCGGCATCCACTGCCAGCGCATCCTCGGCATGACCCTGCCCGAGGGCCGCATGCTGATCATGGACTTGCTGGAACACGCGACCCAGCCGCAGTTCGTCTATCGCCATCAATGGCAGACGGGCGACCTGGTGATCTGGGACAACCGCGCGACGGTGCATCGCGGGCGGCGCTTCGATCTAGCGGAACGACGCGAACTGCGGCGCACCAGTACCGAGGATGTGGATACCCGGGTGCAATTGGCGGCTTGAGGCGGTCGCGAAGAGACACGGGTTGCAGTGGCTTTTCGATCGCACTTGCGGCCCTGACCAGCGTGGCACAGCAACAAAAAACCCCGCCATGGCGGGGTTTTTATTGAACCAGCGTCGCTTCAGGCGCGACGTGTACGGCGACGCGTGATCGCACCAATCAGGCACAAGCCCGCGACCAGCATTGCATAAGACTCAGGCTCAGGGACAGGCGCGGCGACGATGCCCGCCGGAACCGGGCGGCTGCACAAGCAAGGCTAGCGACAACCGACACGCCTGGAATATTCGCTATTGTAAGCACACACTTACGATAAAAGCCTGATTGAATGGTCGCCACTGGAGCAGTTGCGGCCTACAGCGAACCTACAACTCCTGCAGGATTTGCTCGCGCCGCTGCTGGCACTCACCGACGGTGAAGAGTCCCTGGTCGCACAGGCTGCGCAAGCGACGCAGACGGTCTTCAATCGAAAGCGCCAGTGTTGCAGCGGCAGGGGCCGCTGCGATGGGCGCTGGCGGCTGCACGTAAACCTGCGGCGGCTGGACGTATACCGGTGGCGCAGTATAGACAACCTGCGGCGGGTAATAGATCGGGGGCGGCGCGTAGTACATCCGCGGATGGTGATAGAAGGGCGCTGGATACGCATAACGCGGCATCAGGGCAGCCCCCATGACTAAGCCACCGATGAACCAGCCACCATGCCAGCCACCATGCC
>CAYYFR010000038.1:18239-37138 GCA_964470865.1 uncultured Burkholderiales bacterium | reverse complement strand
CCGGAAGCGGCACCGGAACCCGAGGCCGAGGCAGCAGCGGTCGCCGCGGCAGCCGCCGCCGCCGCGCCCGCTGTCGCCAAGGAACCGGTCGCACCGCTTTCGGTGATAGACGAGAACCAGCGGCGAATTCGCGAGGCCGAGTCCAAGCGTTATCAGACGCTGCGCGAGATGCAGGCCGCCGACGTACTGGCCAAGAAGGAACGCGAGCGCGCTGCGGCCGAAAAAGTGATCGCCGACAAGGCTGCCGCCGAGAAAGCAGCCGCTGCGGCTGCAGCGGCGGCTGCCAGAGCTGCCGCGCTGTCCGCCGGCACCCTGCACAAACCCGTTGCCAAACCCGGTGACGACAAGAAAGCGTCCAAGAAGCCGGCCAAGACCGCGGTGCTCGGGGCAGTTGCATGGCAGGGTGACGACGCCGCCAAGAAGCGCGCCATCAAAACTCGCGGCGATGTCGGTGGAGCAT
This sequence comes from uncultured Burkholderiales bacterium, assembly GCA_964470865.1. GTDB lineage: Bacteria > Pseudomonadota > Gammaproteobacteria > Burkholderiales > JAEUOS01 > JAEUOS01. Next base: position 36,678 of record CAYYFR010000038.1, on the reverse strand, counting down.
CCGGCTGGCGTGGCCCGAAACAGCGCGGGCACGGCAAGGGCGGCCATGCCGGTGACGAGCAGTCGGCTTTCGTGGCGCCGTCGGAGCCGACAGTGCGCGAAGTCCATGTGCCTGAAACCATTACCGTGGGAGATCTGGCGCACAAGATGGCGGTCAAGGCCGCCGAGGTGATCAAGTCCCTGATGAAAATGGGGCAAATGGTCACCATCAACCAGGTGCTCGACCAGGACACCGCGATGATCGTGGTGGAAGACATGGGCCATCAGGCGATCGCCGCAAAGCTCGACGATCCGGAGGCTTTCCTGATCGATACCGAACCGCATGACGACGCGCTGCCCGTGCCGCGTGCGCCGGTGGTGACCGTGATGGGCCATGTTGATCATGGCAAGACCTCGCTGCTCGACCATATTCGTACCACCCGGGTGGCTGCCGGAGAGGCTGGCGGCATCACCCAGCATATCGGCGCGTACCACGTTGAAACCAGCAAGGGCATGATCACCTTCCTGGATACGCCGGGCCATGAAGCCTTCACGGCGATGCGCGCCCGCGGGGCGAAAGCTACCGACATCGTGATTCTGGTGGTGGCAGCCGACGATGGCGTGATGCCGCAAACCAAGGAGGCGATCGCACACGCCAAGGCGGCCAATGTGCCGATCGTGGTGGCGATCAACAAGATCGACAAACCCGAAGCCAATACCGAAAGGGTAACCCAGGAGCTGGTATCGGAAGGCGTGATTCCGGAGTCCTACGGCGGCGACGCGCAATTCGTGCCGGTGTCAGCGCGCACCGGGCAGGGCATTGACGACCTGCTTGATGCGGTGCTGCTGCGCGCCGAGGTGCTTGAACTCACTGCGGTACGCGATGCCCCGGCCAAGGGGCTGGTGATTGAATCACGCCTTGACCGAGGCAAGGGCACGGTTGCAACCATCCTGGTGCAGTCGGGCACGCTCAAGCGCGGCGACATGATCCTGGCCGGTTCCTCGTTCGGCAAGGTACGCGCCATGCTCGACGAAAATGGCAAGAGCATCACCGAAGCGGGCCCTTCGATTCCGGTCGAAATTCAGGGCTTGTCGGACGTGCCTGCCGCCGGCGAGGAAGTCATGGCAATCGCCGATGAGCGCAAGGTGCGCGAAATCGCCTTGTTCCGCCAGGGCAAGTTCCGTGATGTGAAGCTGGCGCGGCAATCGGCGGCCAAGCTGGAGAGCGTGATGGGGCAGATGACCGACGGCGAGGTCAAGGCCTTGTCATTGATCATCAAGACCGACGTGCAGGGTTCGCAGGAGGCCCTGGCGCAGGCGCTCAACAAGCTATCGACGCCGGAAGTCCGGGTGCAGATCGTGCATGCCGCAGTGGGGGCCATCAGCGAGTCCGACGTCAATCTGGCGATCGCCTCGAAGGCGGTCATCATCGGCTTCAACGCGCGCGCCGATCAAACCGTCAAGAAAATGGCCGAATCAAACGGCGTCGACATCCGCTACTACAACATCATCTACGACGCGGTCGACGAGATCAAGGCGGCGATGTCGGGCATGCTGGCGCCGGAGCGGCGCGAGCAGGTCATCGGCATGGTCGAGATTCGCAACGTCTTCAAGATCACCAAGGTCGGCACGGTGGCGGGTTGTTACGTGCTGGACGGTTCGGTAAAGCGCGGTTCGTCGGCACGCTTGTTGCGCAACAACGTGGTGATCTGGACCGGCGAACTCGATTCGCTCAAGCGCTTCAAGGATGACGTGCGCGAGGTCAAGGCGGGCTTCGAGTGCGGGCTGTCTCTCAAGAATTTCAACGACATCGAAGTCATGGATCAGCTGGAGATCTTCGAAGTCGAGGAAATCGCGAGGGCACTGGCCTGATGCGGCCGGCAGGGGGCGCTTGAACGCGTCATTTCCTGCCGCACCGCTCACAGCTACAGCGTCCACAGCGACCCTTCGTCATGCGCCATCAGAACCGCGGCTTTGCGCGATCCGATCGGGTCGCCGAGCAGATTCGGCGTGACCTGGCGGAGATCCTGCGCACTGAACTGAAGGATCCGCGTATCGGCATGATCAGTCTTAACGGTGTCGAAGTCACTGCCGATTACGCGCACGCGACGGTGTATTTCACCACTTTGACAGATCATTCCGCGATCCCCGAGATTCTGAAAGGGCTGTCGAAAGCCGCCGGATTCCTGCGCGTGCAACTTGGCAAGCGCATCAAGATCCACCAGATTCCGGAACTTCACTTCAAGTTCGACGAAAGCCTGGAGCGTGGCATCTCCCTGTCGCTCCTGATCGACCAGGCTAATTCAGTGCGTGCCAAGGACTGAGCGCGCCGACCGGGTGGCGCAGGCCAGGCAGCCGCGTCGCAGGCTTGACGGCGTGCTGCTGTTCGACAAGCATGCCGGCCTTACGTCCAATGCCTGCCTTGGTCTGATCAAGCGCCTGTTCGCTGCGCAAAAGGCCGGCCATACCGGCACGCTCGATCCCTTTGCCACCGGTCTCCTGGTGGTGGCATTGGGCGAGGCGACCAAGTTCACGCAAGGCCTGCTGGACGCCGACAAGACCTATCTTGCGAGCATGTGTCTGGGTGCGACCACCAACACCGGCGATACCGAGGGTGAGGTCATCGAGACTGCGCCGGTTGCGTGCGACACCGCGCAGGTGGCCGCGGTGCTGGATCGTTTTCGTGGCGAGATCCTGCAGGTGCCGCCGATGTATTCAGCGTTGAAGCGCGACGGCAAGCCACTCTACGAGTATGCGCGCGCCGGCATCGAGGTCGAGCGGCAGGCGCGCAAGGTAACGATTCACTCACTCGATCTGGTCTCGCACGCCGGCACTGTGGTGGTTTTTCGCGTGCACTGCAGCAAGGGAACCTACGTGCGTACGCTGGCTGAAGATATCGGTCGTGCGCTGGGGTGTGGCGCACATCTGGGCGCGCTGCGGCGCGAGGCGGTAGGCGGTCTTTCCATCAGGATGGCGCATGATGCGGCTGCGCTCGATGCGATGACACCGGCTCTGCGCGATGCCTGTCTGTTGCCGGCTGACGCAGTCGTCCTGGTGTTGCCACGCATTGAACTCGACGCAAACCAGGCTGCGCGCCTGAAACTCGGGCAGCGGATCGTGTTTGGCGCGGCACCGCCCGCGCCGATCGAAGCCGCGCGTGCCTATGACGAAGCGGGCGTGTTTCTCGGTCTGGTCAGGGTCGCCGCCGGCGTGGTCCATCCTTTGCGCCTGATCGTTGCTGGTTGATAGTCCGTCACCCGCCTGTGGTCAGGGGCCGGTTCAGGTGCTGGCGAATACCTGTGCCAGCACGCGCTGCAGATCCGCCAGGCGCATCGGCTTGACCAGGTAGGCGTTTGCACCTGCGGCCAGGCAGGCCTGTTTGGCCGCGTCATCGGCATGCGCCGAAAGGCCGATTATCTTCACGCTGTGTGTCGGCTTAAGCGCGCGGATCGCGCGGACCGCATCCAGGCCGCTCATGACCGGCATTTCAAGATCCATCAGGATCAGTTCCACCGGGTTGGTCGTGGCATAGTCCAGTGCCTGTTGTCCGTCTTCGGCCTGCGCTACCAGCATGCCTTCGCGCTTGAGCAACAGGCTGGCCAGCTTGCGGCTGTCTTCATTGTCGTCTGCCGCCAGCGCGGGCTTGCCGGCCCAGACATTCACTGCGCCGCTCCCAGCGCAAGCGCGCGGCGGCGCGAGTCTGCCAGTTCCGTCGCCGACGCTGCCGGGCGTGCGAGTGCCGCCAGATGTGGCGCCACCATGTCGACCATCGCATGCAGCCAATCGTCGCGCTCATTCAGGCAGGCGATGTAGCAGTAGGCTCCGCCGCCTGCGTGCCGATAGGTTTCCCGGCCTTCCATCGCAATTTCCTCCAGGGTTTCAAGGCAGTCGCCGACGAATCCGGGGCAGATCACATCGAGGCGTTTGAGTTTGCGCGCGCCGAGTCGTGCCAGCGTTTCCCCGGTGTATGGCTTGAGCCACTGCGCCTTGCCGAAGCGCGACTGGAAGGTGACCTCATACGCACCTTGCTCAAGGCCCAGCGCTACACCCAGGAGGCGTGCGGTTTTCAGGCATTCGCAGTGATACGGGTCGCCTGCGCGCAGGGTGTATTGCGGCAGCCCGTGAAAGCTCATCAGCAGCAGGTCGGGCCGGCCGCCTTCACGCAGCCAGTGTTCGCGTACGCTGGCGGCAAGTGCTGCGATGTACCCGGGATGATCGTGAAAATTGCGCATGAAGTCGAGCGCCGGCAGGTTGCGCACGCTGCGCCCCCAGTCGGACACCGCATCAAAGGTGCTGGCAGTGGTGCTGGCCGCGTACTGCGGGTAGAGTGGCAGCACCAATATGCGGTCGCAGCCGCGGCTTGCCAGATGGTCGAGCGCCGCGGCAATCGAAGGGTTGCCGTATCGCATGCCGAAGCCGACCTCGACGCCGTCGATACCCCTTTCATGCAGGTAACCCGTAAGCATCCTGCTTTGGCGCTCCGTATGTACCCGCAATGGCGAGCCCTCGGCGGTCCAGATCGATCGATATTTGGCCGCCGACTTGCGCGGCCTGACGTTGAGTATGATGCCGTTCAGGATCAGCCACCAGACGACACGTGGGATCTCGATGACCCGATCATCCGACAAAAACTGCCTGAGGTAGCGGCGCAAAGCCCCTGGCGTGGGTTCGTCCGGAGTACCCAGGTTGGTCAGAAGCAGGCCCACTTTGGGCGGCGTGCCGTGCGCAAACGGCGCTGGTGGGCGATAGTTCGGCACTACTCGTTTTGCCCCGACAGCGCACTCGACAACAGGCGCGCGGTGATGTCGACAATCGGGATCACGCGTTCATAGGCCATGCGCGTCGGCCCGATCACGCCCAGAGTACCGACGATGCGGCCATCCACCTCGTAGGGCGCTGTGACTACGCTCATCTCGTCTAAGGGCACCAGCTTGGATTCACCGCCGATGAAGATCTGCACGCCTTCGGCGTGGCTCGAGGTTTCGAGCAGTTGCATGAGGCCGGTCTTGTGTTCGAACATATCGAACAGACGGCGCAGTCGCTCCATGTTGGAAGACAGGTCGGATACGCCGAGCAGGTTTTTCTCGCCGGAAAGCACATAGCTGTCGTTGGTTTCGGCCAGGGCCTGGCCACCGGCCTCTATTGCGGCCTGTGTCAGGCGCATGATGTCCTCGCGCAATTCCTTGAGTTCTTCGCCGATACGGCCGCGGATCAGGTCGAATTCCACACCGGCGTAGTGCTGATTGATGAAATTGGCGGCCTCGATCAATTGCGACTGGCTATAGGGCTTGCTGGTGAAAAGGATGCGATTCTGCACGTCGCCATCCGGCGTGACCAGAATCAGGAGCACCCGCTTTTCCGAAAGATTGAGAAATTCAATGTGGCGGAACGTGCTCTTGCGCTTGGGCGCCATCACCACGCCGGCGAACTGCGACAGTTCGGACAACATCTGTGCCGCCGCGCTGATCACCCGCTGCGGTTGGTCCGGCAGCAGGTGTTCCCTCATTTCCTGGCGCGCCGATTCATCCAGCGGCCGTACCGTCATCAGCGTGTCGACGAATAGCCGGTAGCCGCGCGGGGTGGGAATACGCCCTGCGGAGGTGTGCGGGCTGGCGATGAATCCGAGTTCTTCCAGGTCGGCCATCGCGTTACGAATGGTCGCCGGCGACAATTCCAGCCCCGAATACCGTGACAGTGCACGCGAACCGACCGGTTGGCCATCGGCGATGTAACGCTCGACCAGGGTCTTCAGGAGTGAGCGGGCACGTTGGTCAAGCATGCGATCGATTCTACTCGGGCGTAAGCGATACCGACAGTCGTGCGCCCGGCACGATAATGCCGCCACGGTCGCCGGGGGTGACACCGCCGTAGCGCGGCGCGAAAACCGCTGGCAGCGCGCGACCCGACGCGGGCGCAATCCACAGGCGCAGCAGGTGGCGATGCCGTACAGGATCGGGCCAGTTCTCGAAGTCATTGCGTGAATGCAGGATCTGGTGATTGTGCAGGAACTGCATGTCGCCGGCCTCGAAGGCCATCTGCAGATGAATTGCCGGATCGTTCACCAGTTCATCGATCAGGTCCATCAACTCGATCTGTGCGGAGGTAAGCCGCGGTGCGTCGGCAAAACGCCGCTGCGCCTCCTCGATGTAGTGGCGCAAATAGATGGTGGAGAGCTTGCCTGCGTACCAGTTGAAAATCGGGATCGCGAACCAGGGCAGCATGCCGGCCGGAACTTCGCCACGGCGGTCGGTCGGGTAGGGCAAAAAGGCCGCGGGCAGGAGGTCCGGGCGGCGCTCGAGGATTCGGTTGTAGAGCGTCACCGAACTGGCCAAAAAAGACTCGCCACCGCTTTTGGCAGTCGCAAGGCACAGTAGACCCACCAGATCGGCCGAATCGGTGTGATATTCGAGGCGACGATTGGTCTGGTAGAAGCGCGTGTTGCCATCTTTGATGTCGGCGCCGACATCTTTCACATGCCCGAGTAAATGTCCACGGCCGTTGGAACTGCGCAGACTGCCAAAATAGCGGCCCAGTCCAAGATAGGCGATGGCCGCCGATTCGATGTCGTAGCGATGTACCGGAAAGCCGCGCAGCATGACAAAGCCGCGCTCTTCCAGAAGCTCCAGGAGCAGGGCGTCAAGTTTTGGACCCAGGGTGGGCAGGGGAAAGCTCGTTCGACTGATGGCCTGCGGCGCTTCACCGCTGGCCTTGAAGTGGCGCACTGCGGCGTCGATCTCGGCGACCTCGTCATCCCCGAGGCGCACGATCCAGTCGTCACGGCGCGCCAATTGCGGACCCACCCAGGCCGCCGCACCGGTGATCGGCCCGGCGGGCATTGAGGGCGAATTCGACGGCAGATCGGCAGGCATGCTGGCTTACCATTGTGATGAGACAATGAATCGTAAACCATCCGCCGAATTTTGTTGGCAATCGGTTGGCGACGCGCAAGTCCTGCGCCCGCCACCACAATACGGGAGATAAATCGATGAAGACTTTCACCGCGCGACATTTGGCGGCCTGGCTGGCGCCGCTGACCTGCGTGCTCGCGTCCGCCGTCATGGCGCAACCCTATCCGAATCGCCCGATCACCCTGATAGCTCCCTATGCCGCAGGCGGGGACAGCGACGCCTCCGGCCGCAATCTGGCGGCGTTCGCCAGCAAGTACATGGGCCAGCCGCTGGTGATGCAGAACATCGTTGGCGCCTCCGGCACCATAGGATCGCAGCGAGTGCGCACCAGCGCCCCGGACGGCTACACGCTGTTGATCGCGCGTGGTGGGTCGCAGGCGATCAGCCCGGCGCTGGATTCGAAAACCCCCTACAAGTGGAACGATTTCACCATGCTCTCGCTGTTGGATTTCAATCCGGTGGCTTGCGTGGTCAAGGGCGACTCGCCGCACCAAACGATCAAGGACCTGCTGGCGGCGCTCAAGGCGCAGCCCGGCAAGCTCAACTACGCCACCGCCGGCCCTGGCACCACACAACACATGGCCGTCGAGATACTGCTTCGGACTGCCGGCCTGCCGTCGAATTCGGCCGAGCAGATCGGCTACAAGGGCGGCGGCGAGGCGACCGCCGCAGTACTTTCGGGCCAGGTGCAATTCTTGTGCAACAACCTGCCCACCCTTGGCGGCCAGCTCAAGGCCGGTACCATGCGCGGGCTGCTCACCACCACCACGGAGCGCCTCAAGGAGTATCCGGATATTCCGACCGCCCGCGAGTTGGGGTTGACGCCAATGGAAGATGTGATGGGCTGGAGCGGCCTGTATGGCCCCCCCGGCTTGCCGGCCGATGTAGTGGCCAAGTGGGTTGATGTGTTGAAGCGTCTGGCGCAGGATCCCGACTGGATCAAGGGCAACGCCGGCTTTGGTGCCATTCCCGCGATCCGCTCACCTGCCGATACCGAGAAGTTCGCCCGCGAGCAGTTCGAGTTCTACGAAAAGCTGGGCACCGTGCTTGGTTTGCGCAAGTAGGCGAGACCTGGTGCGCCCGATGACAGCGCCGGCAAATCCGGTCAGGCCACCGCGCGGCCGCCGGTGAGCGCGCCGCCAAGGCTCCGAGGTACGTTCCGGCGCGGCAGCGTGCGACGGGCGTACGTGCGGGGGGCTTGCGGCGGGCTTGCGGCGGGCTTGCGTGGGGATGGTTGCTACGCCTTGTCCGACGCCAGGCTGCGCTCGGCCAGAAAACGAAAACCGTCGCGCAGTTCGCGCTGGACTTCCGGCGCGAACACCACATCGAAGACTTCCTGTGGGTTCAGGTACAGGCGCAGCCCGATATGCCCGGTGGGCAGGTCGAACACGCCGACGCCATTGAGCGGTATCGCCTCGTTGAGGAAGAAATCCTTGGTCGGATCCTGCATTCGCTTCTGGAACACCGCCGCCAACAGATGGGTGATTGCGGTATTGGAAAGAGTGATGTTCTGCGAGTTGCCGCGGCCGTCGACCAGGTTGAGTTCCAGGCTCATGGCATCGGGGTCGCGGCGCGCGCTTTCGACCGCCACCGCGCTGAAGGAAGGGCGTTTCATGTTGGGGTGTGCTCCAGTGTCGCAGGTGTTGCGGTGGATTCAGTCATGGTCGGTGACCGCGCCGCGGGTTGCCGGACCGACCAGTTTGATGTACTTGGCCATCAAGCCTCTCGTATAGCGCGGCGCCGGCCGTTTCCAGGCTGCGCGGCGCGTGGCAATCACGCTTTCTGAGACGTTCAGCTGCAGGGAAAGCGTATGCGCATCGATGGTGATCGAGTCGCCTTCCTCGACCAGCGCAATGAGCCCGCCCTCGTAAGCCTCTGGCGTGACATGGCCCACCACCATGCCCCAGGTGCCGCCGGAGAAGCGGCCGTCGGTGATCAAGCCGATCGAATCGCCCAGGCCCTGGCCGATCAACGCCGAGGTGGGTGCCAGCATTTCCTGCATGCCCGGGCCGCCTTTGGGGCCCTCGTAGCGGATCACCAGCACGTCGCCGGGCTTGATGCTGCCGGCGGTGATGGCCTGCATGGTTTCGTTTTCCGAATTGAAAACACGCGCCGGACCGGTGATCGAAGGATTCTTCAGGCCCGTGATCTTGGCCACGCAGCCCTCCGGCGACAGGTTGCCCTTGAGTATCGCCAGATGGCCTTGCGCATACATCGGCTTGTCCCAGGGCCGAATCACCTCGCCATCGGGCGTCTTGCGCCATTTCGCCAGCTCCTGCCCGATGGTGTTGCCGGTGATGGTCATGCAGTCGCCATTGAGGCAGCCGTGTTCCAGCAGCATGTTGAGCACTACCGGCACGCCGCCGGCGCGGTGCAGGTCGGTCATCATGTACTTGCCGGAGGGCTTCAGGTCGCACAACACCGGCGTTTTCAGGCGCACCCTCTCGAAGTCGTCGATGGTCCACTCGACCTCGGCAGCAGCGGCGATCGCCAGGTAATGCAGAACGGCGTTGGTGGAGCCGCCGGTGGCCATGATCAGTGCAACCGCGTTCTCGATCGAGGCGCGCGTGATCATGTCGCGCGGACGCAGGTTGAGGCGGATCGCGTTGACCAGGGCACGCCCGGACTCGGCGGCGCTGTCGGCTTTCTCGCCATCCGGATTGGCCATCGAGGACGATCCCAGGAGCGACATGCCGAGCGCCTCGAATGAGGAAGACATGGTGTTGGCGGTATACATGCCGCCGCAGGCTCCGTGGGTCGGGCAGGCATTGCGCTCGATGCCGTCAAAGTCTTCCTTTGACATTTTGCCGGCGCCAAACGCGCCGACCGCCTCGAAGGCCGACACCAGATTGACCGGCTGGCCTTTCCAGATGCCTGGCTTGATGGTGCCGCCATACACATAGATGCCGGGAACATTCATGCGCGCCAGCGCCATCATGCCGCCGGGCATGTTCTTGTCGCAGGCGCCGACCACCAGCGCGCCGTCCATCATCTGACCATTGACGGCGGTCTCGATGGCGTCGGCGATGACTTCGCGCGAGATCAGCGAGTACTTCATGCCTTCGGTGCCCATGCCGATGCCGTCGGTGACGGTGGGCACGCCGAATACCTGGGGCATGGCGCCGGCGTCCTTCAAGGCAATCATCGCGCGATCGACCAGCGGCTGGATTCCGGCATTGCAGGGATTCATGTTGGAGTGACCGTTGGCAACACCGACAATGGGCTTCTCGAAGTCCTGGTCGGTGAACCCGACTTCGCGCAACATCGCGCGGTTGGGGCTGCGGTTGACGCCGGCGGTAATTGCTCTGGAGCGCCAGTTGAGGGGTTTTTGGTCGGCCATGGAAGTTCTCTCGTTGGTTGGGCAGTTGGTGACTATCGATCGTTGCGGCAAGGGTGACAGCTCGCGCCATCGCTGCCCCAGATTGCCGCGGTCAACAGCAAGGCCGCATAGGCTGTGGTGCGCGATGGGAATGTATACAGAACAGACATCGAACGTGCAATGTAGCGCAAGGTGATTAAAACCTCCAATACATTAAGCCGAGCGATTTGATATCCGTTCGGTATTAATGGAATTATGTGTCATTGGCCGCCGTCGCTCGCAACTGTCGTTCAAGTGTGTCGCAGACAGGAAGGCGGTGCCGCTGCATTCACCGGCCCCCCGGTGCCTGCATGCGAGTCAGGTTGCGGACTCGGGCAAACGCCGAGTAGGAAAACCGGCCGCCAAGTAACGAATGCTCAGCTGCGGTCATTTGTTTTGTTTGTTGGTCCGCGACCGGGGATGGTCTTGCCCAAGGGCGTGGAGCCTTCGGCCGACCCGTTGATCGCCGCGCGTTCGGCGCCGTATGCGGTGGGCTTGGGGCGCCGCCTCGGGGAAGGTGCCAAGCAGTAGTTGCTGATGCCCGCAAGCGCCCGTTTGCGGCGCTTGCGATGCCGACCGGCCGACACTTTCCGAGGTAAACCCCAGGAGGCAATGCGGCGCCGGCATCGAATCGGCAATCCTGTGCGAGCCGATTGAAACCATTGCCGGACTAAAATCAGCTTTCCGATAACCATTCGATACCGAAATGGATTTGCGCCAATTGCGCCAGTTTGTTGCCGTCGCCGAACATCTGCATTTCGGCCGCGCCGCGCAGGCCCTCTCGATGGCGCAGCCGCCCTTGTCGCGCAGCATTCGAGCTATCGAGCAGGAACTCGGCGTGGCGCTGTTCGAGCGCAGCAAGCGCAAGGTTCTCTTAGCCGGTGCGGGGCGCGCCTTGTTGCCCGAAGCCAAAGCGGTGCTGGCCGCAGCCGCTCGCCTGGCCGACATTGCACGCGGGGCGGCGGCAGGGGAACAGGGCGAACTCGTGTTGTCGTTCGTCAGCATCGTTGACTATTCGTTTCTGCCCGATCTGCTGCGGCGTTTCACCACGCGCTTCCCGGGCGTGCGTGTCGACCTGCGCGAGGCCACCACCGATGTGCAACTCGCCGACCTGCGCGCCGGACGCAGCGATTGCGGCATTCTGCTGGGTCCCTTGTCCGCGGACAGCGCCGACCCGGGCGGTGCGGCGCGCCCGGGCGCCGCCCTCGACTACTGCGCGCTGGTCAGCGAATCGATGGTGCTGGCCCTACCGGCGACGCATGCGCGCGCGGGCCCGGGCGCGCCGATTGCGCCGAAGGCGCTGGCGGGCGAGGCCTTCATCTGCAGTCCACGGCATGTGGCGCCGCGTTTGTACGATGCGATCATCGGCATTTGCGCCGCAGCCGGCTTTTCCCCGCGCATAGTGCAGGAGGCGATCCAGATGCAGACCATCATTTCACTGGTGTCTGCCGGCATGGGTGTGGCGCTGGTACCGGAATCGATCTTGAGTCTCAAGCGCCCGGGCGTGATCTACCGGCGCCTGCGCGGGGCGCGCCCGCTGCTCGAAGTGGGCCTGGCCTGGCGCGAAGGCAATTCATCGGCGGTGCTCAGGAACTTTGTCGCGCTTGCGGCACAATCGCGACTTTGATCTTGCCGGGTTCGCATGACGGCGCGGCGCAACCGGGACCACCATGCTGACCCATCCCAATTTCGATCCGATCGCCGTGGCCATCGGGCCGCTGGCGATTCGCTGGTACGGCCTTATGTATCTGGCAGCGTTCATCGCTTTCATCGCGCTGTGCCGCCTGCGCGCGCGCCAGCAGCCGCAGCTTGGCTGGAATCCGCGCATGGTCGATGACGTGCTGTTCTATGGCGTCCTCGGCGTGATTCTCGGCGGGCGCCTGGGCTACGTGCTGTTTTACAAGCCCGTCTACTATTTCGAACATCCGCTTGAAATACCGGCGCTGTGGGCCGGTGGCATGGCCTTCCACGGCGGGTTTCTCGGCGTGCTTTTCGCCATGTGGCTATACGCCAGGAGCCGCAAGCTTGGCTTCTGGGGTGTGATGGATTTCATCGCCCCGGCGGTGCCGGCCGGGTTGGCCTTCGGCCGCCTGGGCAACTTCATCAACGGCGAGTTGTGGGGACGCGCCACCAGCGTGCCGTGGGGCATGGTCTTCCCGCAGGCTGGCGACGGCGTCGTACGCCATCCGTCGCAGTTGTATCAATTCGGCCTTGAAGGCCTGACGTTGTTCGTTCTGCTATGGCTTTATGCCCGCAAGGCACGGCCGGCCGGTGCCATCGCCGGGGCGTTCCTGCTGGGCTACGGCGTGTTTCGCTTTGTCGCCGAGTTCGCGCGCGAGCCTGACAGTTTTCTGGGACTTTTATCCCTTGGCATGTCGATGGGCCAGTGGCTATGTCTGCCGATGCTGGTGGCCGGTGCGGGCCTCATGGCCTGGGCTTATCGGCGTGCGCCGACTTGAATTCGCCCATGTCGTTCCATACGGTCTGGTCGAGCAGAAGACCATCGCGCAGGGTGAAGCGGTCGATGAAGCGGATGTCCGAGAAGGGCGTGCCGTCAAGCCACTCGCCCGACAGGGTGCCGAAGCAGTAGACCACCGTGGCGCTGTCGGCTGCACAGGTGTCGTAGCGCTCATAGGACTTCCTGGCGAAGCGGTAGCGCGGCTTTGCCCACGCCAGCAATTGGTCCAGGCTCTGCATGCGTACCGGGCCCGGAAACTCCATCGTGAAACCGGGTGCCAGGAGGCGCTGCGCCCGCCCGAGGTCGCGCGCTTCCATCGCGGCCAGGTAGTCGCGCACGGTGTTTTCGGCGGCGTTCATATCGATGACTCCGGTGGACGCAAGGCCAGGCGCATGCAGACCTGGTTGACGCGGCCGTAATAGCCGCCGGCCTTGCGATTGTGTTCAAAAAAGCCCGCTTCCTCGTACAGCCGCAAGGCTGCAAGATTGTCTTCGCGCAGTTCGACGCTGATGGTGGCGATGCCGGCGATATCCGCGGTCTTCAACAGCCAGCCGAGCAGACGCCGCGCCAGGCCGGTGCGGCGTGCCACCGGCGCCACCGCCAGCAATGCCAGGTACGCGTCACGTTCGCTGTAGCTCATCACCGCGAAGCCCATGAGTTCGGCATCGCCTGGAGTGACGATCACGTTGTGGCGCTCGGAGTGGATGAAACGCGTGATCTCGGGTGGCTGCCAACGCCACGGCAGACCGGTCTCGATAGTGTCACGCGAGAGTATCGCTATGGCCTGCGCCTCGTCGGCGCGGGCCAGGCGGATGGTCGCCTGCCGCAGGTCCATGGCGCGCTCGTTTGCCGCTACTCGTAACGCCGACTCACGCTTTCGGCCACGCAAGCGGGCTTGTCCGCACCCTCGACTTCCATGGTCGCCAGCATGGTGAGTTGCACGCCGCCGGGAATATCTTCAACTGCCTTGATGGTGAAGCGACCGCGCAGGCGCGAACCGACCGGCACCGGGTTGGTAAAGCGTACCTTGTTGAGTCCGTAATTGACTCCCATGCGTACACTAGGCATCAAGATGCACTCCTGCGAGAAATGCGGCAGCAGCGACAAGGTCAGGAAGCCGTGTGCGATGGTCGATTTGAAAGGCGAAAGCCTGGCCTTCTCGACATCCACATGGATCCACTGGAAATCACCGGTGGCCTGGGCGAACTGGTTGATGCGTTCCTGGGTGATGGTCAGCCAGTCGCTGATCGCTACCTCCTGCCCGATCAGATCCTTGAGGTCGGCCAGGCGCTTGATTTCGATCGATTTCATGTACGGGGCGCGGGAAGTGGATGTGCGCTCGATTATACTGGCGCGCCTCGGACCCGCTGTGGCGTGGCGCAAGCGCGCCGCACACCCGATCGGCGCGGCCGGACTTGGCTTGTCGCCTGTCGCGTTGTTTGGGCCATCCGGCCATTGGCTACGACCGGGCACTTGATTGAATGCTTATGAGCGATTGCCTGCTGCCCTTCATGTTTGATCGCGCCGATGTGCGCGGCGCGGTGGTCAACCTCGATGCGACCTGGCGCGCGGTCCTGCAGCGCCACGAGTATCCACTGCCGGTACGCACGCTTTTGGGTGAGGCTATGGCTGCGGCGGCGCTGCTTTCCTCGACTATCAAATTCGCCGGCGCCCTGCTCCTGCAGGCCCAGGCGAGTGATAGCGGCGCGCCGATGCGCTTGATGGTGGTGGAATGCAACGCCGATCTCGGTATGCGTGCCACCGCCAAGCTCGGGACTGAAGCGCCAGGCGACCAAGGCCAGTCGCTGGCCGACCTGGTGGGCGACGGCAGAATCGTGATCACGCTCGATCCGGGTGACGGGCAGCCCACCTACCAGGGCGTGGTGCCGATCGAGGGCGAGCACCTTGGCACAGCGCTCGAGCACTACATGCAGCGCTCCGAGCAACTCGAGACGCGCATCTACCTGGCCGCCGACGATGCGCGCGCCGCCGGCCTGTTGATCCAGCGCTTGCCGCGTGAGGGCGGGCTGGCGGCGGGAGCGGAGGCGACGCGTTGGGACGACGCGGTGGCGCTGGCGCACACCATCAAGTCGCAGGAACTCCTGACACTGGACCCGCGCGAAGTGATACATCGCCTGTTCCACCAATTCGACCTGCGCCTGTTCGACGAGCGCGGCACCAGGTTTCGCTGCAGTTGCTCACGCGAGCGGGTCGCGGGCATGCTGCGCATGCTGGGCCGGGCCGAGGTCGACAGCATCATTGCCGAGCAGGGAGCGGTGTCGGTGGATTGCGAATTCTGCAACCAGCGCTATGGCTTCGATACGATCGATGCCGTGCAGGTTTTTCAGACCAGCGGTGGCTTGAGCGGCGCCAGCCATTAGCCTGGGATGCTGACTATTCGGCTGCAGGCGCACGGCCCGATCGGGACAATACGCCGGCAGCATATCCGCTGTTGTTTGTGCGCACTGGCCGACAAATCCGGGCTGGCGCGAAAGCCCGGGGCGAGCCCTTCCACTTCGATGACATGAATACCACTTCACTCTTGCGCTCGTTTCGCCTGACCTTCCTGCCACCGCTGATGGTCTATGTGGCGGCCGGGATTTCCGGTCTTACCGCCATTGTCGGCACTTTTTTTGTCAAGGATTACCTGGGACTTTCGGCACAGTTCCTGGCCGCGCTGAGTTTTTGGGCAGTGCTGCCATGGGCGCTCAAGATGCCGGTCGGGCACCTGGTTGACCTGATCTGGCGCTGGAAGGAATCGCTGGTGTTTCTCGGGGCGCTGCTGCTGTCTTCGAGCATCTTGATCATGATCGGGCTGCTCGCCGATCCGCAGGCCATGCGCGCGATCATGCCCGCCGAACGCTGGTACGTGCTGGCTGCGATTCTGTCACCGGTCGGCTACATGCTGCAGGACGTGGTGGCCGACGCCATGACAGTCGAGGCGGTGCCGCGCCTGGGCCCTGACGGGTTGCCGATCGAGGTTGGGGAACTGCGTGCCATGCATACCACCATGCAGACACTGGGCCGTGTGGCGATCGTTGGCGGCGGCATCCTGGTGGCGCTGGTGAACGTGTTCTTCATGGCGGGGGTGGGGGCCTTGCCGGAAAAGCTGAAGATCGCCGCGTACCTCAATGTGTACTACTGCGCCCTTGCGATTCCACTGGTGTCGGTGGCCGGCGTGCTGTTCGCTGCCTGGCTGCGCCATCGCGCGCCGCAGAAGCAGCCGCGGGTCGACCATCGGCCGCCTGTCAATTGGTGGATCCTGGGCGGCGGCCTGGTATTTGCCGGCATCGCGGTGACTGTCGGCTTGAGCGATCTCAAGTACGGACAGGAGGTGATTTTCAGTGCCTCGATGACCATCGTCCTGTTCCTCATGTGGCGCCTGTTGCGCGAGCTCGAACCGGACGCGCGTTCAACCCTGATCGGCACGGCGACGGTGATTTTCGTGTTTCGTGCCATGCCCGGCACCGGCGCCGGGGCATCATGGTGGATGATCGATGTGCTCAAGTTCGATCAGCAATTCCTCTCGCAGTTGTCGTTGGTGGCAAGCGTGGTGGCGCTGATCGGGCTGGTGCTCCTGCGCCGGTTCATGGCCGAACGCTCGATCTATACCATCGTGGCCCTGCTTACGATTATCGGGTCGGTGATGTCCTTGCCGCAGATCGGCATGTTCTACGGCGTGCATGAATGGACCGCTGCGCGCACCGGCGGGGTGGTTGACGCCCGTTTCATCGCCTTGATCGATACCGCGCTGGAATCTCCGCTCGGGCAGATCGCGATGGTGCCGATGCTGGCATGGATCGCCAATTCCGCGCCCGAGAAGCTCAAGGCGACCTATTTCGCGGTGATGGCGTCTTTCACCAATCTGGCGCTTTCGGCTTCGCAGCTGGGGACCAAGTATTTGAACCAGATGTTCGTGGTTTCACGTGAGGTCAAGGATCCGGTCACACGAGTGGTCAAGGTTCCGGCCGACTACAGTGAGCTCGGCGAGCTCTACATCACCGCCACACTGATAGGGCTCTGCGTTCCCCTGGTGGTGATACTTGTGATGCGTAGCGCGCGCCTGCGCGGGGCATAAACCGTCCTGCGCCGGCCGGCGCACACCGTATAATTTCCTTCCCTTGAAACGGTGGGCGCCGGGCATCATTGCACGGCAACAGGCGCAATGGCCCAGTTGGTGGTGATCGATGATGATGACGCGATTCGTGGCTGGCTCGCCGCCGTGCTGCGTGCGGCACGCCATCAGGTGCGAGCGTTTTCATCCGCCGAGGCGGCCCTGCCGCACCTCGCGCAGGCGCCCCCCGACCTGCTGCTTTCCGATATCCGCTTGCCTGGTCAGAGCGGACTCGAGTTGCTCGCGACCCTGCGCGCCAGCCAGGGCACCATGTTGCTGCCGGTGATCCTGATCACCTCGGTCGGCGAGCGGCAGGTGTTCCGACGCGGCATGGAACTGGGCGCCGACGACTTCATCACCAAGCCATTGACGGTCGAAGAGGTCACGCGCGCGGTCGACGCCCGCCTGGCACGGGCGCATGCGGTGACTTCGATCGAACGCGTGAACGCGATCAGCGGCGATTCCAACGCAGCGCCGATCACCATCGGGCCCTTTCGCATCGAAAAACGGCTCGCTCGCAGCGTCGGGGCCGAGGTTTATCTCGGGCGCAGTGCGGCCGGCATCGGGGCGGCCATCAAGGTGTTGAGCGATACCGCAGCGACGCTTGACGATCCGGTGCGCGAGCGCTTCATGCGGGAGATCGAGACTGCCGCGACGGTCGTCCACCCCAATCTTGCCGCCGTGCTCGACCGCGGCATGAGCGAGCGCGGACCTTATGTGGTTTTTGAATATTTTCCGATGGGCGACCTGGCGAGCAGCCTGTCGCGCGGAATTTCGCCCAATCTGGCCTGCCGCATCGTGGTGCAGGTGGCGGCAGGCCTTGAGGCCTTGCATCAAGCCGGCATTGTGCACCGTGACGTCAAACCGGCCAACATCATGATCCGCAGCGCCAGCTCCTTCGCGGTCACCGATTTCGGCGCCGCGAAGCGGATGCGCGTCGACACCAGTCTGACCCTTAACGGGCGCATCATCGGCACGCCGTCCTATGTCTCGCCGGAACAGATCACCCGCAAACCGGTCGGGCCACAGACCGACATCTACAGTCTGGGTGTGGTCCTTTATGAATTGCTCGCCGGCAGCAAGCCCTTCGCGGGCGACGATTTTCACCAAGTCCTGTACAGCCACGTGGCGCTGGCCCCGCCACCCTTGCCGGCGCGCCTGGCGAAGTTTCAGCCGGTGCTTGATCGCATGCTGGCCAAGGACCCCGCGGCGCGCTATTCAAGTTGCGCGGAATTGGTCGCGGCGGTGAACGCTCTGGCATTTTGAGCACTCTCATCGCGAGGCCCGGCCTCGCCGCGTCATTTGGCCTGTAGTAGAACTGACACAAGGGAAACACTGAAAAAGTCCATAGGTCGAGAAAGTCGCTCTTGCAAGACGTTGAATCGAAACGACTCTTGGTTCGCGGATCCGGATTCCAGGGACTTGCTCAGCGTTCTTCAAGAATTTCAAGTGGATTGAAGGCGTACGCAGGGCGCAATCGCGGCCGCGTTTGGCTACTTGCCGCCGCATGGGTTTTCTGGCCCGGAAGCACAGTGGCTTCGGCCAGACTCTGGCATGCGACGCCGTGACTCGCGCCATGCACCGCGGGATGCATCAGTTCGCGGCTCTCGGAGACGTCACGGG
>CAYYFR010000038.1:0-18139 GCA_964470865.1 uncultured Burkholderiales bacterium | reverse complement strand
GGCGCACCGCTGTCTTCATGGGCCTTGCATTCAGGGGCGGGTTCCTGTATAAAAAGACAGTTCAATCTCCAAGGATATGCCATGACCATCGGTCTTACGCCGCGCCAATCCGAGATCCTCGATTTTATTCGCGATGCCGTCAAGAGCACCGGCATGCCGCCCACCCGGGCTGAAATCGCCACCATGTTCGGCTTTCGCTCGCCCAACGCCGCCGAGGAGCATTTGCGCGCACTGGCGAAAAAAGGCGCGATCGAAATCGCCAGTGGCACCGCGCGCGGCATACGTCTGGCCGAGCAGCTATCGGGCGCCATGCAATCGATCATCGCCCTGCCGTTGATCGGGCAGGTGGCGGCCGGCAGCCCGATCCTGGCCGAGCAGAATGTCGAGAAAAACCTGCCGGTCGATCCCGGCATGTTCAAGCCCAAGGCCGACTACCTGCTCAAGGTGAAGGGCCTGTCGATGAAAGATATCGGCATTCTCGATGGCGACCTGCTGGCCGTGCATGCGCAGCGCGATGCGCGCAACGGCCAGATCGTGGTCGCCCGCATGGATACCGAAGTCACCGTCAAACGATTCTTCAAAAAGGGCCACCAGGTTCAATTGGTGGCCGAGAATCCTGATTTCGAACCGATCGAAGTCGACCTGCGACGCGATCCTTTCGAAATCGAGGGCCTTGGCGTTGGCGTGATCCGCGCCGGCGGGCTGTAGGCTTCTTCGGCTGGCGGACGGGCCAGTTGCGCCGGCCCGTCTACCGGTTCAACGCTTGGCGTACTGGGTGGCGCCGAACAGGGTTTCCTTGTCCTTGTCATCCATCACGGGCTTGCGCAAATCCGCCAGAACCTTGATGCCGCGCTGTACTGCCGGGCGTTCGCCGACGCTTTCGAACCAGCGCTTCAGGTGCGGGTGCTCATCCATGTTCTGCCCCTGACCCTTCCAGTTACGCAGCCACGGCCAGATTGCCATGTCGGCGATGCTGTACGACTTGCCGGCGATGAAGGCGGTCTTGCCCAGTTGCTTGTCCATCACGCCATACAGGCGCCGGGTTTCATTGGTGTAGCGGTTGATGGCGTAGTCGATCTTTTCCGGTGCATAAATGCGGAAGTGGTGGGTTTGCCCCAGCATCGGACCCACCCCGCCCATCTGGAACATCAGCCACTGCAACGTGGCGAAGCGTTCGCGGTCGTTCTTGCCGAGAAATTTCCCGGTCTTGCCGGCCAGATAGACCAGCATCGCGCCGGATTCGAACAGCGAGATCGGCTTGCCGTCCGGCCCGTCGGAATCGGTCATGGCCGGAATGCGGTTGTTCGGGCTGATCGCCAAGAACTCCGGCTTGAACTGATCGCCTTTGCCGATATCCACCGGATGCGCGCGGTACGACAAGCGGCATTCCTCCAGCATGATATGAATCTTGTGGCCATTGGGCGTGGCCCAGCTGTAAACGTCAATCATGGATTTTCTCCTTCACGATCCGCGGGTGATAGGGATCTCGACCTGGTCAGCCGCGCCCGGGATTTTCATGTGCTTGGCCAATTCGAGCTTGGCGATCATGTTGCGGTGAACTTCATCCGGCCCGTCGGCAAAGCGCAGGGTCCGCTGGTGCGCCCACAGGCTGGCCAGCGGGAAGTCGCCCGAAACACCGGCGGCACCGTGCACCTGCATGGCCCAGTCGATGATCTTGCCGGCCATGATGGGCGCCAGCACCTTGATCATGGCGATCTCGGTGCGCGCGATCTTGTTGCCCACCGTATCCATCATGTAGGCGGCCTTGAGCACCAGGAGGCGCGCCGAGTCGATCATGATGCGCGCTTCGGCGATGCGCTCGTGGGTGACGCCCTGGTCGGATACCAGCTTGCCGAAAGCGGTGCGGGTCAGAGCCCGCTTGCACATGAACTCCAGCGCACGTTCGGATGCGCCGATGGTGCGCATGCAGTGGTGGATGCGGCCCGGCCCGAGGCGGCCTTGCGCGATTTCGAAACCGCGGCCTTCTCCCAGCAGCATGTTGGTGACCGGTACCCGCACGTCCTTGAACACCATTTCCGCGTGGCCGTGCGGGGCGTCGTCATAACCGAAGACGGTCAGCGGGCGGATGATGGTGACACCGGGCGTGTCGCGCGCTACCAGGATCATCGACTGCTGCGAGTGACGCGCGGCGCTCGGGTCGGTCTTGCCCATGAAAATGAAGATCTTGCAGCGCGGGTCGGGGGCGCCGGAAGACCACCACTTGCGGCCGTTGATCACGTAATGGTCGCCGTCACGCACGATCGACGACTGGATGTTGGTAGCGTCGGAAGAGGCCACGTCCGGTTCGGTCATCGCAAAGCAGGAACGGATCTCGCCGCGCAGCAGCGGGTCGAGCCACTGGCGCTTGTGTTCCTCGGTACCGTAGCGTTCGAAGGTCTCCATGTTGCCGGTGTCGGGTGCCGAACAGTTGAAGACCTCGGCCGACCATGGCACCCGGCCCATGATCTCGCACAGTGGCGCGTAATCGAGGTTGGACAAGCCGCCATCGGGAGCGCGGTCGGAGCGCGGCAGGAACAGGTTCCACAGGCCCTGCTCGCGCGCCTTGACCTTGAGGCGCTCGATCAGTTGCAGCGGCACCCAGGGGTTGCCCTTGGCGCGATTGGCCTCGATTTCAGCGTGATGCGCGGATTCATTCGGATAGATGTGCTCATCCATGAATTTCAGCAGTTGCGCCTGCAGTTCCTTGCAGCGTGGCGAGTATTCGAATTCCATTACGTTGTCTCCCGGGAAAAATTCGTTCAAGCCGATCGGCAAAAGCCATTCGGTTTTCAGCGTTGCAAAATTTTCTCGACCTCGGCCCAGCCCATCTCGGCCATTGGCTTGGCACGTCGGCCTGCATCCAGCGCCTGCGGACTGGCCGCGGTGCCGTCGACATAGCGTTTCATGATGCCCTGCAGGATGCCGCACATGCGAAACATGTTGTAGGCAAGGTAAAAGCCCCAGTCACGGGTGTTGACCGATTTGCCGGAATTGGCAGCGTACATCGCGATGTACTGTTCTTCGGTCGGCACTCCGACCTTGGCGAAGTCGAGACCCTGTATGCCGCGAAACTGGCCCGGCGTGATGTGCCAGCTCATGCAGTGATACGAAAAGTCGGCCATCGGATGGCCCAGGGTCGACAGCTCCCAGTCGAGGATCGCCAGCACGCGCGGCTCGGTCGGGTGGAAGATCATGTTGTCGAGACGGTAGTCGCCATGCACGATGGCGGTCTCGTCACCGGCCGGAATGTTCTGCGGCAGCCATTCGATCAGGTTGTCCATGGCCGGCATTTTTTCGGTTTCGGACATGCGGTATTGCCGGGTCCAGCGTTCGATCTGTCGTCCGAAATAGTTGCCGGGCTTGCCGAAACTTTCCAGGCCGATGGCTTTGTAGTCGATGCCGTGCAGGCGCGCGATGACGCGATTCATCTCGGCGTAGATGGCGCCGCGCTGGTCCGGGCTCATGCCGGGCAGCGACTGGTCCCACAGCACGCGGCCTTCAACCATTTCCATGATGTAGAAGGCGCGGCCGATCACGGTTTCGTCTTCACACAGGTTGAACATGCGCGCCGCTGGAAACCCGGCCTTCGACAGCGCATCCTGCACCCGGTATTCGCGTTCGATGGCATGCGCCGAGGGCA
The DNA here is from genome assembly GCA_964470865.1 of uncultured Burkholderiales bacterium. GTDB lineage: Bacteria > Pseudomonadota > Gammaproteobacteria > Burkholderiales > JAEUOS01 > JAEUOS01. The sequence continues at coordinate 14,499 of CAYYFR010000038.1, read as the reverse complement.
GCAGCTTGGCGGCGGGGCCGGGCTTGGTGCGCATCACGAAGTTGCGCCCGCCGGCCGCCAGCTTGAAGGTGGGATTCGACTGGCCGCCCTTGAACTGTTCAATGCCCAGTTCGCCTGAAAAACCCTCAACCTTGGCCTTGAGGTAATCGGTCAGGGCGCCCAGGTCGAACTGCTGTTTCTCGGCGATCGGCTTGGTACCGATGAATTCCTCGAACACCCTATTTCCCCCTTTTGAACTTGAGGAACTTCACAAGCAGCTCTTCAAGCGTTGTCTTGCGGGATTTTGTCTGCAGCAGATCGAGTGCGGCGATATTGATCGCGCGCACCACATAATCGGCCGTATCGGCCGCACCTATGTCGATCAGGTTAATACAAGCCGGCGTCTGGTGCAGGGCGCCCAGGAACTGGTCGCAGCGGCCATCGCGCCCGCCGGCCAAGCAGTAGCTGAGGATTGCCCGATTGGTACCGCCGTGCAGCACCAGCAAGGCCTCATGCCAACCGGGATCGGCCAGCAAGCGTGCGAAGGCGGCGAATACCCGGTCGCTGAAGGCACGCACGGTCTCGCCGCCCAGAAAGCGTGCGTCGAAGTTCGACGGCTGGGCGAAAACCTGCAGAAAGCCGGATTCGACATCCTCGTCACGAATGTCCTGCATGCGCTCGCCGCGGATCTCGCGCAGCTCGGCCCAGGTCTCGTACGGCGGCGCGTCATGATGGTTATGTTGCAGCACCAACTCGGCGGTCTCGATGGTGCGCGGCAGCCCGGACACGATGACGCGGTCAAAGCGCGCATCCTTGAGCAGATCGCCGGCAGCCTTGGCCTGCACCCGACCCAGCTCATTCAGACTCGTCATGTCGGACCCGACCGGGCGACCCGATTCATCGAAATAGCTGACGCTGCCATGACGCATGAGCGTAATGCGGCGCCGCTTGCCGTAATCGCGCGCCGCCAGGCGGTCGAGGATTTCACCCATTGGCGCCGATCAGGCTTTCTTTTCCAGTATCGCCAGGGTCAGGCGCGAGATGCACACCAGCCGGTCGAGCTGGTCGGTGATGCGGATCTCCCAGATCTGGGTCGAGCGGCCACGGTGGAGCGGTCGCGCCACGCCGCTGACCCAGCCCGACCCCTTGGGCGCTGAACGCACGTGATTGGCGTTGATTTCAAGGCCCACGCAATAGTGGGTTGCCGGATCAAGGGTATGCGCGCATGCGGTGCTGCCCAGTGTCTCGGCCAGCACCACCGAGGCGCCGCCGTGCAGGATGCCGGCCGGCTGGATGCTGCGCTCGTCCACCGCGATGCGGCCACGGATGAAATCGTCGCCAACCTCGTCGAATTCCATGCCCATCAGGCCGGGCAGGGTGCCAACGTGGCGTGCCTTGATGGCCGCCGGCGTTGGGCGCCGGAACCAGATGCCGGTCTCGCTCATCGGACGATCCCCGGGTCACTGCATGACATCCTTGCAGAGGGAGGATGAGCGCACCCTGCGGGTGGCCGGGCAGGCGCGCTCATAGGCGTTCGATCACCATCGCCAGGCCTTGCCCGACACCGATGCAAAGGGATACCACCGCATAGCGGCCACCGCTGCGCTGCAACTGGCGCGCCGCGGAGATGGTGATGCGGGCGCCGGAGGCGCCGAGCGGATGCCCGACCGCGATTGCGCCGCCATTCGGATTGACGCGCGCATCCTCGAAATCCACCTTCAAGAGGTGCAGGCAGCCCAGCACCTGCGAGGCGAAGGCCTCGTTGATCTCGATGATGTCCATGTCCTTGAGCGTGAGGCCGGCGCGCTCCAGCGCTTTCGGGATCGCGTAGGCGGGGCCGACGCCCATGATGCGCGGCGCCACCGCCGCCGAGGCCGCGCCGAGAATCCTGGCCATCGGCTTGGCCCCCGCTTTCTCGCCAACCGCGCGGCTACCCACGAAGAGAGCCGCAGCACCGTCGTTGATGCCCGAGGCGTTGCCGGCGGTGACCACACCGCCTTCGAAAAGCGATTTCAGTCTTGCCAGATTCTCAAGCGTGGTTTCGCGCGGGTGTTCATCCACCGAGACTTGCGTGGGTTCATCCTTTTTCGATTTTGGCGGCAGGGTCACCGCGGCGATTTCGCCGGCCATGAAGCCGTCGCGCTGCGCGGCGGCGAACTTGGCCTGGCTGGCAAGCGCGAATGCGTCGGCCGCATCGCGCGTGATACCGAAGTCGTGCGCCACGTTGTCTCCGGTCTCGGGCATCGAATCATTGCCGTATTGCTTGACCAGTTTCGGATTGGGAAAGCGCGCGCCGATGGTGGTGTCGGCCATCTTGAAATCGCGAGCGTAGGCCGATTCGGCCTTGAGCATCACGAATGGTGCGCGGCTCATCGATTCGACGCCGCCCGCCAGGTACAGCTCACCTTCCTTGCAGGTGATCGCGCGTGCCGATTCGATCACCGCCGCCAGGCCCGAGGCGCACAGCCGGTTGACGGTCTGGCCGCCGACGGTTTGTGGCAGGCCGGCGGCCAGTAGCGCGTTGCGCGCGACATTGCGCGAGTCTTCACCGGCCTGGTTGACGCAACCCAGGATCACGTCCTCGATCTGTTCGGCCTTGAATGGCGACGCCGCTATGACAGCATTCATCACGCCCCCCACCAGGTCGTCCGGGCGTACCGAGGCAAGCTTGCCGGCGTGGCGGCCAAAGGGGGTGCGCAGTCCGTTGTAGATATAGGCGTCGAGCATGTTGGTCCTTTTTTGGCGTTTGGGCTGGAATTACGAATGGCCGCGCGGGGCAGTGGTGCAAGGCGGTCGGTGACGCTGCGTTCAGGGAGAGGCACTGCGGGCATGAAGCAGGGCAATCCCGGCATGACACCATGCGCGGTGCGCTGCTCGCGACCGAACGTTCGCCACAACCCGAAATGTTATCACCAAGCCCTGTTTCGACTATGATTGAATGCGCAATGCAACCCTGAATCCGAATCAGAGGAGACTTCCGATGCTCAAGCTTTGCGGCTTTGCCGTCAGCAACTATTACAACAAGGTCAAGATCGCCCTGCTCGAAAAAGGCGTGCCTTTCGAGGAAGAACTGGTGTGGACCTCGCAGCGGGAAGACATGCTCAGGCGTTCGCCGCTGGGCAAGGTACCGTTTATCGAAACCGCGCACGGAAACCTGAGCGAGTCCTCGGTGATCAATGAGTACATCGAGGATGCCTTTCCGCAGAATCCCTTGTTTCCGGCTGACAAATGGCAGCGCGCCCTGATACGCGAGCTGGTCAACCTGCTGGACATGCATCTTGAATTGCATGCGCGGCGCCTTTATCCGGGCGCGTTTTTCGGCGGCACCGTCTCGGAGGAAACCAAGGAGCAGGTGAAGCAGCAACTCGACAAGGGCGTACGGGCGTTGGCGGGGCTGGCCAAATGGGGGCCCTTCATCGCAGGCGACAAGTTGACCTATGCGGATTGCTCGGCTTTTGTGCATCTGCCGTTGATCGCCGGCTCCAGCAAATGGGCCTATGGCGCCGATGTTCTGGCGGGAATCGATCAAGTACGGCCCTATCTGACGATGATGAAGGCGCGCCCGCACCTGCAAAAGGTCGAGGCCGACCGCAAGGCCAGTCTCGAACTGATGGCACAGAGGGACAAGTCATGAGTCTCGCCGGCAAGGTGGCATGGATCACCGGGGGCGGGTCCGGTATCGGCTTGGCCGGCGCGGTGGAGCTGGCCAAGGCCGGCTGCCGGGTGGTGATTTCCGGGCGCGATGCAGACAAGCTTACCGCAGCGGTGGCCGACGCGACCGGCCGCGGGGCGCCGGCGGGCATGGTCAGCGTGGCGGCACTGGATGTCGCCGACAAGGCCGCGGTAAGCAAGGTGGCGACGCGCATTCAGGCCGACCTCGGGCGCGTCGACATTCTGGTCAACAGCGCCGGCATCAACTATCCGAAGCGTTTCTGGAAGGAGACTGACGCCGACACTTTCGAGAATGTGGTGGCGATCAACCTGAACGGCGCGACTTTCTGCACGCTGGCCGTTCTCAAGGGCATGCAGGCAAGGCGCGAAGGTACGGTGATCAACGTCGCCTCGTTCGCCGGTTGGCACTTCAGCTACCTGACCGGGCCCGCCTATACCGCCAGCAAGGCAGGCATGATGGCGCTGACCCATTCCTTCAACATCGAGGAGTGTGTCAACGGCCTGCGCGCCACCGCGCTGTGTCCGGGTGAGGTCGCCACACCAATCCTGAAAAAGCGTCCGGTCGAGCCGAGTCCGGAAGAAAAGGCGCGCATGCTGCAGGAAGAAGACCTCGGGCGCACCATTCGCTTCATCGCCGAGATGCCACCACATGTGTGCATCAACGAACTGGTGATAGCGCCGGTGTGGAACCGCATTTACATGGGCGGCGACGACCTCAAGCGCAAGTAACGCCTGTCGCCGTCCGCCCAGAAAGTCGCGGCCAATGGCGCGGCTGCCGGCGCGAGTCCGGCGCGATCGTGTCGATCGGTCAGGCGAGTTGATCCTGGTCCAGCAGGAACACCAACGCGTCGCCGGCGCTCACTTCAAGCCAGGTGAAAGGCACGTCCGGGCTGGCGCGTTCCAGCGCGGCGCGGTTGTGCCCGATTTCCACCACCAGTTTGCCGCCGCGATTGAGATAGGAACGCGCGCGTCGCAGCAGGCTCTTGACCACCACCAGCCCATCATCGCCGCCGGCCAGCGCGATCTCCGGTTCGGCGCGGTATTCCTTGGGCAGGGCGATCATCGAAGGCTTGTCTACATAGGGCGGGTTGCTGATGATCAGGTCGTAGCGCGTTGGCGCCACGCTGGCGAACAGATCGGATTGCAACAGATGCACGCGTTCGCCCAGGTTGTAATCGCCGATATTGCGCCGCGCCACCGCCAGCGCGTCCGACGAGATGTCCACCGCATCCACCTGTGCGTGCGGAAAGGCCAGCGCCGCCAGTATCGCCAGGCATCCCGAACCGGTGCACATGTCGAGTACGCGGGTGACTTTTTCGGGCGCGTCGATCCAGGGGCTGAGCTGCGCGGGCAAGAGTTCCGCGATGAACGAGCGCGGCACGATGACGCGCTCGTCGACATAAAAGCGATGTTCGCCCAACCAGGCTTCCTGCGTCAGGTAAGCCGCCGGAATGCGCAGCTTGGCGCGGCGATCGAGAATTTCGACCACCGCGTTGATCTCGGCTTCGGTCAGGCGTGCGTCGAGGAAGGGCTCGAGCGTGTCCAGCGGCAGGTGCAGGGTATGCAGAACCAGATAGGCCGCTTCGTCATAAGCCGAGGCCGAGCCGTGACCGAAAAATGCGCTCGCTTCGGTAAGGCTTGAGACGCCGTAGCGCAGCAGGTCGCGCACAGTGCGAAACGGCATGCCGGAGGAACTGGCCATGGCTGGCTGGGTCCTCAGGCCGGACCGGCGCTGGCCGGCGTGCCGAGCAGGCGCTCAAGCGCCCCGCGGTAGATGTCTTTGAGGGGATCGATGGCGGCGATGTCCACATGCTCGTTGAGCTTGTGGATCGAGGCGTTGACCGGGCCCAGCTCGGCGACTTCGCGGCAGATAGCGGCGATGAAACGCCCATCCGAGGTACCGCCGCTGGTCGACAGCTCGGTGGAAACGCCGGTGACCGCCTCAACGCTTGCTGTCAACGCAGCGACCAGGGCTCCGCGCGGGGTCATGAAGGGCTTGCCCGATACCGACCAGGCCAGATCGTAGTCAAGGCCGTGACGGTCGAGCACGGCGCGCACTTTCGATTGCAGGCCTTCGATGGTGGATTCGGTACAAAAGCGAAAGTTGAAATCGATGGCGACGCTGCCAGGAATCACGTTGCCTGCGCCTGCGCCGCCATGGATATTCGATATCTGCCAGGCGGTCGGCGGGAAGTACTGGTTGCCGCGATCCCATTCGATGGCCACCAGCTCGGCCAATGCGGGCGCGACCAGATGCACCGGATTTTTCGCCAGGTGGGGGTAGGCGATGTGGCCCTGCACGCCCTTGACCACCAAGCGGCCGGACATCGAGCCGCGCCGACCGTTCTTGACCGTGTCGCCCAGTCGCAGGGTAGCGGTTGGCTCCCCCACGATGCAGTAGTCGAGCAATTCGCCGCGCGTCTTCAATGCTTCGCACACCTTGACCGTGCCGTTGACGGCAACGCCTTCCTCGTCGGAGGTGACCAGAAAGGCGATCGAGCCCAAGTGATCGGGTGTGCTTGCGACGAACTCCTCGCAGGCCACCACCATCGCCGCCAGCGAGGTTTTCATGTCGGCCGCGCCGCGCCCGTAAAGCTTGCCGTCGCGCACGGTGGGTTCGAACGGGTCGGAATGCCATTGGTCCAGCGGCCCGGTGGGCACAACGTCGGTGTGCCCGGCGAAACACAGCACCGGCGCGCCCGTGCCGCGACGCGCCCACAGATTGTGCACGCGCTCGGGACCGACGCCAAAATGCATGGGTTCCAGGCGAAAACCGATCGTAGCCAGGTGCTCACCGATGATGCGCTGGCAATCGCCGTCGGCAGGCGTGACCGAGGCACGGGCAATCAGTTGGCGCGCGAGTTCAAAAGTGGGTGAATCGGGCATCAGAACAGGGTTTCCCAGGTTTGTGCGGCGAAGCCGACAGCGATCCGCCCGCCGCTATCGAGCACAGGACGCTTGACGATACTAGGGTGTGCCGTCATCAAGTCGCGCGCGCCGCTCGTCGATGCTGCACCGGCGCGTTCGCTGTCATCCAATTTGCGCCAGGTTGTGCCCTTGCGATTGAGCAGGGCCTCCAGGCCGGCCACTTCTATCCAACGTGTCGCCAATAGGGGCGCCAAGCCTTCGCGCTTGAAATCATGGAAGCGATACTCGATCTTGCGGGCATCAAGCCAGGCACGTGCCAGGCGAACTTGATCGCAATTCGGTATTCCGTACAGCGTGACCGCGCCAGCCAATTACTTGATGTCCTCGGTGATAAGCGTGATTTCGGTGAATGAGGCGCCGCCGATCTCGGGTACATCGTTCGCGCTTTTTGGCGCCGGGCCTGGCTTGCCACCCGCGGATGGCGTGGCGGCGCCCGCTGCGCTGCCGCCCGGCGAGGTTGCGCCTGCCTCGGTATTGTTGAGCAGCCAGATCAGGTTGGTCGGCGAATCGGCATTGGCCATGCCTTCTTCCTGGGTGATCTTGCCTTCGCGGATCATGCGGAAAAAGGCCTGTTCGAAGGTCTGCGAGCCGGGCGACATGGATTTGTCCATCGCGTCCTTCATCTCGCTGATGTCGCCTTTCTCGATCAGTTCGGCAATGTGCCGCGTGTTGAGCATCACTTCGACCGCGGCGGAGCGGCCGCCGACCTTGTTGCGGATCAATCGTTGCGAGATGATGGCCTTGAGTGCAGCCGACAGATCCTGCAGCAGGGCCGGGCGATTCTCCAGCGGATAAAAGCTGATGATGCGATTCAACGCGTGGTAAGAGTTGTTGGCATGCAGCGTGGCCAGGCACAGGTGCCCGGATTGCGCGTAGGCGATGGCAGCGCCCATGGTGTCCTTGTCGCGCACCTCGCCGATCAGGATGCAATCAGGCGCCTGGCGCAGCGCGTTCTTAAGTGCGATCCTGAAATCGAGGGTGTCGGTGCCGACTTCGCGTTGATTGACGATCGATTTGCGGTTCTTGAAAATGAACTCGACCGGGTCTTCAAGGGTAAGAATATGCCCTGACTTGAGTTCGTTGCGGTAGTCGAGCATCGAGGCCAGCGAAGTCGACTTGCCCGAACCGGTGGCGCCGCACATCAGGATCAGGCCGCGCTTTTCCATGATCACTTCCTTGAGTACCTCGGGCAGGGCAAGGGAGTCGATCGGCGGAATCTCGTTCGGGATATAGCGCACCACCACCGCCGGCGTGCTCTTCTGGCGCATCGCGCTGATGCGGAAGGCACCAACCCCGGGCATCGGAAAGGCGGTGTTGAGTTCGAGCGTGTCCTCGAATTCCTTGATCTGTTTTTCGGTCAGCACCTCGTATAACAGCTTGGTGATGGTTTCGGAATCCATCACCTGCTGATTGACAGGCACCGCCACGCCATTGATCTTGATATTGATCGGCGAGGAGACCGACAGGAAGATATCGGAGGCCTTCTTGTCGGCCATCAACTGGAACAGGCGCTTCATTGCAGACATGACATATTCCTCCGGTGAATCGGCCACGCATGACGATCCAGCCCGCAGCCGGTCGCCATGCCCTTTGGAGCCCACTGCACAAGCCGCCCTGTCGCTGCGTCTGGAACGGCGGCCCAGATGCAAATCAATGCGATGCAAAAGCCAGTGTTGTTCCCTGCGGGCTGGTTCGGTGTTTCCTCAGTCGCCGCGCAACAATTCGTTGATCGCGGTTTTGGCCCGGGTCTGGGCATCGACGCGCTTGACAATCACCACGCAATACAAGTTTACCTTGCCGGAGGCATCGGGCATCGAACCGGGCACCACCACCGATCCGGAAGGCACACGTCCGTAGTGGATTTCGCCGCTCGCGCGGTCGTAGATCTTGGTGCTCTGGCCGATGAATACGCCCATCGACAACACCGAATTCTCCTCGACGATCACGCCCTCGACCACTTCGGAGCGGGCACCGATGAAGCAGTTGTCCTCGATGATGGTGGGGTTGGCCTGCAGCGGCTCGAGCACGCCGCCGATGCCGACGCCGCCCGACAGGTGCACGTTCTTGCCAATCTGCGCGCATGAACCGACGGTGGCCCATGTATCGACCATGGTGCCTTCATCGACATAGGCACCGATGTTCACATAAGAAGGCATCAGCACCACGTTCTTGCCGATGAAACAGCCGCGCCGCGCCACCGCCGGCGGCACCACGCGGAAGCCGCCGCGCTGGAACTTGACTGCATCATAGTCGGCGAATTTGGTCGGTACCTTGTCGTAGAACTGCATCGCGCCCGACGGCATCGGCGCGTTGTCTTCCAGCCGGAACGACAGCAGGACCGCTTTCTTGATCCATTGATGCACGGCCCAGGCCCCGTTGATTTTCTCGGCGACACGTGCGCGGCCGGCATCGAGTTCGACGATCACGTGGTTGACTGCCTCGCCGATACGTGCCGGTGCCTTGCCTGGCGACAACTCGCTGCGCTTTTCCCAGGCATCGTTGATGATGGTTTCCAGATCGGTCATGTTGGCTTCCTGTTGATTGTGGTTGGGAGTACGGGTTTGGCGGTGCTGTGCCCGGGTCTGGCTGCGGCTACCGATTGGCGCAAAAACTGGCGATGCGCTGCGCCGCCTCGACGCACTCGGCGGTTTCCGCCACCAGGGCCATGCGCACGTAGCCCACGCCGGGGTTGCGGCCGCTGTCTTCGCGCGCCATGTAGCTGCCCGGCAGAACGGTCACGGCCTGGCTGGCATAGAGGTCGCGGGCGAAGCGCGCGTCGTCGCCGTCAGGCACGCGGGCCCACAGGTAGAAGCCGGCATCGGGCAACCTCACGCCAAGATGTGGCTGGACCAGCGGCAACACGGCATCGAACTTGGCGCGATACAGCCGGCGATTTTCGAGCACATGCGCTTCGTCGTTCCAGGCCGCCGCGCTGGCCGCCTGTACCGTGAGTCCCATCGCGCTGCCGTGATATGTGCGGTAAAGCAGGAACTTGCGCATGATGGCGGCATCACCGGCAACAAAGCCGGAGCGCATGCCCGGCACGCTGGAGCGCTTGGACAAACTGGAGAAAACGATCAGCTGCCGGAAATCGCGGCCCAGCGCTGCGGCAGCTTCCAGCCCGCCCAGGGGCGGGCTGGTCTCGTCGAAGTAGATCTCGGAATAGCATTCGTCCGAGGCAATCACGAAGCCATGGCGGTCGGCCAGGGCGAAAACCTCGCGCCAGTCGTCGAGGTTCATCACCGCGCCAGTCGGATTGCCGGGTGAGCAGACGATCAGCATCTGCGTATCGCGCCAGACTTCGTTGGACAGGGCGCCGAGATCGGAAGCGAAATTGCGCTCCGGCACGGCAGGGGCGAAGCGCGCTTGAGCGCCCGCCAACAGCGCCGCCCCTTCATAGATCTGATAGAAGGGATTGGGGCAAACCACGGTTGCGCCAGGCCGGCTGGCGTCGATCACGGTTTGCGTCAAGGCGAACAGGGCCTCGCGCGAGCCGTTGACCGGCAGTACCTCGGTGGCAGCGTCGACCTTTGGCAGGCGGTAGCGGCGCATTAACCATTGCGCGATCGCATTGCGTAGCGCAGGCTCGCCGGCGGTGGCCGGATACTTGGAAAGCCCGGCCAGATTGTCGGTCAGTGCCTGCTTGATGAAGGCGGGAGTCGCGTGTTGCGGCTCACCCAGGCCCAGGCTCACCGCGCGCAGGCCGGCCGGCGGCGTGACACCGGCAAACAGCTGGCGCAGTTTTTCGAACGGATACGACTGCAGCAGGTCGAGACGAGGGTTCATTGCCGGGCATGGACAAAGCGAAAAATGAAAAAGCCTCGCTGGTCGGGCGAGGCTTTGGATTCATGGTCGGGGCGGCGGGATTCGAACTCGCGACCCCTTGCACCCCATGCAAGTGCGCTACCAGGCTGCGCTACGCCCCGAACAGGCGAATTGTAGCAGAGCAATGCCCGGAACGGCCCGCGCAAGTTCAGGCAGGCGGTTTTTCCGCGCCGGCTTCCGCCGTCTTGCCGCGCACTGCAGCGCGGCGCAGCTTCTTGTAAAGCTCGGGCTGATCGGCCTTGAGGTATTCGAGAATCTCGAAATCCTCGCGCTTGACCTTTTCCAGATCAACCTGCTCTACATGCACCAGGCGCAGCAACTCGCGTACCGGCTTGGGCATTTCGCGCCCGGATTCATAGCGTGAACCGCCGGATTGCGTTACGCCTATGCGGGTCCAGAACTCATCTTGATTAAGGCCGAGGCGCTGGCGAATGTCGCGTGGATCAAATTTGTCGAAAAAGCCCATAGTGTGCCCAATATCTCCCGTGACCCCGCTCCCGCACCAAAGATAGCAAAAAAAACCGTGTCGCAGCGGCGCCGCCGCCAACCTTCACAAGCTTTAACAGAATGCCAGGCCGGGTGCCAGACCGGGTGCATACGAAACCGGCAAATCAATTAAGATACAAGGCTTTGCCGGTGAATGCTTGCCCGGTACCCACGCGCTTTGCGCAGTCATTATGACCTTGATTGTCCATAAATACGGCGGTACCTCCGTCGGCACTACCGATCGCATCAAGAACGTGGCGCGGCGCGTGGCCAAATGGCATGCCGCCGGGCACCAGATGATAGTCGTACCGTCGGCGATGTCAGGTGAGACCAATCGCCTGCTGGGGTTGGCGCGCGAACTTTCGCCCAACCCCGATCCGCGCGAACTTGATGTGATCGCCTCGACCGGAGAGCAGGTCACAATCGGCCTCCTGTCGATCGCTCTCATGGCTGTCGGCCTCAAGGCCAGGAGCTATACCGGCGCCCAGGTGAAGGTCCTGACCGACAGTGCCTTTGGCAAGGCACGCATCATGGCGATCGATGAACGCGCCATTCGTGCCGATCTCGAACATGGCTACGTGGTGGTGGTGGCGGGTTTTCAGGGTATGGATGAGAAAGGCAACATCACCACCCTCGGACGCGGCGGCTCGGACACCTCCGCGGTGGCGCTGGCGGCCGCACTCAAGGCCGACGAATGCCTGATTTATACCGATGTCGACGGCGTCTACACCACCGATCCGCGCATCGTTGCCGAGGCACGCCGCCTGAAAACGGTGACCTTCGAGGAAATGCTGGAAATGGCCAGCCTGGGTTCGAAGGTGCTGCAGATTCGCTCGGTCGAATTCGCCGGCAAGTACAAGGTGCCGCTGCGTGTGCTTTCCAGCCTGACCGATCCCGACATGCCGATTGCAGAAGAGGCACGCTCGGGCACCCTGATCACCTTTGAGGAAGACCAGAAAATGGAACAAGCCGTCATTTCCGGCATCGCGTTCAACCGCGACGAAGCCAAGATCACCGTCATGGGCGTGCCCGACCGTCCGGGCATCGCCTACCAGATCCTGGGGCCGGTGGGCGATGCCAACATCGATGTCGACATGATCATCCAGAACGCCAGCGTGGGCGGCTTGACCGATTTTTCATTCACCGTCAATCGCGCAGAGTACGCCAAGGCGCTCGAGGTGCTCAACAGCCGAGTCAAGGGGGCGATCAGCGCCGCCGAGATCCGCGGTGACGAGAAAGTGTGCAAGGTTTCGATGGTGGGGATGGGCATGCGCACCCACGCCGGTATCGCCAGCCAGATGTTTCGCACGCTCTCGGAAGAGGGCATCAACATCCAGATGATTTCCACCTCCGAGATCAAGATCTCGGTGGTGATCGACGACAAATACATGGAATTGGCCGTGCGCGCCCTGCACAAGGCCTTCGGTCTCGACCAGGCGGGCTGAACCGCATATAATTCGCAGCGGCCCCGGAGACGTGGATGAGTGGCTGAAATCGACGCCCTGCTAAGGCGCTATACAGGCTTAAACCTGTATCGAGGGTTCGAATCCCTCCGTCTCCGCCAAAAGCGATTCCAAAGCAGTCCAAGCAAGTCCAAGCAAGTCCAATCAAACCCGCTTCTCCCTCCAGGAAAGCGGGTTTTTGGTTTTCTGTCTGTTGACGTGCTTTGACAACCGGGGGCATTCTTAGGGGCATCCGTGCAAACCGGGACATCGTCTCCCGGCGCCGTTAGGGCGACCCGAAATGCCCCTGACCGATGCCACCTGCAAGGATGCCCGGTCCCCGAGGGGTGCAACTTCAAGCGCATAAGCGGAGCGGGCGGGTTGTACCTGGAAGCGACCAGGACCGGCGCGAAGCTGTGGCGCTTGAAGTACCGCCACATCGGCAAGCAAAAGCGCCTGGCGAGCGGCGCCTAAGCGCAATCACGGTGTTTGTAGCGTGTGCAAGCTGAGCAGCGGGAATGAGTGCGCCCTCGATGCGGATGACCTGATAGGCAAGCTGGGATGTGTTTCGGCGGGTCATGGGTCAGGGGTCAGGTTCCGCGCAGCAGGTTGCGCGCGATGGTGTAGCAGTGCAGGGCGACGGGCATGAAGTCGATGGTCAAGCCATCCACGGTGGCTTCGCTGGTGGTGGTGCGGGTGGTGACCAGTGGTGTGCGCGCAAGCTTGTGGCGCCGTGCCAGTTCAAGCAGGCCGCGCAGTTCGTTGGGCGCCGACACCGGCCGGTCCGACCATTTGATCTCGACGGCGAAACGCGGCTTCTGGGTGCGAGCGTCGAGCGAGACGATGTCCACTTCCAGATCCTGCCGGCCGGCCTTCCAGCGCGCGTAGTGCAGCGATCGGCTCACCTCGGCGCTGTGCAACCACTGGCTCCAGACGGCGGTTTCGGCCAGGCTCCCCATGGCTTCATCGTCGGCCGTTGCCATGCCGAACAACGCGGCCCGGATGGAGGGGTTGGTCAGGTACACCTTGAACGTGCGGGCACGCTGCATGCGCAGCGCGTTTTCGTCGATGCGGTGGACACGCCGGATGAGAAATGCCGCCTCAAGGTACTCCAGGTAGTCGCTCAACTTGGTCTTGGTGATGCCGGAGTGCTTGCTCAAATCTTCCAGCCCCAACTCGTTGCCGGTGTTGAATGCCAGCACATTGAAAAACCGGTTCAGTTCCTGCGTATCGCCGATGCCGTACAGGCTGGGCAGGTCTTTGAGCAGCACCTTGTCGACAATGTCCTGCCGCAGAAAGCGCGAGGGATTCGCGCGCACCATGGGGTTCATCACCGCCTCGGGAAAGCCGCCATAGTTGAGGTAATTGATGAACTCCACATTGAGCGCGTGAATATCGGTGGTCAGGTAACCGGGGGCGCGGTCGCGCGGGCGCTCATCCTGCGGCATGGCGTCGCGAATCAGGGCCTCCTCCTGGCCGGCGAATTTGAGATATTCGGCGAACGTGAGTGGCGGCAGGATGAATTCGGTGAAGCGCCCGGCGCCCGACTCGCGGCTTTTCATGCGCAACGCGGCGGCGGCCGAACCGCTGGCCACGAAGCGGATGCGCGGATATGTATCGACCAGCGACTTCAGGTGGACTTCCCAGTCCTTGAGGTATTGCACCTCGTCGAACAGCACCCACAGGGTCTGCTTGGCCGGATGCCGGTGCAGGTCGGCGAACATCTGCACCAGGCTCTCCAGCGAGCGGCCGGAATAGAGCGGCGTGTCCAACGACAGAAACAGCACTTGGGTGCCGGCGACTCCGTCGTCGAGCAATTGCGCCACCAGGTGCTTGAGCATCACGGTCTTGCCGACCCGTCGCGGACCGATCAGCACCACGGCCCGGCGTACCTCGGCGTTGCGCACCAGGGTGGAAAACTGGCTGAAATAGGCCCGGCGCGGCCAACCGCTCTCCTCGGGGTCGATATTCTGACCCGCCCGCCACCACGGGTTGTCCAGGGCCAGACGACGCTGCACCTCGCGAGGCGGTATTTGGAGATCGGTCGCCATTGTCTGATTGGGCTTGGCCTAGTTCGTCAAATTAAGCATAGTTTTGTGATTCTAATTCAACGGATGCCATTTTTCCCAATTCGAACAATTACTTGTAACGTCTTGTTTACCCTCGT
>CAYYFR010000037.1:0-37258 GCA_964470865.1 uncultured Burkholderiales bacterium | reverse complement strand
CCGCCGGCACTGGTGTACCTGATGCCTCTGCGCCTGGACAAGGCAGCGCTGGTGGCGACCAATGGCGTATTCTTCACCTACCTCAACCTGCTCAAGCTGCCACCCTACGCGATGCTGGGGCAGATCAACCTGACCAACCTGGGAACCGCCCTGATACTGAGCCCGCTGGTGCCGATCGGCATCAAACTGGGCATGTGGCTGCAGGGCAGGTTCACCAACGAGCAGTTCTACCGCATCGGCCAGACCTGCATTTTTCTGACCGGCAGCAAGCTCTTGTTCGACGGCCTGCAGAACCTTTCGATCCCTTGATGACCGCAATCTCCATTCAGCCCGCACGCCGCGACATCGCGGTCATCAGCGTGATCGGTGTGGCACACGGCCTGTCGCATTTTCTGCAGCTAGCCATGCCCACCCTGTTTCTTTCGATTCGCCACGACTGGGGCATCTCGTTCGCCCAGCTTGGTTTGGCGTCCACGCTGTTTTTTGTGGCATCGGGCATCTGCCAGACCCTGGCGGGCTTCGCGGTTGATCGTTTCGGCGCGCGACCGGTGCTGTATGCGGGGCTGGGGCTGATGTCCGCGGGCGTGGGCCTGATGGGGCTGGCGCCGAATTTCGAGGCGCTGCTGGTGTGCTCGGTGATCGCCGGTATCGGCAACAGCATGTTCCATCCGGCCGACTACGGCATCCTCAATGCCAGTGTCAGTACGCAACGGCTAGGGCCCGCCTTCAGTGTGCATGGCATCACCGGCAATATCGGCTGGGCGCTGGCGCCGCCGCTGATGACCGCCTTCTCGCTATGGTTTGGCGGCTGGCGCAGCGCGCTTGTCGGCGCCGGTGTTCTGGGCTTCATGGTGCTGGCGCTGGTGGTTGCCAAGAGCGACTTGTTCGAACCGCTGCCCGAGAGTGCCGCCGATGCGGCCGCAACACGGCCGCAGGCCGCAGGCGTGGCGGTGTTGCTGAGCGCGCCCATCCTCATGTGTTTCCTGTTTTTCCTGTTGCTGGCCGCCGGTCTGATCGGTGTGCAGACCTTTGGCATTCCCATACTCAGCCAGACCTACAGCATGTCGGCGCAAGCCGCTGCAGCGGCGCTGACGGCATTCCTGCTTGCCAGCGGCGCCGGGGTGCTGTGCGGCGGCGCGCTGACCACCCGCACCACCCATCACGAGCATGTGGCGGCCGCCGGCATGGCCTTAGCCGCCCTGAGCGTGGCAAGCATCGCCGCGCTCAGCCCGCCGGTGTGGGCGATTCCCGGCTTTCTTGCCGCTGCCGGGTTCTTCTCAGGCCTGACCAATCCGTCACGCGATCTGCTGGTGCGCGCGGCGGCGCCCAAGGGCAGTACAGGCAAGGTCTACGGCTTCGTTTATTCCGGGCTCGATGTGGGTTCCGCGCTGGCGCCATCGGCGTTCGGCTGGCTGCTCGACCACGGGCAGGGCAGCGGCGTGATTTACGCAGTGGGGGTACTGTGGCTGACGACCATTGCGAGTATCTATTTGATGAAAGCGGCGACAGCACGTCGCGGCTAGTTCATTTGCGCCATGGTCCTGGCTTGCCTGGCACACGCCCGAATTTCTGATTAAACGGTTCAGATCGTGGCTTCGAACGATCTAACCTTGGTCGTTAGATTGCATATCAGGCAGAATGTGGATAGAAAAAAATAAATTCCTCAAGTTTCACGCGTAGGATTGAAACGATGAAAGTCACTTTTCACCAGCTCGAAGTCTTCGAGTGCGTCGCGCGCCGCCTCTCGTTCACGCGTGCCGCCGAAGAGCTTTCCCTCTCCCAACCGACGGTGTCCGCGCAGATGCGCCAGCTCACTGAGGCGGTTGGCATGCCGCTTTTCGAACAGATCGGCAAGGCCGTCAACCTGACCGACGCCGGGCGCGAGTTGCTGGCGGCTTCGCGCGGGGTTTTCGACACCTGGTCGCGCTTCGAGATGACGGTGGCCGACATGCGCGGCTTGAAGCGCGGCCTGCTCAAGGTGGCCTGTGTGACAACGGCCAAGTATTTTGTGCCTGGACTGCTCGGGCCGTTTTGCGAAATCTATCCGGAGGTTGAGGTTCGGCTCGAAATCGCCAATCGTGCACAACTGGTTGAGCGTCTGCGTGCCAACCTCGACGATCTCTACATCATGATGCTGCCGCCGGCCGATCTGGAAGTGGAGAGGACTCCGTTTCGCGACAACCCGCTGGTGATGGTGGCTTCGGCGGCGCACCCGTTGGTGGGTCGCAGCGGCATCGACATGCAGCGCATGCGCGACGAGCGTTTCATCATGCGCGAGGCCGGCTCGGGTACGCGCATCCGCACCGAAGCGTTTTTCGCGGAAAGCGGATTTGTGCCCAATGTGCGCATGGAACTGGGCAGCAACGAGGCGATCAAGCACTCGGTCGCGGCGGGGCTGGGGGTGTCAGTGCTGTCACGCCACGCACTTGACGTCGCACCCGAGCACGACGGCTTGGCGATTCTCGACGTGGCCGGGTTTCCCCTGCATGACGACTGGTACTTCGTAACCCTGCGCGGCAAGCGGCTGTCGGTGGTGGCACGGGCGTTTTTCGATCATGTTGTCGCCGAAGCCAGGCGTGCACGCGTAGTCCCTGCAGGCCTGCCGAGGCCACAGTTGCCGGAGGCTCGCGCGCGGAAATCCGCCTGAGCCCGCAGGCGAATCAAGGCTGGGGCCAGAGGCGAACTCGGGTAGTTAAAAAAACGATAGATAAAAAGGTATTGACATCCATAATATTCATTGATATTCTCTATGAATAATTTCCTCACTTGGTATATTTCGAAGCTGCGTAGCGGCTCCGGGTAACCGGGTGTCAAGGGGAGTAGCTTTCCGGGTTGGGCTTTTCCACCGGCGGGCGATTCGTCAATACGGAGTTTCCTGCAAGGGGGCCTCCCGGATCGTCCGGCAAGTGCCGATTCCGGTGCTTGTGAGCGAGACCTTGGCGACCGTCTGGTCGGCAAAGGTTCATGCGCTCGCCTTTTCCGTCATCCTGATCGTGTCGCGGGTTTCCCCAGGGGGCTAGCCGGGCGCGGAGGATTGGGAAAGTGGATATTTTTTCGATGCAGTTTCTGTGGGCGCTGGGCGCGATCATCCTGATCGACCTGGTGCTGGCAGGCGACAACGCCATTGTGATCGCCTTGGCCGCCCGCAATCTGCCCAAGCATTTGCAGAAAAAGGCCATCATGTGGGGCACGGTCGGGGCCATCGTCGTGCGGTCCGCGATGACTCTGGTGGTGGTGTGGCTGCTCAAGATTCCCGGCTTGCTGTTGGTCGGTGGCGCCTTGCTGCTGTGGATCGCGGTCAAGTTGCTCAAGCCCGCAGATCATGGTGACGAAGGCGGGCACACAGGCACCAACACCTTCTGGGGCGCGATGAAGACCATCGTCATCGCCGACGCGGTCATGGGCCTGGACAACGTGCTGGCGGTAGCCGGTGCGGCGCACGGCAACTTCCTCCTGGTTGTGCTTGGTCTGTTGATCAGCATCCCGATCGTGGTCTGGGGCAGCACCCTGATCCTGAAATGGGTCGAGAAATACCCGGCCATCATGTACATCGGTGCTGCGGTCCTTGCGCTGACCGCCGCCAAGATGATGTTAAGCGAGCCCCTGGTCAAGCCTTATGTCGAACCCTACATGGGTTTTGCGTGGTTTGCCTATATAGCGATCGTCGGTGCAGTCCTTGCAGTTGGTTATTCCTTCAACAGAAAAGGCAACAGGAGCAATGCGATGAACAACCTTGCAATCGAAGCAACCTCCGGATCGGCAGCGGCACCGCTCGCAATGGAGCAATCACTGGTAATCCCCGGCCGTATTCTGCTGCCGGTGAACGGCGGAGCCGAGAGCCGGGGCGCCGCCGAATATCTCGCCCGCTCCCTGCGCGGTGCCAGCGGCGCACAGGTGCACTTGCTGCACGTGACCCCTTTCATTCACAAGCACATCGGCCGCTTTCTGCCCAGGCAAGCCAAGCAGGGTTTTGCCGCTGAGCGAGCGGCGCGCTCGCTGGAGCCGGTGCAGCGTCTGCTCGAATTGGCTGGGGTCAAAACCACGGTCCACGCTTCGACCAGCCTCGATATTGCCGCTGAAGTTCTGGCGGTCGCCGAACGTGAGCAATGTGCACGCATTGTCATGGGCGCTACCCGCAAGAGCACATTGGTGCGGACTCTCACCAATTCGGTGACCGGGCGCGTGCTGGCGGGCTCGACCATTCCGGTCGAGATCGTAACCGGTGGTCCTGCATCCTTGTGGCAGCGCATCGGCGTACCTGCCGGTGTCGGCCTGGCGGTCGCGGCTCTGCTGATCGAACTGGACTGAGGGCGGGAAAAGCGATCGTAGCGAGCGGGTCGGAATCGCGTCGAAAAGCCCCGCCATACTGCCGTATGGCCAGGAGGCATCACAGGCGCGAGACCGACCCTGGTAGGCGATCTGTTCACATGCTCTGAGTTGTTGGCCATGCAGTCGTAGCGCCATCTCCGCTTCATTCCTGTAGTTCCCTTTTCGCTCGTTCCCATGACGCTCCCGGCAGTGCCGGGAGCGCCGGGAAGGTGTTGTTCGGCCGATCCGCTGCCGCATGGGCAGGGCGCCAATCCTAGCCATGATTTCAATGGTCTTCCCGATGGCATTCAGGGGAACTAATGCTGTGGCGCACAATCTGTATGGATGTATATATAAATGATCAACGTGAAATACATAGAATGATGCTTAGCCTTGCCGAAACACCGTTTCGTCCGTGTCGTGCGTTCATGGCCCTGCGGATGATTGCCGCCATGACCATGATTTGCGCCGGCACGCTTGGCGCGCAGGATCGGCCGGCAGCGGCTGCCGATGCGCGTCCAACGTCGCCTCTCGCCAAGCCTTCAATGCCCGTCGCGGGCGCCTACGCCCTTGATGATCTGCTCACGCTGGCCCGGCGTGAAAACTTCGCCCTGCAATCGGCGCGTGCGCAGGCATTGGCCGGTCGCGCCGGCGTGACCACGGCACGTGCGTATCCCAATCCGGATTTTGAAGTGATGGGTGCTTCGTTTCGTGCCCGTACGCCAGGCACCCTCGGCGGCAGCGGCTCGACCCTGGGTTTTTCGCAGCGCATCGAGAACCCGGGCTTACGCTCGGCGCGGGTTGAAGCCGCGACCGCCGGTGCACAGGCCGGCGAAATCAATGTGTGGGTTGTCGAAAACAACCTGGTGGCGGAAATCAAGTCGCGCTTTTTCGAGACCCTCAGACGTGAGGAGGAACTGGATGCCGCACGTGAAGACCTGGCACTCACCCAGCAGATTCGCGACCGCATCCGCGTGCGCACGCGCACTGGCGAGGCAGCGCGCTTCGACCTTATTCGCGCTGACAATGAAGTGTCTCTGGCACTGCGGCAGTTGGAGCGTAGTGGCGCGCGGGTAGCCGAAGCCAAGGCGTTCCTCAAGCAAGCCGTTAGCCCCGCTCTGCCTGCGGAATTCGCCGTGGCGGGTGACTTTTATCGCCAGACACCGCGTGCCGACTACGCCAGCCTGCGCGACGCGGTGCTGGTGGCCAATCCCGAGCTCAAGCGCGCTCTGGCCGAACTTGCACGTTCCGAAAGCCAGGTCGAGGTCGAGCGCCAACTGGTGTTGCCGTCGGTGCAACTGCGCATCGTGTCGGAGAACGAACCCGAAATTCGCAGCGTGCGCGGCGGCGTGGCTTTGAGCGTGCCGCTGTGGGACAGGCGGCGCGGGCCGATCGACGAGGCCCGTGCACAGGCGATCAGAAGCCGCAGTGAATCCGACCTGCGCCGTTTTTCCCTGGCGCAGGGCTTCGAGGCCGGGTGGCAGCAATACCAGGCGGCACTGAAGTCGCTGCAGGCGCTGGAAGGCGGCATCCTGGAACAGGCGCGCACGGTGGTCGACATCGCGGAAGCGGCTTACCGATTTGGCGAGCGCGGGATTCTCGAGTATCTGGATGCGCGGCGCCAGTTGCGCGCCGTGCGCGCCGATCTCATCAACACTCGTTTCGAACTGCACGCGGCCAAGGCGGAACTCGAGCGCCTGGCCGCAACTGAAATCAAGGGTGAATGACATGAAGCCGCCGGCGCCACCTGCGCTCGCCGCGCGGTACGCGGCGACTATAACCAGGCCTGCTTTGACCGCATCGCCGCGTGGCTCGATACTCAGCGGCTGCGCGCGCGCCACCCCTTTCGTACGGAGTAATCCATGATTCGATTCCTTGCAGCCGTGGCGTTTGCCACGGCCTTGGCGGGTTGCGGCGACAAGCCCGCGCCCGCGCCCACATCCGCGCCGCGCGATCCGCTAGCGGTGGCCATCGGCCCCGAGCTGGCGGGGCGGCTGGTGCTCGGCGCGCCGGCCTACGACGAGGTGCGCGAACTGTTGCGCGTGCCCGGCCGCATCGAGGTGGACGAAACGCGCCTGGCGCGCGTCGGCACGCCCGTTGCCGGACGCATCACCGATCTCGCGGCGCGCGAAGGAGACGAGGTGCGCCGCGGGCAGGTGCTGGCGACCCTGAACAGCACCGAGCTGTCTGCCGCGCAACTGGGCCTGGTCAAGGCGCTTTCGCAGCGCGGGCTCGCCGCCCGCGCCGCGGCGCGGGCGCAGCAGTTGCTCGACGCAGACGTCATCGGCGCGGCGGAACTGCAGCGGCGGCAGGCCGAACTCTCGCAGTCCGAGGCCGAGGTGAATGCGCTGCGGGTGCAGCTCAAGGTGCTTGGCATGGGCGATGCGGCCATCGACCGGCTGGCCGAAACGCGCACCATCAGTTCGGGGACGCAGATTGTCGCCACCATCAGCGGCACCGTTATCGACCGCAAGGTGACCGAGGGCCAGGTCGTGCAGCCCGCCGACGGCGTGTTCCTGGTGGCCGACCTGTCCAATCTGTGGGTGGTGGCCGATGTGCCGGAGGAGAACGCAGGCGGCGTGCGCCGCGGGGAAGCGGTGCAGGTCGAGATCGCCGCGCTCCCCGGCGAGCGGATTTCCGGCGTGCTGAACTACGTCAGCGCGACCGTGAGCCCCGGGACGCGCACGGTGCGCGCGCGCATGGACCTGCCGAACTCCGCGCGTGCGTTCAAGCCCGCGATGCTCGCCTCGATGGTGATCAAGGGCAAGCCGCAGAAGCGGCTCACGGTGCCGGCGCAAGCCGTGGTGCGCGAGGAGAACCGCGACTTCGTCTTCGTGCAGACAAGCAAGGACGCGTACCGCCTGCAGGCGTTGCAGCTCGGTCTCGAATACGACGGCCGCCGCGTGGTGCTCGCCGGCCTGCGCGAGGCCGAGATCATCGTGGTCGAGGGCGCTTTTCACCTGAACAACGAGCGCAAGCGGCGCGAGTTGTCGGGCAACTGAACGGAGTACACGGAGATGATCGACGCGCTGGTCCGGGCCGCGCTGACGCAACGGTTGATCGTTGTCGTCATCGCGCTGATCGTGCTCGCGTTCGGGTTGAACGCGGCGCGCAAACTGTCGGTGGACGCGTTCCCCGACGTCACCAACGTGCAGGTGCAGATCGCCACCGAAGCTGCCGGGCGCTCGCCCGAGGAAGTGGAGCGCTTCGTCACCGCGCCGGTCGAGGTCGGCATGACGGGGCTGCCGGGGCTGACCGAGATGCGCTCGCTCAACAAGCCGGGGCTGTCCCTCATCACGCTCGTCTTCACCGACACGACCGACGTCTACTTCGCCCGGCAGCTGGTACTTGAGCGCCTGATCGAGATCGGCGGCCGGCTGCCCGCCGGCGTCACGCCGGTGCTGGGGCCGGTCTCCACCGCGCTCGGCGAGGTTTACCAGTACACGCTGGAGCGGCCCGACGACGGCAAGCGCGCGCTGACCAAGGCGGAACTGGTCGAGCGTCGCATCGCGCAGGATTGGGTGGCGCGGCCGCTGCTGCGCTCGATCCCGGGGGTGGCCGAGATCAACTCCACCGGCGGCTACGTCAAGCAGTACCAGGTGCTAGTCGAGCCCAACCGCCTGCGCTACTACAAGGTGTCGATGCAGGATGTGTGGCAGGCACTGGCCCGCAACAATGCCAATTCCGGCGGCGGCGTGCTGCCGCAGCGCGCCGAGCAGTACCTGGTGCGCGGCATCGGCCTGGTGAAGGACCTGGACGATATCCGCAGCATCGTGCTCAAAGAAGTCAGTGGCACGCCGGTCTTCATCCGCGATGTGGCCACTGTAGGCTTTGGCGAGGAAGTGCGTTTTGGCGCGATGGTGAAGGACGGCTTCACCGAATCGGTGGGCGGCGTGGTGATGATGATCCGCGCCGGCAATGCCAAGGAGGTGGTGAGCCGGGTGAAGGAGCGCGTGGCGCAGATCAATGCCCAGGGGATGCTGCCGGGGGGCCTGAAGATCGTGCCCTACTACGACCGCTCCGAACTGGTGGACGCGGCGCTCTGGACGGTGACCAAGGTGCTGCTCGAGGGCGTGCTCCTGGTGGTGGTGGTGCTGTTCCTGTTCCTGGGCGACCTGCGCTCCTCCCTTATCGTGGTCTCGACGCTGATCCTGACTCCGCTGGCCACCTTCATCGTCATGAACCGCTACGGCCTGTCGGCCAACCTGATGTCCCTGGGGGGCCTGGCGATCGCCGTCGGCCTGATGGTGGACGGCTCGGTGGTGGTGGTGGAGAACGCTTTCGCGCGTCTCGGCCAACGGCCCGGCGAGAGCCGCGCGCGCGTGGTGTTCGAGGCGGTGCAGGAGGTGGCGACCCCGGTGATCTTCGGCATCGGCGTGATCATCCTCGTTTTCCTGCCGCTCATGACCCTGCAGGGCATGGAAGGCAAGATGTTCGCGCCGCTTGCCTACACCATCGCGATCGCGCTCTTCGTCTCGTTGGTGCTGTCGCTCACCCTGACGCCGGCGCTCGCCTCGTATGCGCTGCGCGGCGGCGCCGAGCACGATACCTGGCTGATCGCGCGCATGAAGGCGGGCTACCTGCGCCTGCTGCATGCCGCGCTGGGCAATCCGAAGCAGACCGTGGGCGCGGCCCTGCTGGCCTTTGCCGGCACGCTCGCGGTGGTGCCGTTCCTCGGTACCGCTTTCATTCCCGAGATGAAGGAGGGTTCGATCTCCCCGGCGTTCGACCGGGTGCCGAACATTTCCATCGAGGAATCCATCGCCATGGAGCAGGAGGCGATGCGGCGGGTGCTGGAGGTGCCGGGTGTGAAGATGGCGGTGTCGCGCCTCGGGCGCGGCGAGTCTCCCGCCGACCCGGCCGGACCGAACGAGTCCGATCCGATCCTTTCGCTCAAGCCGCGCAGCGAATGGCCGAAGGGCTGGACGCAGGACGATATCGCGGCGGCCATCGTCGAGAAGCTGAAAACGCTGCCGGGAATCCAGCTGGTGATGGCGCAGCCGATTTCCGACCGCGTCGACGAGATGGTCACCGGGGTGCGCTCGGATGTGGCGGTCAAGGTGTTCGGCGACGACCTGGTTCAACTCAAGGCGGTCGCCGAAGACATCGCGCGCGTTGCCCGGGGCGTGCGCGGCATGCGCGACATGCGCGTGGAGCGGGTGGGCGGGCAGCAGTACCTCACCATCGCCATCGACCGGCAGGCGATCGCGCGCCAGGGGCTCAACGTCGCCGATGTGCAGGACGTGATCGAGATGGCGATAGGCGGCAAGGTGGCCACCGAGATCTACGAGGGCGAGCGCCGCTTCCAGGCCGTGGTGCGGCTGCCCGAGCGGCTGCGCGATTCGGTGGAGGAGATCCGCGCCATCACGCTCACCGCGCCCTCCGGCGCGCTGGTGCAGCTGGACAGCCTGGCGAAGATCGAGGTGGCCGAGGGCCCCGCCCAGGTCAGCCGCGAGACCGCGAAGCGGCGCATCGTGGTCGGCATCAACGTCAAGGACCGCGATCTCGGCGGCTTCGTCGCGGAACTGCAGCAGCGCGTGGCCGCCGAGGTGAAGCTGCCCGAGGGCTACCTGCTCGCCTGGGGCGGCCAGTTCCAGAACATGGAGCGCGCCCTCGGCCACCTGATGCTGATCGTGCCGGCGACGATCGCGGCGATCTTCTTCCTGCTGTTCCTGCTGTTCAACTCGCTGCGCTTGGCCACGCTGATCATCACCGTCCTGCCCTTCGCCTCCATCGGCGGGGTGTTGGGGCTCGCCCTCTCGGGCGAGTACCTCTCGGTGCCGGCCTCGGTCGGCTTCATCGCGCTCTGGGGCATCGCCGTGCTGAACGGCGTCGTGCTGGTGACCTACATCCGCAAGCTGGGCGACGACGGGCTGACGCTCACAGAAGCGGTGGTGCAGGGCGCGACGCAGCGTTTCCGCCCGGTGATGATGACCGCGACGGTGGCGATGCTGGGCCTGATTCCGTTTCTCTTCGCCACCGGGCCCGGCTCCGAGGTGCAGCGGCCCCTCGCCATCGTGGTGATCGGCGGCCTCATCACCTGCACCCTGCTGACCCTGGTGGTGGTGCCGGTGCTGTACCGCTTTTTCGAGGAGAAGAGGGTCGAGGCATGAAGGAAATCAAGGTGCTCATCCAGCCCGCGCACCTGGCGCGCGTGCGCGCGGCGTTCCGCAAGATAGCGGATTTTTCCCGGCACGACCGTGCCGCGCGCGCAGACATCCGGTTACCACCCGGACACGCCGATCGCCTCGGACATCAAGAGCGCGCTGACCGACGACTCCGAGAAAGTGCGCATCGAGATCGTGTCCTCCGAGCCGTCATCGAGGGTTTTACTCATCGCTTCAGGCCGGTGATGATGACCGCTTCGGTTGTCATACTGGCGCTGATACCGATGCTGTTTTCGACCGGCCCCGGGTCGGAAGTCACGCGCCCATTGGCGGTGGAGGTGATCGGCAGCCTTTTTTCGTGCACCGCACTTACTTTGCTGGTGGTGCCGGTGCAGTATCGCTGGTTCGAGGAAAAGCAGGCGAAAGAGGCTTGAAAATGAAAAAAATCACCGCGATTGTGCGACCGGTCCGGCTTCAAGCCTTGCGTAGCGCACTCAGGCGCCTGCCGGATTTTCCCGGCATGACCGTCACCGATTGTGGCGGCATGACCGCGCCGGATCGCCTGGGTGAACAGTGCGATCGATTGGTCGATTTTTCCAGCAAGGTGCGTATCGAGATCGTGGCAGACGATCTGCAGGTCCGGCTGATCATCGAAACCATCCGAGTCTGTGCGGCTACCGGGCATGTGGGGGATGGCCTGGTTTGGGTGACCCATGTCGAGGAAATGTGGCGCATCGGCCCGGGCGGCATGCATGCGGGTGATGGTGCTTGAGCATAGACCCGGTCATCCTGTTTTTCCTGCTCGGCATCATCGCGCGGCTGGTCAAGTCCGACCTGCGCCTGCCTGAGCCGATTTACGAAGCCCTTTCAGTCTATTTGCTGCTGGCGCTGGGCTTGAAGGGCGGGGTGGAACTGGCGCGCCATCCGCTGACCACCCTGGTGCCGCAAACCCTGGCGGTGATCGCCCTGGGCTGCGTGTTGCCGGTAGTGGCCTATGTCGCGCTCAAGCGGTTGGTGCGACTCGACCGGATCAACGCCGCGGCGATCGCGGCGCACTATGGCTCGGTGAGCGTGGTCACCTTCGCCGCCGGTGTTGCCTGGCTGGAAGCGCGTGCGATTCCGTTCGAGCCTCACCTGGCTCTTTTTCTGGCGGTGCTCGAAGTTCCGGGCATCGTGGTGGGCGTGCTGTTGGCGCGCGGGGCAGGTGCCGGTGGCGCGCTCACGCCCATGCTCAAGGAAGTGCTGGCAGGCAAGAGCGTTCTGCTGTTGCTGGGAGGGCTTGCGATCGGCGCCTTGCTGGGGCCTGCCGGGCTCAAGTCGACCGCACCCTTGTTCGTCGATCTGTTCAAGGGCGCGCTGTGCCTGTTCATGCTCGAATTGGGCCTGGTGACCGGTCGCCAGTTTGCGCAATTGAAGAACAGTGGCGCTCGCCTGGTGCTGTTTGCAATCGTCACGCCATTGCTGTTCGGCGTAGCCGGTGCCGCATTGGGTGGCCTGATCGGCCTCTCGGTGGGTGGCGCTGCCCTGCTGGGCACGCTGGCGGCCAGTGCTTCGTACATCGCCGCGCCGGCGGCGATGCGGGTCGCAGTGCCGGAGGCCAGCCCCGGGCTTTCGCTGCCGGTGGTGTTGGGTGTGACCTTTCCGTTCAACGTGTTTGTGGGTCTTGGCGTGTATCACGCCTATGCGGTTTTTCTGGCGAGGTGAAGCATGGAGCAATCCTGGCATGCACGCAAACTCTTGACCATCATCGCCGAGGCGGCGTTGGAACGTGCGCTGATCGCGGAGGTGCGCGAAGCCGGCGGCGGTGGCTACACCATTTCGGAGGTACGTGGCGGCGGTGGCAGCGGCGAGCGAGCCGGCGACTGGGAGGGCGATCGTTCGGTCGAGTTTCGCGTGATATGCGATGAGGCCTCAGCCGGGCGTATCGCCGATCGGGTGATGGCGCGCTACGCAACCCACTATTCGCTGGTGCTGTACCTGACCGAAGTGGGGGTCAGGCGGGCTGAGCGCTTTCCGTGATCGGGCTTGAACGCACGCGCGCAGCCGGCAGGATGGCGCGAAACTCGCTGCCGCGGTCAAGCGTGCTTTCGATCTCCAGGCGCCCGCCATGGCGCGCCAACGCATGCTTGACGATCGCCAGGCCCAGGCCGGTTCCGCCGGTCTCGCGCGAGCGCGACTTGTCGACCCGGTAAAAGCGCTCGGTGATGCGCGGCAGGTGCTCAGGCGCGATGCCAGGGCCGTTGTCGCTGACGCAAAAGCAGGCACCGTCGAGGTGGCGCGTGAAACTGATGTTTACCACGCCGCCGCTTGGCATATGCCGTACCGCGTTTGACACCAGGTTGGCGAATGCGCTGCGCAGTTCGTCCATCGCGCCCACGATGGTAAGCGGCGCGATGTTGACCTCGATTGCGTGCTTTCCGGCCGACAGGGCGCGCGCTTCGGCCACGATCGCCTCCAGCATCGGGGCCGCAGCGAAGGCGGTCTCGCGATCCGGTGCCATATGGGTTTCCAGGCGCGACAGCGTCAACAGGTCTTCGATCAGGCGCTGCATGCGCTGGGTCTGATCGAGCATGATGCTCTCGATACGTCTGACTTGTGCCGGTGCGATATCCGGTTGCTCGATCATTTGTTCGAGAAAACCGCCCACCACCGTAAGCGGGGTGCGCAACTCATGTGAAACATTGGCGATGAAGTCGCTGCGCATGGTCTCCATGCGGGTGAATGGCGTGGTATCGCGCGATACCACCATGCGCCGGGTTTCCTGAAACGGCAGCAATTGCACCGAGAGCGTGGTTTGCGCCACCGCGTCGACAAGCGTCAGCGGCTCGCGAAAATCGGCGCGCATCAGGTACTCGGTGAAAGCCGGCTGGCGCACCAGGTTGAGAATCAGGAAGCCGCGGTCGCGCGCCAGGTTGAGCCCCAGGTGTTTCTCGGCCGATGGATTGCACCATTCGATCAGGCCGCCGCGGTCGAGAATGACGATGCCGTCCGGCAGGGCGTTTGTCGCTTCGATGAAGCGATTCAGGGTTTCGGTGACCAGGTCACGTTCCTGGTCGCCGCGCCGGCGGCTGCGCCGCAGCGCGGCAAATACGGCCGTCCAGGCACCGTATCCGGACGGCAACTCGGTCAGCTGCTCGTCATTGTCGGGCTGTTGCAGCCAGTGGGTGATGTGGCTCAGGTAATAGAGGTGCAGGCCGACAAGCACCGCCAAACCGGCCAGGGCGACCCACAGGGCCGGCAGCAAGCCAAAGGCAAGATCGGTGCCGATCGCAACAAAGGCGATAAGGCCGAAGCGGCCCCAGACCGGAAACCAGAAGCGCTCCAAAATGCCTCAGGCGAGAGTAAAGATCCTCAATTATCCACTGTAGTGCGAGAAAGCCGATAGCCGGCACCGCGCACGGTCTGCACCAGGCCATCCGCCGCCTCGTTCGACAGTGCCTTGCGCAGGCGCAGGATGTGCACGTCGACGGTGCGTTCCTCGATGAAAGTATGGTCGCCCCAGACTTGATCGAGCAGTTGCGCGCGCGAGAACACGCGCTCCGGGTGTGCGGTCAGGAAGCGCAGCAGCTTGAACTCGGTCGCACCCATCACCAGCGGTTTGCCGTTGACGCGCGCTTCATGGCGCGCCGGATCGACCGTCAGCGGGCCGTAGACAATCGGCTCGTCGGCATGTTCGGGCGCGCGCCGGCGCAACAATGCGTTGACCCGCGCCACCAGCTCGCGCGGTGAAAACGGCTTGGTCATGTAGTCGTCGGCGCCGGCATCCAGCCCGGAAATCTTGTCGGCTTCTTCCGCGCGCGCGGTCAGCATGATGATCGGCATGCCCTTGGTGCGTTGATCGCTGCGCAACACGCGTGCCAGTTGCACGCCCGATTCGCCGGGCAGCATCCAGTCGAGGATCATCAGGTCGGGCAGGGCGTCGCGCACGATTTCCAGGGCCGTGGTGGCGTCGGTCGCGCGCTTGATGTTGTAGCCCTTGGGGGCTAGCGTGAATTCAAGCAGGTCGAGAATCGCCGGCTCGTCTTCCACCAAAAGCAGGGTGGTGTCGATTGCCATCGATCTAGTCCCGAGCGCGAAGAATGATGAGCGGCGTCAAAGCACGCTGCCGGCGGCTGAGATCGAATGCCGCACATCGGTGCCTTCGGCAACATAGATCACGTATTCACCGATGTTCTTGGCATGGTCGCCGACGCGTTCCAGCGCCTTGGCGATCCATACCACGCCCAGGGCGGTCGAAATCGTGCGCGGGTCTTCCATCATGAAGGTGATCAGTTCGCGCAGGATGCTGCGAAACTCGTTGTCAATCAGCTGATCCTGCTTGACGATACGTTCGGCGGCGACACTATCCATGCGCGCAAAGGCGTCGAGCGAATCCTTGAGCATGCCGATGGCCATGTTGGCGCAGACATGAACGTCGGAAAAGCCGAACATCTTGACCAGCCCCTGATCGTGCATCTGGGTGCCGATGCGGCCGATCTTGGCCGCCTCGTCGCCGATGCGCTCAAGGTCGGTGGTGATCTTGATCACCGCCATGATAAGGCGCAGGTCGCCTGCGGTCGGCTGGCGCCGCGCAATCAGGTGGGTGCAGCGATCGTCAAGCTCGATCTCCAGCATGTTGATCGATTCCTCGACGGTCTTGATTTGTTCGGCGAGCTTGCGATCCGCGCCGGTGTAGACCGCGATGGCGTTGCGCAACTGCTCCTCGACCATGCCGCCCATTTGCAAAAGCCGGCTGCGCACCAGCTCAAGGTCGGCATCGAACTGCGAGGAGATATGGACCTTTTCCATGGTTTAGCCGAACTTTCCGGTGATGTAATCCTCGGTACGCTTGTCGCGCGGCTTGATGAAAATGTCGTCAGTCTTGCCGTATTCGATCATTTCGCCAAGATACATGTAGGCGGTGAAATCCGAAACCCGCGCCGCCTGCTGCATGCTGTGCGTCACGATCAGGATGGTCACCTTGCCGCGCAGTGTGTCGATCAATTCCTCGATGCTGGCGGTGGCGATCGGATCGAGCGCCGAGGTGGGTTCGTCGAACAGGATCATTTCAGGGTCGGTGGCCAGACACCTGGCGATACACAGGCGCTGCTGCTGGCCGCCTGACAAGTTGTACGCCGGTTCGTGCAGGCGATCCTTGGCCTCGTTCCACAAGGCGGCATTGTTCAAGGCCTGTTCGACCTTTTCCTCCAGCACCGAACGTTTGCTCTCGCCGCGAACCCGCAGGCCGTAGGCGACATTTTCGAAAATCGATTTGGGAAAGGGATTGGGCTTCTGGAACACCATGCCCACGCGCATGCGCACCTCGATCGGATCGACATCGGCGGCCAGCAGGTTGGTATTGTCCGGGTGGAACACGATTTCACCTTCGTAGCGGTTGCCCGGATAGAGATCGTGCATGCGGTTGAAACAGCGCAAGAAGGTGGATTTTCCGCAACCGGAGGGGCCGATCAAGGCAGTGACCCGGCCTTCCTCGATACTCATGTTGACATTTTTCAGGGCCTGGAAATCGCCGTAGAAAAAGTTGAAGTTGCGAATGTCGGCCTTGATGGTCGATGTGGGCGCGGTTTGCAGGGCGGCGTTGGGCATGTTGGTTACCATTTGAGATTCTTGCGCAGGCGATAGCGTATCCAGATCGCCAGGCCATTCATGGCCAGCGTCATGAATACCAGCACAAAGCCGGCGGCCGCAGCGTTGACCTGAAACGCTTCTTCAGGCCTCGAAGTCCAGTTGAACATCTGGATCGGCATTACCGTGAAGGGCGAGAACAGCCAGTCGAACATGCCGGCCGGCGGTTCACCGGTGCCCGGCACCGGCGGCAGGAAAGCGATGAAGGTGAGGGCGCCGATGGTGATGATGGGCGCGGTCTCGCCGATGGCGCGCGCCATGCCGATGATCACGCCGGTCAGGATGCCGGAGGTCGAATAGGGCAGGATGTGGTCGTGCACAGCCTGCCATTTGGTGGCGCCCAGCGCATAGGCGCCTTCGCGAATCTGCCCGGGAATCGAGCGGATCGCCTCGCGCGTGGCGACGATGATCACCGGCAGGATAAGCAAGGCAAGCGTCAGCCCGGCCGACAATATGCTCTGGCCCAGGTTGAACTGATAGACGAACAGGCCCAGTGCCAGCAGGCCATAGACGATCGAGGGCACGCCGGCCAGGTTACTTATATTGATTTCGATGATGTCGGTGAACCAGTTCTTGCGCGCATATTCTTCGAGGTAGACGCCGGCAGCAATGCCGACCGGGATCGCCGCCGCCGCAGTCACCAGCATCACCAGCGCCGAGCCGACCCAGGCCGAGAGAATGCCGGCATTGGCCGCGCGACGCGACGGAAACTCGGTGAAAAAGCCCCAGTCGATGCGTGGAATGCCGCGCATGCCCATGTCGACCAAAAGGGCCAGCAGGGTGAGCAAACCGACCATCAGGCACAACAGACCCAGGATGGCGAACATGTGATCGTAGCGCTTGTGCTTCTGCACCATCGTGCGGATGGCGGCGGTATCTGGCAGGGCCATGGTCTGGTTCCGGGTTCAGTAGGCTTCGCGGTACCGCTTGCGCAGAAAGTAACCGAGAATGTTGAACGACAGCGTCACCAGAAACAGCGTGAGTCCGGCGGCGAAAATGGTCTGGTAGCCGATCGAGCCGTGCGGCAGGTCGCCCAAGGCCACCTGCACGATATAGGCGGTGATGGTGGCGGCCGGTTCCATCGGGTTGAAGGTCAGGTTGGGCTGCATGCCGGCGGCCACCGCGAGAATCATGGTTTCGCCCACCGCGCGCGAGATGCCCAGGATGTATGCTGCCGCCACACCGGAAAAGGCCGAGGGGAAGACCACCTTGACAGCGGTCTGGAAGCGTGTGGAGCCCATCGCATAGGCGCCTTCGCGCAACGCCATCGGCACTGCGCGCATGGCGTCTTCCGATAGCGAAGCCACATAGGGCACGATCATGATGCCCATGACCAGGCCGGCCGAGAGCAGGCTGAAGCCCGACATCGAGGGAAACAGCCATTGCAGGATCGGGCTTACGAACAACAGCGCAAAATAGCCGTACACAATCGTCGGCACACCCGACAGCATTTCCAGGATCGGTTTG
Source organism: uncultured Burkholderiales bacterium (assembly GCA_964470865.1). Classification (GTDB taxonomy): domain Bacteria; phylum Pseudomonadota; class Gammaproteobacteria; order Burkholderiales; family JAEUOS01; genus JAEUOS01. Next base: position 19,751 of record CAYYFR010000037.1, on the reverse strand, counting down.
CACACTTCACGCAAGCGCGGCGTGGCGAATTCCGAAAGATAGATCGCGATGATGGTGCCCAGCGGAATCGCCACCAGCAGTGCCACCACCGAACTTGTGAGCGTGCCCGACAGCAGCACCATGATGCCGAAATGCGCGTCGTCGAACAGCGGCGTCCATTGCGTGTCGAACAGGAAATCCTTCAGCGGCACATGCTGGAAGAACACCCACGACTCCGAGAACAGCACATACACAATGCCCAGCGTGGTCAGCACCGCCACCATGGCCGCACCGAGGAGCAGCATCTCGATGAGCAGTTCCTTGATGTGGCGCGACCTGCGTTTGGCCAGGCGCGCGGAGGTCACGACGGCAAGCATGGGGCTTTCAGCGAGGACGGAGGACATACCAGTCTACAGGAGGGGAGTATCGACAGGCACGGCGTGGCGCGCCGGCCGAAGGCCTTGAAGCGGAAGGCCGCAGGCAGGTTGCGCCTGCGGCCTTGGATGTTGCAAAGCGCTACTCTTTCGGCTCGCGACGCAGCAGGTCGGAGACCTTGACGCCCACTTCGGATACGCCGCCAAACGCGGTGCCGGTTTTCTTCTTGGTGAAATTTTCCAGCGCATGCTTGTAATCGGCATCGGTCAAGGGCACGTACTTGACTTCGCGGATCAGCTTGACGCTGTTCTTCAGGTAGTACTCGACGAACTCCCTGATTTCCGGCTTGTCGATGCTCTTGGCATTCACGTAGATGAAAATCGGGCGCGCCAGCGGTTGATAGCTGCCGTTGATCACCGACTCCATCGAAGGTGCGACCGCAGGCTTGCCCGGCTTTTCGATGATCGGGATCGACTTGATCTTCTTGGAGTTCTCGGCGTAGTAAGCATAGCCGAAGTAGCCCATCGAATTGACATCGCGCGACACGCCCTGCACCAGTACGTTGTCGTCTTCCGAGGCGGTGAAATCGCCGCGGCTGGATTTGGCCTTGCCGACAATGGCTTCGGTGAAATAGTCGAAAGTGCCGGAATCGGCGCCGGCACCGAAGAGCTTCATCGGCGCATCCGGCCAGGCAGGGTTGACCTGGTTCCAGCGCGTGATCTTGCCCTGCGCAGCCGGTTCCCAGATTTTCTTCAGTTCTTCCACCGTGATCTGGGTCAGGAACTTGTTGTTGGGGTGGGTCACCACGGTCAATGCATCGAACGCCACCGGCAGTTCAACATATTTGATGCCGGCGGCACGGCAGTCTTCCATTTCCTTGGTGAGGATCGAGCGCGAGGCATTGGCGATATCGATCTCGCCGCGGCAGAATTTCTTGAAACCGCCGCCGGTGCCGGAAATGCCGACGGTGACCTTGACCGAATTTTTCTTCATTTTCTGGTATTCCTCAGCCACCGCTTCGGTGATCGGGTATACCGTGGAGGAGCCGTCGATCTTGACGATCGGGCCTTGCTGCGCGAATGCGGCGCCGGTGCCGGCCAGTGCCGCCACCAGGGTGATCAGTTTTGCAAAATGCATGGCAATCCTTTCGGGAGCGTTTAAGTGCGACCCGCGTACTTTATGAACCTAATGTGACGCAACGATGACAAAGCGGGCAAGAACTGTCACGCTTAAGTCAAGCGGCGGCTCCAGACTACGGCGCCCGGCGCGGCTGGCCCATGCAAGTCCAGGCAAGCCCAGGCAAGCCCAGGCAAGCCCGTGTCAATCGACAAGCGCCTTGAAGCCGCGCCGAAGATAAACTTCCACACCAATTTCCGGAGACAACATGAATCTCATCCTGTGGCGTCACGCCGAAGCCGAAGAAGGCGATATCGATCTCAAGCGCGGGCTCACCAGGCGTGGTTTCAAGCAAGCCGCGGTGATGGCCGACTGGCTGCGCCAGCACGCTCCCGCAGGTGCCACGCTTCTGGCCAGCCGTGCACTGCGTTCACAGCAAACCGCCACGGCCTTGTCGAGCCGTTTCAAGGTGGTGGGGGGCCTGGATCCCGAGCGCGGCGTGGCTGACCTGCTGGCGGCGGTCGACTGGCCCGAAGGCGGCGGCGATACCGGCTGCGTCATCGCCGTCGGCCACCAAGCCACGCTGGGGCGTACCGCGGCGCTGCTGTTGGGCGGCGCCGAAGACAACTGGACCATCAAGAAGGGCGCGATCTGGTGGTTTTCCAATCGTGTGCGGCAAGATGAAACCCAGACCGTGCTGCGCGTTGCGCTGCCTGCCGAATTCCTGATGTAACAAAGACTTGTAATCAACTCTTCATCCAATTGTCATCGATTCGTCACCGCCGCGCCTTACCTTTGGCGCTGGCATGTGCCGCTTTGCAAAGGATCGAAACAATGAAGACTCTCGACTGGCTTGCTCATCAGGATGGCCTGGCTTTTGTGCCGCAAGTGCGTCATCAAAGCGCGCTGCGCAGCGACGAAAGCAGTTATACGCTCAACTTCGCCGCCAGCGCGGGCGAGGTCGAAGAAGCGCAGCGCCTGCGTTTCAAGGTGTTCGCCGAAGAAATGGGCGCGCGCCTGCCAAACCCTGAAAGCGGGCTTGATGTCGACGCCTTCGATGCGCATTGCGAGCATCTGCTGGTGCGCAACCGCGCTGACGGCAAAGTGGTCGGCGCCTATCGCCTGCTGCCACCGGAAACCGCGCGGCGCATCGGCAGCTTCTACTCCGAAATCGAATTCGACCTGAGCCGCCTGGCGCATTTGCGTGCCGGCATGGTCGAGGCCGGCCGTTCCTGCGTTCATTGGGAGCATCGCAATGGCCCGGTGATCATGCTGCTGTGGTCGGGCATCACGCGCTTCATGAAACGCTACGGTTACCTGCATCTGATCGGCTGCGTCAGCATCAGCCTGCGCGACGGTGGCCATGGCGCCGCGAATTTGTACGGCAACCTGCGCGAAAAGGACTTCGTGGGCCCCGAGTACAGGGTTTTCCCAAAACTGGCGTTACCCGTCGACAAGCTCGTCAACCACGACCCCGTGACTGCGCCGCCGCTAGTCAAGGGCTATCTGCGAGTGGGCGCCAAGGTGGGCGGCGCGCCGGCCTGGGATCCGGATTTCAACAGCGCCGATCTGTTCATGCTGCTCAACCTGGCCCAGATGAACGCGCGCTACGCGCGGCACTTTACATAGATTGCGCAGCCGTCGCCGTTTATCTGGCGATGCTGCCGGCGCTGCGGCGCTCGAGCCAGGCCATCACCTCGCCTACCACCCATGGCGCGTCGTCCAGCGCCAGATCATGGCCGGCGGCGGGATGGCTGGCGAGCGCAGTGCCCCAGGCGCGCGCCAGCGCGTGCGAGCAGGCAGGGGAAACCAGTCGATCCTGCTGCGATACCAGCACCAGCGTTGGCGCTACCGGTGGCGCCGGTGAAGCGCGAAAACGCGCCGCCGCCAGCAATTGCCGCAGGGCGTTGCGCCGCGTGACAGGGTTCTGGCGCGCCAGCGCCACCCAGGCGGGCAGGGCAACAGCGCGCCTGGCCGCGCTGTTGCTGACCAGGCCGAGTATCAGGGTCTCGCGTGCGGGCAGTTCGGCGGATGCGGTCGCCGCACGCAGCAACCTGGCATAGCTGGCGGGGCGCAGGCGCCGATAAAACGGGCTGAACGGCCGCATGCTGGTATTGATAAGCACCAGCGCTTCGACTTCAGCGGGATAAGCGCTCGCCCAGCTGGCTGCCACCATGCCGCCCAACGACATTGCCAGCAGGCGATACGGCGGCGCATGGCCGCCAAGCTTGAGCGCCGCGCGACAGGATTCGACCATCGCTTCGATACGGGTCGGGCTGGGTTCGTGGTTGCGCAGGCCATTGCCGGGCAAGTCCGGGCACAGCACGCGGCTTGCGGGCAGGGCGCGCGCCAAGAGGCCCGGTAGCGCACCCCAGTGGCGTGATTCACGAATCAGGCCGCGCAGCAGCACCCAGGTGGGTTCAGGCAGCGCTTCCATACCAGCGCAACTGCCCGGCGCGTTCGTGGCGCGCGCGCTCGGGGCCGGTCGGCAGCCAGTCGGTCCAGTTGCCACTGCTGCGGGTCAGGAACTCCAGCCAGGGCAAATGCTGGCGCAGTACCTGGGCGTGGCGTTGCGCCGGCAGTGGGTTGAAAAAACCCAAGCGCGAAAACAGCTGGCGTGGCTTTTCCAGCATCCAGCGCCATGAACCCATTTCGAGCGTCAGAGGCAAAAATGCGCCATCGCCGCTGGCCAGGGCACGTTGGTACAGGTGGTCCCACAAGTCGCCATGGGTGCGGTACTGCACGCTTTGTGGCTCGAACAGGTAGGCGTGCCGCGGGCAGTCGCGGTCGAACATGGCGGACAGCGCGTGGATCTCGGCCAGATGGCGAATTGGCGTGGCCGTGTGGGCATAGGGGAACCAGATGCGGTCGGTGAGGCCGAAGCCGGAATGGCAGTCGAGCGCAACGGCGAAGCGGCGCCCCAGCATTTCGCGCTCCACCACCTCGCACAGCGCGCGGCTTTCGTCTTCCATGGTGGCGCCGCCGCGAAACCAGGGCAGGCGTGCGGAGAAGCGCTGGCCGCCCAGCATGAACGGCACCTTGCCGCTGGCCTCGACCGGTGCGTTGCGCATCAGATCGACGCCGCGCGGGTTCGAGCGCGTGGTTTGCAGCATGCCGCCCGGATTTACCAGCGGCATGAACACCAGCCGCAGATTCTCGAGCCGGCGATGCAAGCCGGCATCGGTGCCAAGGCGCTCGAGAAGTCGTTCCAGGAAATGCAGCAACACCTGGGTGCCGATGCGTTCAAGGCCGTGCACGCCGCCGAAAAATCCTACGCAGGGCGCACTGCTATCAGGGTTGCCCAGGGTGATGCTGTAGACCGGCAGGCGCCGGCCGCCGCAACTTACTTCGCAGGCGGTGCGCACGCCCACACTGGATGGTGCGGCGTCGAGCAGGCGCTCAAGCTGCGCTAGTTCCGGCAGCGCGGCAGGCAAGACCGATGGCGCTGCGGCGCGACCGCCGCGCACGGTGGAAGCCATGACGTGTGCGGCCCGTAAGGGTTCAGGCCTTGATCTTCTTGCGGCCGGCCTTGACCGCCGGTAGCGCACGCATGCGCTCAAGCAGCTTGGCCGCCGGCAACGCGGCCAGCGCCTGCACACCGGCGCGCAGTAACTCGCTCTTCTTGACTTCGACGCCACTTTTGAGGCACTGCGCTTTCAGCGCCTTGAGGATTTCGTAATCGCCCTGCGGCATGGTGAAACCGTCGCGCACCACGCGCGCTTCGACCTGGACCTGCGCGGCAGGCATTTTTTCGGGCGCAGCCGGCACGATTTGCGGATGCGCGGCCGCTTCGGCACGCTTGATGTCGGCTGTGGCGCGGGCATTTTTTGCGGATTTCGTGAGTTGCGAAGTTGGCATGAGAATGATATAAATGGTTTAAATGGTTTAAACAGTTTACGCAGTTTAACCTGTCACCGGACCATTTTGCAAGGTGCTTCATCGCTGCCAAACGCCGAACCAGCCCGCCGAATGCGGATTGCAAGCGCTTTTATGGCCGCTGCGGTGGTTTGTCACCAGGGTACGCGATTGCTTTCGATGCACGCGTCCGGCATGTTTCCGGCCGTCGCGCAGAGGGGGCCGCGTTGCAACGCGGCACTTTTTCACCGCTGTGCAGCCTAAAGATTTGCAGCGGGATGCCGATAGGCGAGTAGTCAGGATGTTCTTCCTCGCGAAGCGATGCGAAAGATGTTCTCCCTGACGATTATGGCCGCCGCCTGAGGGCGGCATCGGCTTCGCCGGCCCCACGGATGTTGCTTGTCCGTGGGGCTGTTCTTTTTGTGCGCTCGGCAATCATGCGCTTCCGACTCTGTTGTGCAAACCGGATTTTCCGCTGTTTGTGAGGGGACGCCGACCGCAGCCGCTCGGGCCGCCGGCCGCCGGCCAATCTACATGGCAGAGCCTGTGCGGCGTGCGTGCGGAGTTCGACCGCGCGCATGGCGCTGTTTAGCGCGGGCGATATCGAGATCGGCTCCTGGAGCGAGCCATTGGCACGCTGGCCGCTGGCCAGTGGCGGGGCGGCAAGGCTTGCGCATGCCGGTGAGCGCACGCGGCCATGACCTCATGGTAGGACTGCCTTCAGCGGCAGCCTCAATTCGCGTTGGCTCGCTGCGAGCCGCTGCATTGCGACATTGGCGGACGCGTGTAACTGAAAAGAGCCACCCCTGCGTGCGGCAGGGGGGCTTTTGCAACCGGTTTCGCGTCACGGGCGCAGGGCGGGGGCGGTCACGGCCCCGCCCTGCCGGAACCGCGATCCGCAGCGCTGCGCCTTATTGGGTGTACATGCTCAATCTTGCCTTTTCCGGCGACGCATCGAGATGCCGCAGAGGGCCAGTGCGGCAAGTACCAACGGCATGCTGTGGGGCTCGGGTACCGCCAGACGCAACGCGAAACTGTCTCCAGCTACCAATTGAGAAATGTTGATGGTCCAATCGGTAGCGCCCGACAGAAACGGATCACCGAGCGTAAATCCAAAGTTCTCCGCGGGTAGAAATTCGATACCGGCAAGCGCGCCGTTGGCGGACGCTAAAGGCACGGAACCAAAGCTGGTGGTCACGCTCCCGAGCGCGCCGAAAGTGGCGTTGTCCAGTGAGAGCAAAAAGCGCCCAATGCCCTGGCCAAACAGGTTGGCGATGACGGCGTTGAACGCAAGTGTTGCTCCATCGCCGGCTTCAATCCGGAAATTGATGGTGGTGGGCGGCAATGCGGCGGTGAGGTCGAGGTTGATGGCGGCGACGCCCAAGCCACTGAAGTCAGTGACGATATTCCCAGGTGCCGCTGAGGTGCTGGAAACGAACACTGCGGATGCGAGCGGCGAAAAGAGCATGCCTGAGGCGAGGGCGATCGAAGCGAGGAGGGTCTTGGTTTTCATCATTGCTTTCCTTGGTGTGTATGACAGGTGCGGCACCGAAGCCGGATTTCAGTATTTGTGCTGACAGCAGGCTGTTACAGCTTGCCTTTGGCCCATGGGCCGCTGATCGCGCCGGCCCATTCGGTATTGCGGCGATCGCCGGCGCCGGTCTTGTCTACCGCCGCCAGTTGTGCCGCGTTGAAATTGAAGTTGTGGGCGGCAAACACGTATGACTTGCCGTCCGCCCGCAATGCCATCCTGATCATGGGTTTTTGAATGGCTCAAAGATTGCCGCGGGCCCATGGCCCGCTGATGGCAAGCGTGATTCCAGGCGTCTGGATGCAGACGAATAAAGCCCGCCCGCTGGGGTCGAAGCAGGCGCCAGCGAACTCACTGCCGCGGTAGTCGCCCGGCGCCACGCTCTTGCCTGCGCCGCCGATTTGCGGTGCGCTCAGGTTGGTATTGTTACGGCAGAACATATAGGCCTCGCCGGCACCGTTCAAACCCAGCAGGCGCGCGCCGGCGTCGCCGAAGCCGCCGTCTTCGCACAGCACGATGCCGCCGCGCGGGCTGACCGTCACGTTGTCCGGATTGTTGCCCACGGTGCGGTTGGCGCTGACGAATATCGCGCGCAGGTGCATGGTAGCCAGGTTGAGTTCCCATACCGCGCCCTCACCGCGCCCGGGGCGATTGCTGCCATCCAAGCCGGAGGCGGTGTCGACGATGAACATTTTTCCGGCCGCATACCAGATGCCCTCGCCGCGGGCCATGCGCGCGCAGCCCTTGGACAGCGCTTCGAAGGTCGGGCCGGACATCACCCCCAGCGTCACGCCTCCGGGCTGGCCTGCCACCACTGTCGGGCCGGCGTCAGGGTCGGCGATGTCGACCCATTCCAGCTGGTATTCGTCGCCGATGTCGGGGTTGAGCAGGGCCACGTCATTGGCCTGTGCCAGCGAGGTCGGCAGCGCCTGGCGCACCAGGGTCTTGATGCGCGCCGCCTGCAGCTTGCCGCCATTGTGCAGGCTGCCGACAGCGCCACTGAGGTCGTTGGGCACATAGCGGAAGAATCCGCACAGATTGCGGTTGTCTTCGGTCTCGTAGACATAACCGGAGGCCGGATCGACGGCCACGGCTTCATGCGCCAGGCGACCCATCTCGACGATCGGCGTGGCGATCGAGTCCTGTGGATTGGCGTCGCTTTCGAATACATAGCCGTGCTTCGCGCCGCCGATGGCGGAAAAATCGAACAGCGTTTCCTCGCAGGTCAGCCAGCTACCCCATGGGGTTGGTCCGCCGGCGCAGTTGCCGAGCGTGCCGCCGATGGAAGAAGTGGCGCTGACCCAGTTGCCGTCGCGGAACACCAGATTGCTGGTGCCGCCGCCGACATAGCCCACAAACGGCGCCGGATTGGGCGCCGCCGGGTTGGTCACCGTTGTCAGGCCGATGCGCACCGTGGCTGCGCCGCCCAGGGTGATGATGCCGTTGACCAGACCGGTTGAATAGTTGTGGGGCGCATTGATTGCGGCAGCCGGCGTCGCGACCAGGCCACGCTCATGATTGCGCACAATCACGTTCTCCATGCTGCGGCCGACGCGGCGCGTCTCCACTACCGCCATGCCGTCATGACTGCTGGGAGTGGGTCTGCCGTCGGCCATCAGGTCGCCGGTCCAGCCGTACGACTTGTACGAAAAGCCGGCCGGCAACTGCAACAGCGGCAGGCCGGTGCTCAGGTCATTGACCGGCGCCAACGCGCCATAGGGTGATGCCGCCGGCGTGCTTTGCTTGCCGGTGGCGGCCAGCACGTTGCGTGCGTGCAAGGCTCCCAGGGTGCCGACCACTGAGGTGGCGGCCAATGCACCACTGCGTTTGAGCATGGTGCGGCGTGCGGGCGAAAATCGGTTGAGTGGCATGCAATCTCCGGCAGGGGTTTGAGAAATTCATCCGCGCAACATGTCGCGGCGTGACGAACCTTACGTGTCGCATATTGCAACACTACGACACGCCGGTACACGGCAATGCGCCGAACGGACCACAGCGTCGCGCGCTGCCCTCGCCTGCGGCGCAACTTCGCGCGGCCTATTCCGGCGCGGCAGCGTCGCGCCGCAATTCGCCCAGCAACAACATGCAAAGCAGCAGCATGCCCCACTGCGGCAGAGTCGGAATGTCTTCACTGGGCGCGTATTTCTGTTCGGCGCCGGCGATGGTGGCATCGATCCATGCCGCGTAAGCCGCCACCGATTGCCCGCCACCGGCACTGCCGAACACACCGGCGGTGGTGGGACCGTTCTCGAAGGCGCCGACGAATGTATTGACGCCGGCAAGTTTCCAGCCGCCGCTGGCAATGAAGGCCGGCGCGCCCGAGTCGCCGCCTGCCAGTGTGGCTTCCACGTTGTTGCCAAGGGTGGTGCCGCCCATGTAATTGGCCGCGCTGCCGCCGTCGAAATCGAAGTAATACACCTCCTGCGAGCCGGAGCCCTGATCGTCGGCGCGAAACTGGTCCGCGCGATTGCGCCCGACGCGTTTGACCGACGCGCTGGCGGCGACGGTCACGCCGCTGTCGCCGCTGCCGCTGGCCCCGTAACCCACCAGCCACAACACGCTGCCGCTGGCAAGCGGGCTACGCTGCAGCGCGTAGATCGGCACGCCCGCCGGCACTTCCTCCTGCAGCTCGATGATGGCGATGTCGTTGTTCGGGTTGGATCCCGAAAAGCCGTTGTAATCGGGATACACGTAGCGCGCCACAGCCGCGATGTCGTGCGTCAGTGCGCCGCCGAAATTCAGGTTGAAGCGAATGCTCGTGGCAGCCGCGCCAGCCACCACATGGGCGGCGGTCAGCACGTAGCGCCGGCCGATCAGTGCGCCGGAGAAGACCCCGCCATTGACGCGCACGCTGCCGACCCCGGCCCAGGGCGAGGTGGTCGTGTTGGGGTCGACCCGCGCCGCCGGGCTGTCCGGGGCGGCGCCGGCGACAATCGCCCGCACCTCCGGTGTTGCCGTCGCGAGCAGTGCGCCGGCAAGCATGGCGGCAGCGGCGGGCAGGCCGAGTGGGCGACAGATGCGCGCGGCCAGGGCAATCGCTGCCACGGCGACGCTGAGCGCCAGCGCCAGGCGGCCGCCGCGCGCCATCAGGCCGGCCCAGGCCGCCGGCAGGTTGCCGGGGTCGTAGATATCGCGTACCGCGCCGATCAAGGTGACCGGCACGTCGAATCCGATCAGCACGGCCAGTAGCGGCAGGCCCGCCAGCCAGCGCCACAAGTGCTCGGCGATGCGCTGTGCGGGCCAGGCAAGCAGCGTGGCCACCACAATGCCGATCGACTGCAGCGGCGCCCAGGCCAGGGTCGATGCTTCGGCTTGCGCGCGCGGGTCGGGCATCCTGAGCCTTCCCTGCGCGAGCACCGGGCGTTGCAGATTCACCGTCAGTGCCACCACCGTATCGGCCGGTTTTTTTTGGTTCGCCAGCAGCAGCACCCGATACTCCGGGCCCAGCAGGCCGATCTGCAGCCGGTACCAGGGCAGGAGGGCGTTGGTGATCGGATCGGCTGCCCAGGCCAGCGCGGCCAAGGTCGCGACCAGCACCACGGCGATGCGCAACATGGCCCGCCGCAGCGCGTGACCTGGGGGCCCGTTGCCGGCATCCCTGGCTTGATTTCCTGAGCTCATCTGGCGCCGTGCTGTTTACACCCATCGATCCGAGGCGCCGATACACTTCTTCGGCAATGCTGCGCATGGCGCGAGCCCGGTTGCCGCGTTCGGATTCCAGTCTAGTGAGCGTGTATGACACCGATACGCCAACCCAAGCGCCGTCGATAGTCCGTTCGGACCATGGCGCAGGCGCTACCCGCAACAGCCAATGGAGGCGCGCATCGGCTGCAACAAATCGCGCGACCGCCGCCGCAGGCCGCTATGGCTTTTGGCTTGCTGCCCCACATGCCGGGTCACAAGGCTGTCACCTGTTGCGGTCATAGTGTGGGTACGCGTCGCAGTATTTGCAGTACGCCGTGCGACGTGTAGCGACTGCCTGTGCTCAAACCTCGTCTTGGGCTAAGCGGTGGCTCAAACCTCCTCTTTAACGGGCCCTCGCGGCCCGTTTTTTTTCTCCGGCCCGAGGCCCGACAGGTTGGGCTGCAAGCCTTGGGTGAGGCGCTCGAACGGCGGCTTGCCGAAGCGCAGGCCGGGGCTTCCTGAGATACTGCGGTCACGTGTGTATCCGGGGATTGCAGGCTTTTGTGCCGCGCTTTGCGGTCATTTGGTTTCAATGAGGATCATCCGCATGCGGTTCACGGGCTTGAGTTCACACGCAGCGCTGGCACGCATGCGCGACGGCGACATCAGTGCGCAAGCCGCGAATGCTCGGGTGACCAGCGTGCAGCGGGTCGCCACCCAGATGCTTCCCGAGAGTCAAGGGTCTCAAATAGCCGTGCGCCAGCCAATGCATGCAATCAACTTGAAAGCCCGAAAGCGCTCGGCGCCTGGCGCGCGCCTGTGGCGCGCCGCCCTGCTGGCCTGTTCCTTCTTGGCCCCCGTCGAGGCGCAGCCGCTTATCTCGGTGTTCGAGGATGCCGAAGGCGCAGTGATCCTCACCGATGCCGCAGGCGACGCTGCTTGGCGGCTTTTGTTTTCGGTAGGCGAGGTGGCAGCGCGCAGCATGCCGCCGGCCGCGCGTGCAGCCGGTTGCGGCAAGGATGTCGAGGCGGCGTGGCAGGCGCAAATCGCCCCGGTGGCCACCGGCCTGGGCCTGGATCCGCATTTGCTGTCAGCGGTGATCTGGGCCGAGTCGCGCTGCAATCCGCGCGCGCTCTCGCCCAAGGGCGCGCAGGGGCTGATGCAGTTGATGCCGGCCACCGCGCGCCAGTACGCGGTGGCCGACCCGTTCGATCCATTGCAAAACATCAGCGGCGGCGCGCGTTATCTGCGTGACCTGCTCAAGCTTTTCGCCGGCAATCTCGAGCTGGCGCTGGCGGCCTACAACGCCGGGCCCAGAAGCGTGCTCGATGCGCGCATGCGCGTTCCGCCGTTTCGTGAAACCCGCGCCTATGTGCCGGCGGTGTTGCAGCGTCTTGCGCTGTTGCGCGCTGCACCCGGGTAAGTGTCGCGCTGACCGGCCGCAGGCATGCCCGATCGGGTTACAGCGGGCCAGCGCGCCGCTGCATGCAGGTGCATGGCGGTTTCCCATGGGTATATGATGTGACCATTCTGTGACAAGCGCGGCGTCGGTGATGATCCTTTTGGATCATTTGCGCGTGCTCCGAAAAGACCATTCGGCTCGGACTGCGTTCTTCATCACCTTGTCACGCAAGCTTCATATCTTGTGCTGCACTGCCCTGATTCGTCATCCATCGCCCGCGCCTTGGAGCCACGGCCAATCGCAGCACCACACGCCATGACCGACTCTGCCGATCCCGCACTCACGCGCACCTGCCAGCGCGGCTTTACCTTGCTTGAACTGCTGGTGGTGATGGTCATCATCGGCCTGTTGGCCGGCTATGTCGGTCCGCGCCTGTTTTCGCAAATCGGCAAGTCCGAAGCCAAGGCGGCCATGGCGCAAATCGTCTCGCTCGAATCGGCGCTCGATCAATACCGGCTCGATACCGGGCGTTACCCCAGCACTGAGCAGGGGCTGGCCGCGCTGATGGTCAAACCGGCCAACGAAAACCGCTGGGCCGGCCCGTATTTGCGCAAGGCCGTGCCGAACGACCCCTGGGGCAAGCCTTACCTCTACAAGCAGCCGGGCGAGCGCGGTGAATTCGATCTTTCGTCGTTCGGCAAGGATGGCCAGCCCGGTGGCAGCGGCGACGCCGCCGACATCGTCAACTGGTAGGGGCAGAGCGCATGCGGTTCAAGGCAAGGGTGGTCGAACCCGGCGGCGCCGTCGCCATGGTGGAAGTGAGCGCGGCAGACATCCGCGAGGCCGGCGCCCGGCTGGCCGCCCAGGGCATGGGCTTGTTGTCGATCAGTCGCGCCGGCACCCTGGACGGCGCGCGCGAGGGCAAATTTGCACTGACCCAGTTTGCCCAGGAATTGCGCTCGCTGCTCGATTCCGGCGTGTCCCTGATCGAGGCCGTTGAGACCCTGGCCGAGAAAGAGCCGCGCGCGGAAACGCGCCAGGTGTTCGAACGCTTGGCCGGCATGCTGGCCGAGGGACGCACCTTTTCTGCTGCGCTTGAATCCGATGGCACGGCCTTCCCCGCCTTGTTTGTGGCCACCGTGCGCGCCAGCGAGCGCACCGGCGACCTGGGTGAGGCGCTGGCGCGCTTTGTCGCCTATCGCCAGCAGCAGGAACTGGTGCGCGGGCGCTTGATCAATGCCGCCATTTATCCGGCGCTGCTGCTGGTAGTGGGCAGCCTTGTGATCCTGTTTTTGCTGGCCTATGTGGTGCCGCGCTTCGCCAGCGTCTACGCCGATATCGGTGGCGATCTGCCGCTGCTGTCGCAATGGCTGCTGGCGGCCGGCACCGCGCTGGATCGCCACGCGCTGGTGTTCGCGCTGGCTGCGGCCGGCCTGATTGCTGCAGTCGTGCTGGCCGCGCGCACCCGTGCCGCCGCCGCCTGGTTCGGTGCCGCCTTGTGGAAGTTCGAATTTCTCGCCGTGCGGCTCTTGACCTATCAGCTGGCGCGCTTTTTCCGCACCTGCGGCATGCTGGTGCGCGGCGGAGTGCCGGTGGTGACTGCGCTTGCGATGTCCGAGGGGCTGCTGCAGGCGCATCTGCGACCGGCCCTGCGTAGCGCTGTGACGCGCGTGCGCGAGGGGCAGCCACTGTCGGCCGCGCTCGAGACGGCCCGCCTCACCACGCCGGTGATCCAGCGCATGCTGCGGGTGGGCGAGAAAACCGGCGATCTGGGCGTGATGATGGAGCGCATCGCGGTGTTCTACGACGCCCAGGCCGAGCGTGCCGCCGAATGGTTGACGCGCCTGGTAAGCCCGCTGCTGATGCTGGCCATGGGGCTTGTCATCGGCGCGGTGGTGGTTCTGATGTACCTGCCGATTTTTCAGCTGGCCGAGCAGGTGCGATGAACGCCCCCGCACTGCTGGCGCCGGCACTGCCTTCCCGCGCGCAGTTCGAGGCCGCGCTGGCCAGCGCACGTGCGCGCGCTGCCGGCCGCTCCGTCACCGCCTGCCTCGAAGAGCAACTGGGCCTGGAGCCGGGCGCCTTCATCGCCGCGCTGGCCGATTACACCGGCATCGAAGCCATGACTGTTGCCGGCATCGAGCGCTTCACGCCGGCCTTCGACCTCTTGCCTTTTGCCCAGGCGCAGGCGCGCGAGCTGCTGCTCATGCGCGATGGTGCACGTCTGCTGGCGGTGACCGCCGACCCCTTCAACCTGACGCGCCGCAACTGGCTGGAGGAACGCGCAGGTGCCGCGCTGGAATGGCGTATCGCGCATTTCACCGAGGTGGCCGCCTGGCTCATGCGCCATGAAAAGGATCTGAAGGCCATGGATGGCCTGATCAGCCTGGGGGTAACTGCGCGCACGGCCGACACGGCCGAGGATTTGTCGCTGGCGGCGATCCACGCGCATGCTTCACCGGTGGTCAAACTGGTCGATTCCACGCTCTACGACGCGCTCTCCGCCGGCGCCTCCGACATTCATCTTGAATGCGGCGCCGACGGCATGCACATCAAGTACCGCCTGGATGGCGTGCTGTCGGCGGTGGGGAGCGCCGCCGGCGTGGAGATGGCCGAACAGGTGATCTCGCGCATCAAGGTGATGGCCGAGCTCGACATCGCCGAGCGCCGCGTACCGCAGGACGGCCGTTTCAAGGTGAAGAAGGGCGGGCGCGACATCGATTTCCGCGTCTCCATCATGCCCAGCGTATTCGGCGAAGACGCGGTGCTGCGGATTCTCGACAAGCAGGGCCTGGCCGAGGCCAACCGCGGCATCACGCTGGCAAGCCTGGGCTTCTCGGGGCGCGACCGCGAGGTGATTCGCGATCTGGCCAGCGCCCCCTACGGCATGCTGCTGGTGACCGGGCCCACCGGTAGCGGCAAGACCACCACCCTGTATGCGGCGATCGGCGAAGTCAACGACGGCGCCCACAAGTTCATCACCATCGAAGACCCGGTCGAATACCAGTTGCCCGGGGTGGTGCAGATTCCGGTCAACGAGAAAAAGGGGCTCACCTTCGCGCGCGGCCTGCGTTCCATATTGCGCCACGACCCCGACCGCATCATGGTGGGCGAGATCCGTGATACCGAGACCGCGCAGATCGCGGTGCAGTCCGCGCTCACCGGACACCTGGTATTTACCACCGTGCATGCCAACAGCGTGTTCGACGTGATCGGCCGCTTCCTGCACATGGGGGTCGATCCCTACAGCTTTGTCTCTGCCCTGAACGGCATCCTGGCGCAGCGCCTGATGCGCATCAATTGCTCGCACTGCGCGCAGCCGGTGGTGCCGACCGCGGAGGAGCTGGCGCGATCGGCGCTGACCGAGGCGGAAGTTGCCGGCTTCGAGTTTCGCGCTGGTGTGGGCTGCGCGCATTGCCGCGGCACCGGCTATCGCGGCCGCCGCGCGGTCACCGAGATCCTGGTGCTGGACGACGTGTTGCGCGAATTGATCATCGCGCGCGAACCGGTGCGCGTGCTGAAGGACGCCGCGCGCGCGCGTGGCACCCGCACCCTGCGCGAAGCCGGGCTGGCGCTGGTGGCCGACGGCAGCACTTCGCTTGCCGAACTCAATCGCGTCACCCTGGTGGGCTGAGCATGGGCCTGCGAATTCCATTTCTGCCCCCGCCGCTGCTGGTGTCCTGCATGGCCGACGGCGTGGCGCTGGCCGCCGGCAGCTTTACGGCACGCCGCGCATTGCCGACGGCGGCGCCTGCGGGCGCTGCACCGGCCTGGCAAGCCATGCTCCTGGCGCTGCGCGAACTGCTGGATGCCGGTTGCGGCGGCGCGCGCCGCGCGCGCATCGTGCTGTCCGACCGTTTCGTGCACTATTGCCTGATCCCGGCCGCAGCGGGCATCGCGCGTGCCGACGAGGCCGCCGCCTATGCGCGCCATGCATTCAGGGGCGAGTACGGAGCAGCAGTCGAGAGCTGGCGCGTGTGTGTCGACAGCGATGCCGCCGGCACCGGCATTGCCGTCCTGATCGAGGGCGGCCTGCGGGATGCCTTGACCGCCGCCTGCGGCCAGGCCGGGCTGCGGGTGGATTCGATCGCGCCGCACTTTGCCGCCGCGCAGGCCGCGCTGGCGTCGCGCATGCCGCCCGGCGATGCCTGGTTTGCCGTGCACGAACCAGGCCATTTGTGCGCGGCCCTGCATGCCGGCGGCACCTGGCAGCACTGGCTGAGTGCGCGCCTGGCGCCGGCCAGCGCGCTTGACGGTGCGGCACTGGTGGCCGCACTTGAGGCGCAATCGATCGGCATGCCGGCGGCGCGCGCGGTGCGTGCCTTGAACCTGGTGGCGGCGCCACAAAGTGCTGCCGCGCTGCAACTGCCGGCGGGCTGGCGCATGCAGCGCTGGGTCGATCCCTGCGTGGCGGCGGCCTGAGCAGCATGCGCGCGCTGCGTCTTGATTTCGTTGGTGCACGGCGCCCTGCAAGCCTGCTCGGGCTGGCCTTGTTTGCCGCCGGCACCCTGACCTGCGCTGTGTTGTTCAACGAGGCACTCGATGCGCAAGAGAATCTTGAACAATTGAGCGCGCAGCAGGCCCAGGCCGACCGCCGGGTGCGCGCGCAGCGCGCGGCCAGCGCGCCGGCGGCGCCGGCCAATCCGCAGGAGGGGCGCGCCCTGCGCGAGGCCAACCTGATCATCGCGCGCTTGAACACACCGTGGCCGCGCCTGCTGGGCGATACCGCGGCGGCGGCCGGCAGCGAGGTGTCCCTGACCGGGCTCAACCCCGACACCCAGAGCCGCAGCGTGCGCATCAGCGGTGTGACGGCTGATTTGGCGGCGGTCTACGCGTTTGTGCAGCGCCTGCAGGCACGCCCCGGTTTTGAGCAGGTGCACCTGGCGCAGCACGAGGTGGCGCGCGACGCCAGCGGCGCGCCGCGCGTGGGGTTCGTGGTGGTGGCGCAATGGAAGGAGGCCTTGTGAAGCATGCCGCGGCGGCAGGCTTTGTGGTGGCCGCGCGCAACTGGCCGGCGCTCTTGCGTGTCTTGCTGCGCGACCTCGGCGTGCTCGGTCTGGTGGGCGCGGCCTTGCTGGCGGCGGCGCCGGCCGCCTGGTGGCTGGCGGTGGCGCGCCCGCAACAAGAGGCCCGTGAGATCAAGGCCGAGATCACGCGCCTGCGTACGCGGCGCATCGCCGTGGCTGGCGGCGCCACGGCAGCGGTAGCGGCGGCGGCGCAACTCGAGCGGTTTCGGGCAAGCTTCCCCGCCAGCGCTGCCATCGCGCCGGCGCTGGCCGAGTTGAGCCGCCTGGCGCAAGCCAATCGCGTCGCCCTTGACAGCGGCGACTATCGCTTGAACGAAGAGCGCATGCTGGGCATGCGGCGCTACGAAGTGCGCTATCCGGTGAAGGGCGCATGGCGCGATGTGTTCATCTTCCTGGCTGCGATGCTCAATGAGGTGCCGACCCTGGTGTTGGAAGAGGTGGTGTTCAAGCGCGAATCGCGCGCCGCCGCCGAAGTCGATGCGCAACTGCGCCTGTCGCTGTATTTCGTCGACGCCACGCTGGTGCCCGGTTATCGCGCGGCGTCGCCCGGCCTGCCGGCCGCGCCGCCACGCCTGCGGGGTGGCGATGGCTGACGCGCGCCGCAGGTTGTTGTGGGGCGCGCTTGCGCTCACCCTGATCGGGGTGGTGCTGGCCGCGCGCGTGGAGGAGGCCGCGCCGCCGGCCACGCGCGAGTCCAGGCGCGGCGCTGCACCTGCTCGCACCGCGCTGCCGCCGGCGCAGGCGGCCGGCACCCTTGAGGCGCCAGCGCCGCCGATCGACTTCGATCGCTTGCGGCGCGCCCCGTTCGATGCGGCGCTGGCCGCCGGCCTGGCGCAAGCCTGGGAGCCGCCGCCACCAGCGCCGCCGAGCGCCGCCGCGCTGGCCGCGCAAAAGGCCGCACTCACGGCCAAAGCGCCGCCGCCGCAGGCACCGGCGCTGCCGTTTCGCGTGATCGGCATCTTCAACGATGGCACCAGCACCGCTGCGATCGTGCAGGCGGGCCAGGTGGTGCATGTGCTGCGCCCGGGCGATGTGGTGGAACGCAACTATCGCGTCGAAGCCGTGAACGAAAAGGAAGCAACCCTGATGTACCTGCCCTTGAACATCCTGCAGAAACTCGATCTCGGGGCCGCGCCATGAGGCATACCCTGCGCAGCGCGCTCTTGATGGCATGTCTGATGCTGGCCGGCTGCGCCAGCCAGGCCTACCTGGACGGGCGTGAACTGATTGCCGCCGGCCGCTTCGAGGAAGGCCTGGCGCAGGTGGCGGCGGCGGTGCGCGAGAACCCCGAGCGCCGCGAGTACCGCACCTATCTTCTGCGCCAGCGCGAACTGGCGCTGGCGCAGGTATTCGCCGAAGCGGATGCGGCACGCGCCGCCGGCCGCCTTGAACTGGCAATCACCTATCTTGAGCGCGCCCAGGCGATCGACCCCGGCAATGCGCGGGCGCGTTCCGGCATCGACGAGATCGCCGCACTGCGGCGCCTGGCACTAAGCGTGCGCGAAGCCGACGAACTGCACCGCAAGGGCGATGTGGCGCGCGCCGAGGCGCGCGTGCGTGCGGTGTTGGCCGAGAGCCCGCAGCATCCCGAGGCGCGCGCGCTCAAGCGTCGCATCGATGAAAAGCGTGCGGCCGATGTGGCGCCGGGCGGCGTCAACTCACCGTTTTCGCGGCCCATCACGCTGGAATTCCGCGACGCCCCGCTGCGCGGCGTGTTCGAGACCATGTCGCGTCTGGCCGGCATCAACTTCGTATTCGACCGCGACGTCCGGCAAGACCTGCGCGTGACCATTTTCGTGCGCAACACCTCGATCGAAGAGGTGATGCGCCTGATCCTCTCGACCAACCAGCTGGAGCGCAAGCTGCTCAACGAGCACTCGGTGCTGATCTACCCCAACACCCCGGCCAAGCTGCGCGAGCACCAGGAGCTGGCCTTGCGCACCTTCTATCTGACCAACATCGATACCAAGCAGGCGCAGACCATGATCCGCGCGCTGGCCAAGACGCGCGACCTCTACGCCGACGAAAAGCTCAATGCCATCATCGTGCGCGACACCCCGGATGCGATCCGCCTGGTGGAGCAACTGATCGCCTCGATCGACTTGCCCGAACCCGAGGTAATGCTGGAGATCGAGGTGATGGAAATCGCCAGCGGGCGGGTGCAGGAGATCGGCATTCGCTGGCCCAACCAGGTGCAATACGGGGTGCTGGGCGTCACCGGCCAGGTCAGCGCGCGCGGCCCCTTCGACGCCTTCACCACCAGCGTTGCCAACCCGGTGGCGGTGGCCAACCTGCGCGCCGACATCACCGCCACCAACACCCTGGCCAACCCGCGCATCCGCGTGCGCAATCGCGAAAAAGCCAAGGTGCACATCGGCGACAAGCTGCCGGTATTTACCACCACTTCCACCGCCAACGTCGGCGTGTCCGCTTCGGTGAGCTATCTCGATGTGGGGCTCAAGCTCGACATCGAGCCGCAGGTGTTTCTCGACGGCGAAGTGGCGATGAAGGTGGCGCTGGAGGTGAGCACGGTGGCGCGCGAGGTCGCCGGCCCGGCCGGCTCGATCGCCTACCAGATCGGCACCCGCCTGACCAACACGGTGCTGCGCCTGAAAGACGGCGAAACGCAAATCCTGGCCGGCCTGATCAACAATGAAGACCGCAGCACCGGCAGCCGCATACCTGGCCTGGGCGATATTCCGATCCTCGGGCGCCTGTTCGGCAGCCAGCAGGACACCCGCAACAAGACCGAGATCGTGCTCCTGATCACCCCGCGCGTGCTGCGCAACCTGGTGCCCCCGGAGGTGCTGTCGGCGACCATGGCGGCCGGTACCGAGGCGCA
>CAYYFR010000036.1:0-37621 GCA_964470865.1 uncultured Burkholderiales bacterium | reverse complement strand
TAGCGGATTGCGCCCCGTCGCCCGTACACCGCATCGGAAATGTCGACACGCTCGCTGCAAGCGTGAGGATTCGAACAAGCCCGCTTGCTCGATTTCGCTGCGTTCAACGGTGTTCACGACGAACTTCTCCCGCAGTGCGGCATGCGGCATTGCTTGACACGCCGGGTGCGAGTGTGGAATTCTTCGAAATTGGTCAATTGGTCAGGCCAATTGGTCCGGATGCGCAAAGATGCGGCGTGCCGGGCCGATGCCCACGCCCGGCCGAACGCACAAAAACACAAACTGCGGCAGCACGAGGGCGAATCCCGTCATCCGGCGGGCGCGAAGCAACAGGGACATGCCTCTTACCAGCATCGAACCGAGCCGACTGTACCGGCAAATCGCCGAACAGTTGCGCACCATGATCGTCTCCGGCGAATATGCGCCCGGCACACGGCTGCCGCCGGAGCGCGAACTGGCGCAGCAACTGGGCGTGAGCCGCCCTTCGGTGCGCGAGGCCCTCATCGCGCTTGAGGTGGCCGGCCATGTGGACATCCGCATCGGCTCGGGCATCTACGCGCGGCGCCCGGATTCGATCGACGTGGGCAGCGCCCTGCAACAGGAGGAAGGACCGCTTGAGCTGACCCGCGCGCGCGCCGTGATCGAGCCGCAGGTGGCGGCGCTGGCGGCGAGGAACATCAAACGCGCCCAGCTTGACGGCATACGAGCCGCCATCGAGGAAATGGAAAGCGAGGCCGCTGCCGGGCGCATTCCGATCAACGGCGACCGCAACTTCCATGTGCGCATCGCCGAAGCTGCCGGCAACGGCGTCCTGGTCAACGTGGTGAGCCAACTCTTCGACGGCCGCACCAGCCCGTTGTTCTCCAAGCTGGCCGCGTATTTCGAGAACCCGAAGAGCTGGGCCGCGGCCATCGAGGAACACCGGCGCATCTTCCACGCCCTGGAAGCGCGCGCACCGGAAGAAGCCGCGCTGGCCATGCAAAGCCACATGCAGATGTCGCACAAGCGTTTTACCGCCGGCTGGCCAAAGCCCAAACGCAAGTCTCCACCAGCCACAACCCGACTTAACGGACACGACCCCAAATGAACCTCGTCAACTGCCGTATCCACAGCAAGGAAAAGATCGTGCTCGAAGCGCTGCCCGCGATCGAGCCAAAACCCGACGAGGTCTTGATACGCCTGGGCGCGGGCGGCATTTGCGGCTCCGATCTGCACTATTACTTCGAAGGGCGGGTCGGCAATTTTGTCGTCAAGGAGCCCCTGACCCCGGGCCACGAGGCATCAGGCGTGCTGGAAGCAGTGGGCAGCAATGTCAAGCACTTGGCCGCAGGCATGAAGGTCGCGATCAACCCCTCGCACCCTTGCGGGCGCTGCCAGGCTTGCCGTTCGGGGCGCGAAAACCTCTGCGAGCGCATGTTTTTTCTGGGCAGCGCGAGCGTGTTTCCGCATGCCCAGGGCATGTTTTCCGACTTGTTCATTCTGGGCGCACGGCAGGTGATGCCGGTCGATACCGATATCACCCTGGGCGAACTGGCTTTCGCCGAACCTTTCGCCGTCGGCCTGCATGCGGTGCAGCGTGCCGGCGGCAACCTGACAGGCAAACGGGTTTTGGTCACCGGCGCCGGCACCATCGGCAGCCTGTGCGCCAGCGCCGCCAAGTTGGCTGGCGCGGCGGAAGTCACGGTATGCGACGTACTCGACCGACCGCTGTCGGTGGCCAAGCAAGTGGGCGCCGACCACACCTTTCGCTCCGACCAGACCGAGGTGAAAGACTACGCCGGGCGCTTCGATGTGGCGCTGGAAGCGGCGGGCCATCCGCGCGCGCTGCTGTCCTGCCTGGACGCGGTCAAGCGTGGCGGCGTGATCGTGCAGGTGGGCACCCTGCCGCATGACGGCATGCAGTTCCCGGCCAATCTTGTGATGCAGCGCGAAATCGACTACCGCGGCGCGTTTCGCTGGGGCATCGAGTTCGAATGGGCGGTCGAGTATCTGGCCGCGCGCCAGGTCAATGTGCGGCCACTGCTGACCAAACAGTTTCCGCTGGGCCTGGCGGTCGAGGCCTTCAAGCTGGCGGCCGACAAGACGCGGGCGACCAAGGTGCAGGTGATGGGCGCGGGCATGGCGATCGAAGTTTGAGGCAGCGCGCTTGAAACCGATTCGCATCACCGCCATTCGACCGACCACGGTCACCGTGCCGCTGGAAGCGCCGTTGCGCCACGCCAACGGCTGCCATTGGGGCCGCTTCGTGCGCACCGTGGTCGAAGTCGATACCGACGCCGGCATTACCGGCTTAGGCGAGATGGGTGGCGGTGGCGAAAGTGCGGAGGCGGCGATCAAGGCCCTGGAAAGCTACCTGGTGGGTACCAGCCCGTTCGACCTTGAGCGCCAGCGCTTCATGCTGGCCAATCCAACCGCCAGCCTGTACAACAATCGCACACAAATGTTAGCGGCGATCGAATTCGCCTGCATCGACATCATGGGCAAAGCGCTCGGCGTTCCGGCCTACCAGTTGTTCGGCGGCAAGCTGCGCGACAGCGTGCCGTTCGCCAGCTACCTGTTCTTTCGCTATCCCGACCAGGCCGGCGGCCATGAAGTGCGCAGCGCCGAGCAACTGGTCGCCAACGCGCTGGCCTTGAAGGCACAACATGGTTTCAAGAGCCACAAGCTCAAGGGCGGCGTGTTCGCACCGGCCTACGAGCTTGCCTGCTATCGAGCGCTCGCCGCGGCGCTGCCCGGCGATACCTTTCGCTACGACCCCAATTGCGCGCTGCCGCTGGAAGACGCGGTGCGCTTCGGCCGCGCCATCGCGGACCTCGACAACGATTATTTCGAGGACCCGACCTGGGGCCTGAACGGCAATCGCCAGGTGCGCGCCGCCACCGGCCTGCGCATCGCCACCAACACGGTGGTCGTCAACTTCGAACAACTGGCCAGCAATATTCGTGATCATGCGATCGACGTGATCCTGCTTGACACCACTTTCTGGGGCGGTATCCGGCCCTGCATCAAGGCAGCCGGCGTGTGCGAGACCATGCAAATAAGCATCGCCGTGCATTCCTCGGGCGAGTTGGGGATTCAACTGGCCTCGATGCTGCACCTGGGCGCGGTGCTGCCCAACTTGAGCTACAGCGCCGACGCCCACTATCACCACCTCTGCGACGATGTAATTGTCGGCGGCAAGATGGCGTACACCGATGGTGCCATCCGCGTGCCCGACGGGCCAGGACTTGGTGTGGCGCTCGATCGCGACAAGCTCGGGCAATACGCCGAGCTCTACAAGGCAATGGGCGGCTATCCTTACGACAAGGATCCGCGGCGCCCGGGCTGGGTGCCGCTGGTGCCCAATACATCGTGGGCCGATCCGCACGATGCGAGCATTCCCGACATCGTTACGGCGAACCGAGGGCGCGGCGGCAAAGCGTACGGCACGCCCTGAAACACATCCTGCATTCCAGTTTCACCCACCAACCAAGGAGACCACAGCATGAAACTCAGCCAACGACTCGGCCTGATCAGCGCCGCCATTGCACTTTCACTCAGCGCCGCCGGCGCAGTAGCGCAGCAAAAGCTCAAATGGGCCCATGTGTACGAAACCTCGGAGCCTTACCACACGCAATCGTTGTGGGCCGCCGACGAAATCAAGAAGCGCACCAACGGCAAGTTCGACATCCAGGTGTTCCCGGCCTCTTCGCTGGGCAAGGAAACCGACATCAACCAGGGCATGGCACTGGGTACGGTCGACATGATCATCAGCGGCCCCTCGTTCGCCGCGCGCAGCTACCCGCGCCTGGGGATCGCCTACTACCCGTTCATCTTCCGCGATGCCGACCACCTGATCGCCTATTCCAGGAGCGCCGTGTTCAAGGACATGGTCGACGAGTTCCGCAAGAAAACCGGGATCCAGATCACCGCCTACACCTACTACGGCGCACGCCACACCACCTCGAACAAGCCGTTCAAGGATTGTGCCGGCATGAAGAACCTGAAGATTCGCGTGCCGGACGTGCCGGCATACATGGCGACACCCAAGGCCTGCGGCGCCAACCCCACCCCGATCGCATTCGCCGAGGTGTATCTGGCCCTGCAGAACGGCACCGTTGAGGCACAGGAGAACCCGCTCACCACCATCGAGGCCAAGAAGTTCTATGAAGTGCAAAAGCACATCATGCTGACCGGCCATATTGTCGATGGACTGACCACACAGGTCGCCCCGCATGTGTGGAACAAGCTCACCGACGCCGAGAAAAAGATATTCAGTGACGTGACCCTGCAAGCCGCCGCCAAGGCGACCGAGCAGATCAAGAAGCGTGAAGCCGAACTGGCCGACGAATTCAAGAAAAAGGGCCTCAACGTCACCACGGTTGATCGCAAGTCGTTCTCGGATGCCGTGCTGAAAAACTTCACGGTCGAGTCGATGGGCTTTGCCAAGGCCGACTACGACAAGATCGTCGCCATCAAGTAAACGATGCGCGCCTCTGCACTTTGTTTCATCCGTCGGGCGCGCCGCAAGGCGCGCCCGACGGCCTTTCGCAACACCCAAAGCGAGTTCCGACAATGACAAGCACCCCGGTTGCCGAAGAACGCGTGCTGGGCGAGGACGGCGAGTTCCACGCCCAAGACGAAGCGGTCGACCTCTCCGGCTATCACTGGGAAGACTGGCTCACGCTGGGCTTCTTCTGGCTGCTCGCAGCCGACGTTTTCTATCAGTTCTTCACGCGCTACGTGCTGTCCGATTCGGCTTCATGGACCGAGGAAATCGCGCGCTACCTGCTGATCATCGTCACCTTCCTCGGCGCCTCGATCGGCATGCGCAAGAACACCCACATTCATGTCGAGTTCATCTACAAATACATTCCGGCGCCGCTCGGACGCGTAATGTCGACTCTGGTGGACGTGATCCGCGTCGCGTTCCTCGCCTATTGCGTGTTTCTCACTTTTCAGCTGATCCCGAAAATGCAGAACCTGAAAATGACCGTGATCGATGTGCCGATGAGCGTGATCTACGGCTTTGTCGCCTTCGGTTTCATCATGATGACCTGGCGCTCGCTCAATCTGGCGCGGCAGAACTGGAAGCAGGGCTACAGCGTGCTGGAACGCCCCGAGACGGGGATCTAGGTCATGAACAGCGTCTTTTTCGGTTCGTTTCTGGCCTTCATGGGCGCCGGCATTCCGATCGCCATCGCGATGTGCCTGTGCTCGCTGGTCTATATCTGGTTCACCGGCACCATCCCGCCCTTGACCGTGGTGCATCGCATGTTCGGCGGGGTCGACAGCTTTCCCCTGCTCGCCGTGCCGTTCTTCATTCTTGCCGGCAATTTGATGAATTCGGCAGGTATCACCAACCGCATCTACAACTTCGCGCTCGCGCTGGTGGGCTGGCTGAAAGGCGGCCTGGGCCATGTGAACGTGGTCGGGTCGGTGATCTTCGCCGGCATGTCGGGCACTGCGGTAGCGGACGCCGGCGGCCTGGGCACCATCGAGATCAAGGCCATGCAGGACCATGGCTACCCGACCGAGTTCGCCGTCGGCATCACGGCGGCCTCTGCGACCCTGGGCCCGATCATCCCGCCCTCGTTGCCGATGGTGATTTACGGTGTGCAGGCCAACACCTCGATCGGCAAGCTGTTCGCCGCCGGCTTCATTCCCGGCGCCATCATGGCAATTTTCATGATGGTAATGGTTAGCTATTACGCGCATGTGCGCAAGTACGGCGCCGACATCCCGTTTTCGTGGCCGCGCATGGGAAGCGCAGTATTCGAACTGGGCATCCTGATGGTGACGGCGGTGATTCTCTACAAGCTTTGGTCGGCCGAGGATATCCCCGGCTGGTTGCGCTTCGGCGTCCCGCTGGCAGGTATTTGCCTGGCCGACCGTTTTTTCAAGTTCGGCGCCTACATGGCGCTGATGACCCCGGTGATCCTGATCGGCGGCATGGCCACCGGCCTTTTCACCCCGACCGAAGCGGCGGTGGCCGCAGTGGCCTGGGCGCTGTTCCTGGGCTTCGTGTGGTATCGCTCCATGAGCTGGCGCATGCTCGTGAAGATCTCGATGGACACCATCGAGACCACCGCCACGGTGCTTTTCATCGTCGGCGCCGCATCGGTGTTCGCCTGGGTGCTGACCACCACCCAGGTGACCGAGGCGATCGGCAACTGGGTGCTGTCGATCTCCAGCAATCCGCTGGTGTTCCTGCTCCTGGCCAATGTGTTCCTGCTGTTCGTCGGCTGCTTCATGGAGACCATCGCGGCGATCACCATCCTGGTGCCGGTGTTCATGCCGATCATTGCCAAGCTCGGCATCGACCCGGTGCATTTTGGCCTGGTGATGGTGTTGAACCTGATGATCGGCCTGCTCACCCCACCGGTGGGCATGGTGCTGTTCGTGCTGCAGAAAGTGTCCGGGCTGTCGTTCGAAGCCACAGTGCGAGCGGTGCTGCCATGGATGCTGCCACTCCTGGTCACGTTGGCGATCATCACCTATGTGCCGTCGCTGGTGCTGTGGTTGCCCAACCTGCTCTACAAATAGGGCCACTGCGGAGCCGGGCTGCCTGCGACTGAAAGACTGAGGGTCGCGCAGAGTGTCAAAGGAAGGGGGCGCCCCTTTCCTGGCACGCGGTTACCGGCGCTTCGGCGCCCGCGCGGCCAGCAAGGCCTTCACCATTTGCGCAAACCCGGCGCCGCCTTCGGCCGCAGTCACATATTTCGGCGGCACCGGCAACTGGTCGAGCACGTGTTTCACGTTGGCCACGCCGACGCTGAGCGGAAAGAATTCGAACATGGCGGCGTCGTTGGCGGAATCGCCGATGAACAGCCACTCATCGCGCGTGTCGTCGAGGTTCTCGCCCCACAGCTCGGCCGCCACGATGCGCGTCATGGCGAGCTTGTCGTAGTCGCCGAAATAGGCGTTGATGTGGATCGAACTCATCTTGGTGGTCATGCCGCGCCGTCGCACCATGGCGCGAATGTCGTCCACCACCGGGTCCGGCAGGCGCGAGCCCTTGGCGTTGCGCAATTCGATCGCCAGGTCGAGCTCGCGATAGGGCTGGTCCGACGACAGGAACACCCCCGGAAACTCGGCCAGCACCGAATCGCGCGCGGCCTCCATCATCTGGCGCTTTTCGGCCCGGGTCTGCTCATCGAACCAGAACCGCCGCTTGAGCTTGCCGCTTTCGCGGTCGATGTGAAAGTAGAAGGCCCCGCCTTCGCCGATCACCGCATCGACATTCCAGGCACGCGCGATGTGGTCGCACCAGCCGGCCGGGCCGCCGGTGACAGGCACCACCCTCAGGCCGGCGCCGATCAGCGCCTCGATCGCGCCCAGTGCCTTTGCCGTCAGGCGACCATGAGTGGTGATGGTGTCATCGACATCGGTGAACACACCACGGATGCGTTTGAGCCGGGTTTTGGGGATGGCGCTGAGCGGCTTCATCTGGTTTTTTCCTCGATATAAGCGCCAACCTTGTCGCGGTCGGTCGCATTCATCTGGAGTCCGGTCTTGCTGCGACGATACAACACATCCTCGCCGCTACAGGCCCATTCCGCAGCCAGCATGTGGTCGATTTCGCGAGCATACAAGCCGGCGCCGAAATGCGTGCCCAGATCGGCGAGTGCCTCGCATCCGGCCAGCCAGCCGCGCGCCAGGCTGCCATGGCGCCGGGCGATGCCGGCCAAATGCGCCTGCGGAACGAAGGCGAAGCTGCGGCCGAGTTCGCGCAGCAACCCGCTCATGCGGCCGTCCAGATCGCCTCCCGGCAGCGGCGCGGCATGGGTCCAGGGCGCACCCATGGCCGGAAAACGGCCCTGCAGGTGTTCGAGCACGTGCTCGGCCAGCTTGCGATAGGTGGTGAGCTTGCCGCCGAACACACTCAATACCGGCGCCCCTTCAACCACGTTTGCGCGCAAGACATAGTCGCGTGTCACCGCCGCAGCTTCGCCCGCGCCATCGTCATACAAGGGACGCACGCCGCTGTAGCTCCACACCACGTCGGTCGGTGTCACCGCACGCGCGCTATAGCGGCTGGCCATGGCGCACAGGTATTCGGTTTCGGCTACCGAGATTGACGGCTGCTCGAATTCTTCAACCGCAATGTCGGTCGTGCCGATCAGCGAGAACTCTCCGAGATAGGGAATGATGAAAATGATGCGCTTGTCCGGGTTTTGCAGGACGTAGGCATGGTCGCCGTCGTAGAGGCGCGGCACCACGATATGCGAGCCCTTCACATGCTTGATACGTGCCGTTTCCACCACGCCTTCGACGCCTTCGAGCACGCGTTTCACCCAGGGTCCGGCGGCATTGACGATCGCCCTGGCCGACACTTGATGCAGTGCACCATCGACGCAATCCGCCAGCCGCGCCTGCCACACGCCATTTTCGACACGCGCGGACGCAAAACGCATGCGCGGCGCGATGCTCGCCCCGAGGTCGGCGGCGCCGCGTGCGTTGAGGATCGTCAGGCGTGCATCATCGACACGCGCATCAAAATACGAAAAGCCATGCACATAGTCCGGCTTCAATCCGGCGCCCAGCGGCGTGCCCGCCAGTCGTTCGCTGCGCGATTTCGGCAAGCTGGTCCTGCCTCCCAGGAAGTCGTAAAGGAAGAGACCGGCGCGGATCATCCAGCGCGGTCGCAGGTGCGGCTCATGCGGTAGCACGAATTGCAGAGGTTCAATCAGATGCGGCGCCGCCTTGAGCAATACCTCGCGCTCGTGCAAGGCCTCACCCACCAGGCGAAACTCGTAGTACTCAAGGTAGCGCAGGCCGCCGTGGATGAGTTTGGTGCTCCACTGCGAAGTTGCGCAAGCCAGATCGCCTTGTTCGACCAGAACCACCGAGAGGCCGCGACCGGCGGCGTCGCGCGCAATGCCGCAACCGTTGATGCCCCCGCCGATGACCAGCAGGTCAAACGGAGAGTCATTTGGCGTTCGGCCACCGGGCCGGAGGGAGCAAAAAGGTCGCACCCCTCCAATTATGCGCGCGGCCCAAACCCGGCAATCGGCCGATCTACCGTACATACGCCGTGTAAAACCAGGTTAAGCCCGCGCCACGGGCAACCAATTCATCGCGCCGCTAGGCCATAATCACGCATTCGGCCTGAAACCAACGGGACTCAGTAGCCGTAGATGGATGGCTGGCTGGCTTGCGACAACGAAGAGCGGCCCGCCGCGCCACCGAGACATCTGCAAGTGCCGTTGCTGCGCGTTCAACAACGTGCATCGACGTGATCTTGCACAAGGGATGACATGATTTCACGCGCTATCGTGCTTGCTCTTGCGGCCCTTATATTGTTGGGCGCAGGCCGGGTGGCGTCCGCGCCGGTACAAGCCGAGAATGCCGAAGCGGAATTGATCGCGCGCGAGCTGGCGCTGGCGCCGGGCGAAGCGGCGATCATCGGTCTGCGCATCAAGCACGACCCGCACTGGCACACCTACTGGCTCAACCCGGGCGACTCCGGCATGCCCACCACCATCCAGTGGAAGCTGCCGGCCGGTATCAAGGCAGGGCAGATCCAGTGGCCGGTGCCCAAGCGCATCCCGGTGCCGCCGATGATGAATCACGGCTTTGAGGGCGAAATCGTGCTGCCGGTGGAGATTCGCGTGCCCAAGGACTGGCCGGCCGGTCAGGAAGCCCGGCTGGCCGCGCGCGCCGATTGGCTCATTTGCAAGGATGTCTGCATCCCCGGCGGTGCTGATTTGACTCTGAGCCTGCCGGTGGTGGCCGCCAGTCCGGCCCCCAACCCGAAATGGAAGGCCCTGTTCGAAGCGGCATTCGCCGGCATGCCAGGCGGCAAGATCGAAAAAGCCAGCGCCAGCACCGCCAACGGCATCATCACCCTGAAGCTGGAAGGCGTCAAACCCCTGCCCGGACGCGAAGTCTTCGCGCTCGCCACCATCGAGGGCCTGATTGAATCGGCGGCGCCGCAAACGGTCAAGCAGGAAGGCGAGTCGACCGTGATCACGCTGGCGGTCACCAGCAATCTTTCGGCCAGCGAGCCGCGAATCAGCGGCGTGGTGGTCGGGGTGGCCGAGCGCGCCCTCACCTTCGAAGCGCCGATGAGCGGCAAGATCGTGGCCGGCAAGGGCATGGATGAAGCGCCGGTCAAGGGCGCCGGTGCGGTGGCCGCGGCCGGCGGAGAAGAGCTTTCGCTGGCGCTGGCGATCGTGTTTGCGCTGTTTGGCGGCCTGATCTTGAACCTCATGCCCTGCGTGTTCCCTATCCTTTCGCTCAAAGTGCTGGGTTTCGCACGCGGCGGCGGCACCGTGGCGATGCGCGCCAATGGCCTGGCTTTCGCCGCCGGCGTGGTGCTTTCGTTCATCGCCTTGGCCGCGGTGCTGCTTGGCTTGCGCGCGACCGGTGAAGCGGTGGGCTGGGGCTTCCAGCTGCAATCGCCGCTGGTGGTCACCTTCCTGGCGCTGCTGTTTTTCGCGCTGGGGCTAAATCTCTCGGGTGTGTTCGAATTCAGTTCGCTCCTGCCGCAATCGCTGGCTTCGGCCAGCTTCGAGCATCCGGCCGTCGATTCGTTCTTCTCCGGTGTCCTGGCCGCCGTGGTCGCCTCGCCGTGCACCGCGCCATTCATGGGCGCCGCATTGGGCTATGCGGTCACGCAAAACCCGTGGACGGCGCTGGCGGTGTTCGGCGCGCTCGGCTGCGGCATGGCCGCACCCTACATTCTGCTGGCCTGGTTTCCAGCCTGGCTCAAGCGCCTGCCCAAACCCGGTCCGTGGCTGGCCAAATTCAAGCAACTGCTGGCCTTTCCGATGTATGCCACTGTAGTCTGGCTGGCCTGGGTGTTGTCGCTGCAGATCGGGCCCAACGCGATTGTGTGGCTGGGCGCGGCAATGGTGTTGATCGCACTTGGCACCTGGCTCCTGGGACAGACCACTACCGCGCGCTGGCGCTTCGCCGCCGCGCTCGTCATCGCCCTCGGGCTGTATGCCGCCTGGCCCACCGGCGAGACCGTGGCTGCCGGCACATCGAAATCCAGATCCGACGGCTGGGCGCCCTTTGCCGCAGCCGACATCGCGGCCCTGAATGCCGCCGGCACGCCGGTGTTCGTCGACTTTACCGCCGCCTGGTGCGTGACCTGCCAGGTCAACAAGAAGATGGTGCTCGAAACCAGGTCGGTGCGTGAGGCCTTTGCCGCCAAGTCGGTCACGCTGATGCGTGCCGACTGGACCCGGCGCGACCCGGTGATCACCGCGGCTCTGGCCGAATTCGGGCGCAACGGGGTGCCGGTCTATGTGCTCTACGCCCCCGGCAAACCGCCTATGCTGTTGCCGGAAATTTTGTCGGAACGAATCGTCGCCGACGCGCTCAAAAACCTTTGATCTTTTTAACGAGGGTGGCCATCGTGTTCAATCTGCGCAGTGTTGCCGTCGTTCTCGCCGTTTCCCTGGTCTCGAGCGCCTTCGCTGCGGCCCCGCCCGGCCAGATGGCGCCTGATTTCAGTTTGCCGACAACCGACGGCAAAACCACCAAATTGGCCGATTTCAAGGGTAAATGGGTGGTGCTCGAATGGGTCAATCCGGGTTGCCCCTATGTGCAGAAGCACTATGGCACCAAAAACATGCAATCCCTGCAAAAGGAGGGCGGCGGCAAGGGTGTGGTGTGGCTGGCAGTGAATTCGACCAACCCCTCGCACCAGGATTATCTCAAGCCGGCAGCCATGGGCAACTGGATGAAAACCCAGGGCGGCACGCCACGCGCCACCTTGATGGACGAAGCGGGCGACACCGGCCGCGCCTATTCGGCGCGCACCACGCCACAGATGCTGTTGATCAATCCGGAAGGAAAAGTGGTCTACAACGGCGCCATCGACGACAAGCGCTCATCCAATCCGGACGACGTGAAAACAGCCAAGAACCACCTGCGCGTGGCGCTCGACGAATCGCTGGCCGGCAAGCCGGTGAGCACGGCCAGCACCGCGCCCTACGGCTGCTCGGTCAAGTACTGATCGTGCGAAATGCGGCGGCGCCCCGAAAAGGCGGGCGCCGCCCGTTTGCCGCGATGGTCATGGCCACTTGCCTTTGCTCGTGAAAGCGCGTGGCACCGCAGTCGGCACTTATTTGAGCTTCGAATAGGCAGTCGGCGCCAGAATGCTGTTTTCCAGGTGCGCGACGATCGGGCCATCCTTTTCGCTCTCGGCACGCTTGGCATGCCATTCAGGATCGCTGGCGAAAGCGTTCCATTTTTTCTCGCGCTCGGCCAGGCTTTCCCACGCCAACATGTAGGTCAGCTTCTGATTGCTGCTGCCGATCAGGTCGGTCCAGAAACCGACCTGGCGGATGCCGTGCTTCTTCCACAGCTTGAGCGTGGTGCTCTCGAAGCGCTTGTTGAGGGCGGGCAGGCGGCCGGGAATGCAGTGGTAGATACGCATTTCATACAGCATTTCTTGTTCTCCTCGTGATCGGAAATGTTCGCACCGGATGGTCGAACCCGGGGCGAATCCTAGCAGCCTGTCGGACTTGGGAATCGTCGGCTGCAAATCGACCGCAGCGGTCCATTTTTCACCGCCTTCTTGCCCCATAGCCGGGCTATGGGGCGGCGAATGCGGCAAAAACTGTCCTCGCTGGGGCCGATTTTCGCTTTCGACGCCCCAGGTCCGACAGGCTGCTAGCAAGTTCAGGGGCGCCACTGGTTCACACAGGTGCGACAATTTGGCACGACGAACAAACTGCCCCGCTTGACCAACAGGCATGACGCGCGCATCGAGCAAGAAATTTATCCTGATCACCACCTTCGGTGGCAAGACCATGACCGCCGACGAGTGGATGCGCCGCAACCAGCGCAAGGCGACAACGATTGAACCTGTGAACACCCCACGCACCCCCACTGTCAAAGCCGGCCCCGTACTGCAAACCCGGGATGTCGAAGCGGTATTCGATGCACTGGTGATCGGCGGCTGTCCACGCAGCAAGACCTGGTTGATGAATTTCCTCAAGGCCAGCGGGCATCGCCATGAACGCGGTGCGATGCTCTCGAACACCGAGGTGACGCAGGCCTTGCAGCGCCTGGCAGCAAACGCGCGTATCTACCATGACGAAGGATTCGGCTTTGGTGTGCCGCCCGATGCCTGCGCCGACCGGCTGCCGGCGTTGCTGGCCGGTGCAAATACCGACCTCTTGTGGCGCTGGTCGCTATGGGCTGCCGGCCCGGCCTACGGCGAAGCCGATGCGCTGCCAGCCTGGGTGCATTTTCGCGGCCTCGACGAGAAAGCATCGGTGATGCGGCTGCTGCTGTATGGCAGCGGTCTCAATCTCGCGGCGTACGCACGCTTGTTGAAAGGCCCGCTGCGCGTGGCGGCCGACCACGACACGTTGCTGCAAGCGGTGACCGAGCCATTCATGCCGACCTTGTTCGAACGCATCGATCCAGCGCTGCGACTTGCGGTGATCGACGCTATCGGTCCACTGGAGGGCACCCCCGGTGCCGCGCCGCTCTACGCCTGGCTTGGCACCTGGATCGATCGCGCGCCTGCGGAAGTGCCACCGCACCTGTGCTTTCGCGTCGCCGAAACACGCTTGAACGCACTCGATCTGCCGGGCATGCAGGCGGCGCTTGCAATTCATGCGCCAACGCCCATGCATGAACTCTTCGCTGCGGCGGAGCTGGCCGTGGCAGGCCGCTGGGCGCAAGCAGCGAGCGCGTTTTCGACCGCCTACAAGGCGCAGCAGGCAAGTGCGGGCATGCGACGCAACGCCGCACCGATCGGCATTACCTGGGTCTACATGCTGGCCCTGCTGGCCCAGCCCTCGCCGGTGGCGTGGACCACGGCCCGCAAGTTCGCGATCGTCGAATCGGGCTCGCGCAAGCCTTCGATGCACCACCCCTGGGGCCGCTTTGCACATGCCAGCGCCGCGCGCCTGGGCGACGAAGCCCTCGATCCGTACGCGTTCGCACCACGCAAGGCCGAGCACGAAGATCAGCATTTCGGCAACCCGGTGGACGCGGCGCATCGCGTGATTCTCGCCGCATGGCTTTCGCTGCCGGCCGCCCCCTGGACTGCGATCAGTGTCTCGTGCCTGATCGAAACCCTGGCCAAAGCGCGCCATTTCTGGCTTGCCAGCCTGGTAGCGCAGGCCGGTGTGCGCCTCAAGCTCGACCCGCTGCCTTATACGCTGAAGCTGGCGCCGGGCCTGCCGGACCCGGCGCGCTTTTTCGGTGACGCGCGCGAGACCTGGCGCGATGCGCTGGCGGCGATAACCGCATTGGGCGACTCCGTAGCTGCCAGCAAATCCGCCGCGCAGCAAACCAGCACTTTGGTATGGGAGTTGAGCCTGGATTCCGCAGGCCGGGCCGAAGGCTTGGCGCCATTCGAGCGCACCAAGGGCGCACGCGGCTGGAGCCAGCCCAAGCCTATCAGCCTTGGCCGGGTGAAAAAAAGTGCACGGCTCGACCCACGCGATGCCGCAGTGGCGCGCGCGATCGAAGGCGATGGCGGCCCTGCATCGCTATGGCTGGACGCGGTGGCGGCTCTGCCCGCGCTGGTGCAGCATCCCACGCTGATGTTTGCGGATGCCCCCGGGCAATGGGTGGAACTCACCGAAGCCTTGCCCACCCTCGAGGTACGGCGGCGCGCCGGCGGCGGCGCGGCCGACAGTTTCGTGTTTGGCATCGACCCGCCGTTGCTGGCAGCCAGCGATCCGGGCGGCGTCCGCTATTTCCGCGGACGCTCGCATGAAGAAGCGCTGGAGCGACAAAACAGCATGCGCGTGGTGCGCGATGCGCCGGACCGCGCGCGCTTGATCCGCATCACGCCTGCGCAACGCCGGGTGGCGGAATTGATCGCCAAGGATTGGGCGGTGCCGGCGGATGCCAAGGATGAGCTGGACGCCGCGTTGCGCGTGCTGTCCGGGCACTTCCAACTGCACAGTGACGCCGCAGCCGGTGAGGAAGTACCGGGCGAGGCGCGCCTGCGCGCACAGCTAAGCCCGCAGGGTGACGGCCTGCAGGTGCGCCTGGTGGTGATGCCGTTTGGCAGCTTCGGCCCGGCGGTGGCTCCCGGCAGCGGCCGCGAGCGTCTGATGACCTTGCATCGGGGTTTGAGCCTGACCACCCAGCGCGACCTGGCGCTCGAAGCCGCGCATTGGCGCGCGGTGGTCGAGGCGCTGCCGTTTCTGGATGACGGCAGCACGGCCGACGCCGGCTGGCTGCTGCAAGACCCCGAGCAGGCGCTGCGCGTGGTCGAGGTGCT
The DNA here is from genome assembly GCA_964470865.1 of uncultured Burkholderiales bacterium. Taxonomy (GTDB): domain Bacteria; phylum Pseudomonadota; class Gammaproteobacteria; order Burkholderiales; family JAEUOS01; genus JAEUOS01. The sequence goes on along the minus strand of CAYYFR010000036.1, from coordinate 22,431 downwards.
GCCGGGCTTGGCCGCAGTGGCGGCGCTCGACTGGCCGCGCGGCAAACCGCTGCGCGTGGTGAGCGTCGACAGCGCCGCTCTGGGTGTGCAGGTCACCTCCGGCCGCGACTGGTTTGCCCTGGTGGGCGAGGTCAGGGTCGACGAGGCTCGGGTGCTGAGCCTGCAGCGCATGATGGACCTGGCGCATGAATCGAAGAGCCGTTTTGTGGCACTGGGCGACGGCGAGTACCTCGCCTTGAGTGAGCGCCTGCGGCGGCAATTGGCCGACCTGCAGGCAGCGGGTCGCGCGGACAAGGAAACGCTCAAGTTGCCGCTGGCCGCCGCCGCCTGGCTCGACACCAACCTCGAAGGCGCAAACGTTGGCGGCGACAGCGCCTGGCGCCGCTGCATCACCGCTCTGGCCGGCGCGGCTGCGCTTACGCCGGTAGTCGATGGCTTGCACACCGAACTGCGCGCCTATCAATATGAAGGCTTCGCCTGGATGGCGCGACTGGCGCATGCCGGCCTGGGCGCCTGCCTGGCCGACGACATGGGCCTGGGCAAAACCATCCAGACCCTGGCGCTGTTGCTGCGCCGCGCCGGCGAAGGCCCCGCGCTGGTGCTGGCGCCTACCTCGGTGTGCGCCAACTGGCTGGCCGAGACACTCAAGTTCGCGCCGGCGCTCAACCCGCGCCTGTACAGCCAATACGACGAAGCCGGGCGCGCGGCCCTGATCGGCAAGTGCGGCCCGTACGACCTGATCGTCGCCTCTTACGCCATGGCGCATGGCGAGAACTCGCAACTCGGCACGCGCGCCTGGAGCACCCTGGTGCTGGACGAAGCGCAGGCGCTGAAGAACGCTGCCACCCAGCGCGCGCGCGCGGTGGCGGGGCTTGCAGCCGGCTTTCGCCTGGCCTTGTCCGGCACGCCGGTTGAAAACCGCCTGGCCGACCTGTGGTCGATCATGAACCTGATCAACCCGGGCCTCCTGGGCACGGCGAACCAGTTCAACGAACGCTTCACCGGACCGATCGAAAAAAACCGTGACACGGTCACCCGGCAGCGGCTGCGGCGCCTGGTGTCGCCGTTTCTGCTCCGCCGCACCAAGTCACAAGTGCTGCAGGACCTGCCGCCGCGCACCGAAATCATCCATCGCGTCGAACCGTCGGAGCAGGAACGCAGTTTTCTCGAAGCCCTGCGGCGCAGCGCCAGCGAGCGCGTCAAGGAACTCGATGCACAGGCGGGTGACGCCTCCTCGTTCCATGTGCTGGCCGAATTGACGCGACTGCGGCGTGCCGCCTGCGACCCGCGACTGGTGGCACCGGAACTGGGGATTATCGGCGCCAAGGCGCAGGCCTTCGAGCAGATCGCGCGCGAGCTGGTCGATGGCCAGCACAAGGCACTGGTATTCAGCCAGTTCACCGGCTTCCTTAAACTCCTGGGCGAGCGCCTCGATAGCAGCGGCATCGCCTACCAGTATCTCGACGGCGCCACGCCGGCGGCCGAACGTGCAAAGCGGGTGCAGGCGTTTCAGCGCGGCGAAGGCGAAATATTCCTGATCAGCCTCAAGGCCGGTGGCTTCGGGCTCAACCTGACAGCAGCCGACTACGTCATCATCGTCGACCCCTGGTGGAATCCGGCCGCCGAGGATCAGGCCATGGGCCGCGCGCACCGCATCGGCCAGGAACGACCGGTGACGGTGTATCGACTGGTTACGGCGGGATCGATCGAGGAACGGATTGTCGAACTGCATCACGACAAGCGCAGTCTGGCCGACGGGATTCTGGAAGGGCAGGAGGATGCAACGCCGATTTCGGCGCAGGTGTTGCGTGAGTTGTTGCGAGAGGGGGATTGAGGCATGTTTGCGGGAAATCATGCGCGACGCGGCTTCTCCGAATCATCCAGGCTGTCAAGATCCTTGACCCTTGGTCGATGCACCCCTGTCAGGACCCGCAGTTCACCTGCATTCACGCTTGTCTGGCACCGTCCAGGAAAGCCTGGAACAGACGCGTCGTCTCCGTCGCGGTGCCATCGGTCTCGGCAAACTGCGCCGTTGGCAGCAGCGCCCGCACCTGTTCGAAGTATTCGAACAACATGTCGCCGCGCGCACAGGCGATCAGGGTGGGAACCCGCACCAGCGGCAAGCGCTCCTTTTTGCGATACGCCAGCGAAGCACGATAAGCCAGGTGAAATGTGCGCGCCCCCTTGAACACTTCGACCGCCTTGTCGTGCAGCGCCTGCGCGTCCGGCAAGCCGCCCTTGCGGCGGTGCGCGGCGTCCTGCCTGTACCAGGGCCAGAACAGGTAGGCGTCGCGCACGAAATGCCACAGCCGGTTGAACTGGCTGCCTTGCGCATCGATGCTGACCTGCGGCACATAGTTGGCGACCAGGTCGGCCTGTTCGTCGTCACCATAAAGCGAGACGCCATCGAGGATCATCGCGCCCACCTGCGCGGGGCGCGCGATGGCGACCTCGATGGCGATGTTGGCACCGGTATGGGTGCCGTAGAGGTCGCAGGCGGCGATGCCCAGCGCATCGAGTGCGCGCATGTGCGCGCCGGCAAAGTAGGCCAGGTCCACCCGATCGCTGGCGGGCGCGGCGGAATCGCCGTTGCCCAGGGTGTCCGCTGCGATCACGCGGCGGCTGCGCCCGAGCACGCGCAGCAACGGTTCGAGTGTCAGGGCCGAGGCGGGCGAGGCGTGAAACATCACCAGCGGCGGTTTGGCCGTGTGCTGCCAGCCGGCTTCCCGGTAGTGGACCTGCCCTTCGGCGATTTCAACAAACCCGCGGCGCACGCGGGCATCGGCGTTGTTTTGCATGGGTGGTTGACTCATGAAGTTGCCCGCTGCGGGCGGTAATGCGCGGCGCGGGATGGACAAGCTTATCAGCCTGTCGAACAGGCGTTGTCGCGAGTACGCGCTGGCTCGAATTTCGACGCATGCCATGGTGCGTTCGGAAGCGATTGACTGCGCCACCCGGTGTCAACCATACTCTCCACAAAAGGCCGCCCGGATTCAAGCGTCACCGTACCAGGCTCGACATGGAGACAACAACAATGCACAGCACGTTCAAGCGAATTGCGGCGGCAGCCGGCGCAGCCCTGGTGATGACCCTGCCGGCCGCCGCACAGGACTACCCCGCGCGCAACATCCGCATCGTTTCACCCTCTGCGCCAGGCGGCATCACCGACCTCATCGCGCGCCTGGTGGCCGATCGCATCGCGACGTCCATGAAGGTGTCGGTGATGGTGGAAAACAAGCCCGGCGGCACCGGCGCGGTGGCGCTGGATTTTGTTGCCAAGGCGCCGGCGGACGGCTACACGCTGGTGCTCGGCTTTACCGGCGCCAACGTGATCTACCCGCTGCTCAATCCCAAGCTGGCATTCAACGCGCAAAAGGACTTTACGCCCATCAGCATGGTATTCACCGGTGCCAACGTGCTGGTGGTGCATCCATCGGTGCCGGTCAACAACACCCGCGAGTTCCTGGCCTACGTAAAGGCGCAGCCCAAGCCGCCCAGCTATGGCTCCTGGGGTCCGGGTTCGGGTGGGCATCTGGCTGGCGAAACCCTGAAGATGCTGACCGGCATCGACATGGTGCACGTGCCCTACAAGTCGACCACGGCGCTGACCACGGATTTGGTCGGCGGCCACATGACGCTCGCCTTCCTCGACTCATTCAACGCGATTTCCCAGTCACGCTCGGGCAAGTTGCGCGCGCTGGCGCAGGCCGGGCCCAAGCGCTCGCCGATGCTGCCCAACGTGCCCACATTGCAGGAGGAGGGCGTGCAGTTTTCCACCGGCGCCTGGATCGGCTTTTTCGGCCCCGCCGGCCTGCCGCGCGCAATCGTCACCCGCTTGAATGCCGAGATCAACCAGGTGCTTGCCGCGCCCGACTTGGCCGAGCGCTGGCTCAACATCAGCGGCTATGCACCGACGCCGATGAAGCCGGAGGAGTTCGAGCGCATCATCGTGCAGGACTGGGAGGCATTGAAAAAGGTCATCGCCGAGGCGAAGATCAAGACGGAATGAGCCTGAGTCGCGCCGCATGAAATGTGTGTTCCTGCTGTTCGATTCGCTTAACCGCCATGCACTGTCGTGCTATGCGGACGACGCCATCCCCACGCCAAACTTCGCGCGGCTGGCACAGCGCTCGACGGTGTTCGAGCGCCATTTCGTCGGCAGCCTGCCGTGCATGCCGGCGCGACGCGACATCCAGACCGGCCGCCTCAACTTCCTGCACCGCGGCTGGGGGCCACTGGAGCCTTTCGACCATTCGCTGGCGGCGATCCTGCGCGACAGCGGCATCGCCACCCATCTGATCACCGACCACTACCACTACTTCGAGGATGGCGGCGCCGGCTTCCACGGACGCTACTCGTCGTGGGAATTCATCCGCGGCCAGGAGAAGGACAAATGGCGGCCGCCGCTCGGGCCTGCGCCCGAGCGCTGGGCCACGCGCTTTGATGCAAGGCAGCATGACTTCTCGCCCGACATCAATTCCAAGCTGCCCTATTACATCAACCGCGATCACCTGGAGGCCACCGGCGCGTTTCCGTTGGCGCAATGCTTCGATGCCGCGCGCGCCTTTCTTGACGCACACCACGGCCGCGACGACTGGTTCCTGCATCTCGAGTGCTTCGACCCGCATGAACCGTTTTTCGCAGCGGAACGCTTTCTGGCCGATTTTCCCGAGGCGCTTGGCGGCAAGATTTTCGATTGGCCGACCTATGGCCACAACGACCTCGATCCCGCGCGGCTGCGCGCCCTGCGCGCCAACTACCACGCGCTGGTGACCGCCTGCGACCACTATCTGGGGCAGTTGCTCGACTGCTTCGATCGTCATGACCTGTGGCGCGATACCTGGCTTGTGATGTCAACCGACCATGGCCTGCTCTTGGGCGAGAAGGAGTTGCTGGGGAAAAACCGTCCGCCCTTCTACAACGAGATCGCGCACATTCCGCTCACCATCGCCGCGCCGCGCGCAAGCGGCTTGGCGCCCGGGCGCTCGCAGGCGCTGACCCAGGCCATCGACCTGATGCCCACGTTGCTCGACATCTTCGGCCGCGCGGTGCCGCCGGAAGTCAGCGGAAAAAGCCTGGTGCCCGCGCTCGGTGGCCGCGTCGCGGTGCGCGAGACGGGCTGCATCTTCGGCCAGTTCGGCGCCGCCATCAACTACACCGACGGGCGCTACGCCTATTTCCTCTATCCGCGCGAGCCCTTCGAGGCCGACTTGTTCCAGTACACGCTGAGCCCCTCGCACATGCGCAGTTTTTTCGAGGCCGTCGAGTTCACCGATGCAAAGGTGGTGCGCGGCCTGCCGTTCACGCGCGGCTACCCGGTGTGGCGCCTGCCGGTGCAAAAGGACGCCGCCGCCAACATGACGCGCCGCTATCCACTGATCGACGCGCGTGACGCGCTGTTCGACCTGGACGTGGATCCCGCCCAGCGAGCGCCGCTTGACGATCCGGCCATCGCGGCACGCATGCGCGCGGCGATTGCCGCGCTGATGCACGCCAACGACGCCCCAGCGGAGATGTTTGCGCGCTACGGCCTCACGCCACCGCCCGGCGCCGCATGAACGGGCGACATGCCATCGGTTGGCGCAGAGGCGCGGCAGCCGACGTAAGCAGCGCGCCTGCGGCCGACGCGCAAAGCGGCCGGGAAGCCAGCCCCTTCTGCCTTCGACAGAATTCTTGCTTGTACAGGATCACCCAGGGAGACCATGACCATGAAACGACTGTCCACGATTCTTGCCGCCACCGCCTTGTTAGCTGCCAGCATGACCCAGGCGCAGACCTGGCCCGACCGTGCGCTGCAACTGGTGGTGGGTTTCCCGCCCGGCGGCGGGGTCGACATTGTCGCGCGGCAGCTTGCCGACAAGTTGTCGGAGCAACTCGGCCAGCGGGTGGCTGTGGAGAACCGCGCCGGCGCCAATGGCAACGTGGCCATGGAATATGTGGCGCGCGCGCGGCCGGACGGTTACACGCTGCTGGCCGGCAATGTGGGCAACCTGGCGATCAACCCGGCGCTGTATTCGAAGTTGAGTTTCGATACGTTAAAGGACTTCGCGCCGATCTCGCGCGTGATCGTGCAGCCGATGGTCGCGGTGGTGCCGGCCAGCTCGGCGATCACCAACTTGGCGCAACTGCTGGCCGCCCTGCGCGCCAAGCCCGGCGAATTCAACTTCGGCTCCGGCGGCAACGGCAACATCAACCACCTCTCCGGAGAATTGCTCAAGCTGCAGGCCGGGGTACAGATCACGCACGTGCCCTACAAGGGCAGCGCGCCGGCGGTTGCCGACCTGATAGCCGGGCGCGTGCAACTGATGATCGACGGTGCCAACGTGGTGCAGCCCTTCGTGCGCGATGGCCGCCTGCGCGCCCTCTACAGCACCGGCGAGGCGCGAGCGCCGGCATTTCCGGATGTGCCGACCGCGCGCGAAGCCGGTCTGCCGAACATGGTGGTCTACGGCTGGCAGGGCGTGCTGGCGCCGACCGGCACGCCGGGCGCGATTATCGAACGCATGAGCCAGGAAATCGCGCGCGCGCTGGCACAGCCGGAGCTGCGCAATCGCCTGGCCTCGCAAGGCACCGACCCCGCGCCGCTGGCGCCGGCGCAATTCCAGGCCTTCATGGCCGCGGAGCACAAGCGCTATGGCGAGGTAGTGCGTGGCGCGAAGATTTCGCTCGACTAGCGCTTGGCCAACGCACCTCCGTTAATCACCAATGTGGGTATGGCGATGGGTGCCGGTGGCGTCGCCAGACGTCAACTCGATGGGGTGCGACTCACCCGGTCAAAAGCCTGGCGTGGTAACTCCATGCGCGCTCGATCCGCACCGCCAATTTGCCCAGCGCGCCATGCTTCGGGTTGACCAATACATTGAATTCCTCCGGAGCAACCACCGACGGCACCTGCATCAACAGGCTCTTGCCATCGGCCAGCCAACGGTCGCCGATCCGCATGGATGCCTTGCCCGCTGGAAGCGAATCCCAGCCGGCGGGAAGGTCCGGGGAAGCAAGACTTCTGCGTGCAGCCCAAACCTTGTCTGGCACGTCAATCCGCACCAGGTAGCGTTTCAAGGGCAGAGACCCGCTGTTCAGATGCACCAGCGTTTCAAGGCAAGCAAGCGCGACGCTCGCGCACGCGTAGCACGCCGGAATGCCGCGGCTATTCCAGCGGCCACCGGCGATCGCCGCGCCGGAACCGCTCATGTCGGTGGCGGCAACCCCCGGCCCCGCGGTCGCGATGCGCCAGAGCGCGACACTCACGCGTAAGCGCCGTAGCGGATCCGTTCTAGCATGTCGGCAACGATCGCCTGCCCCGCGCCGGTGTCGAGAAAGCGTGCCGGCGCTACCCCGCCCAATGCCGGCAGAGGTTGTTCAAGCCATTCTGCCACCCAGGCGGAGGCGTCAAAGCCCGCTGGTTCGCCCGATTCTTCAACAATGGTTTGCGCCAGCCCGATCAGGTGCGCCAGTTCGAGAGTCCGCGCACCTTCCTCCGCTGACAGCGCCGTGCCCGTACGCAGCTTGCGGCCGAAGGTGGCCGGGGCGAACGCGAGGTTGGCGAACATCCACTCTCTTGATACGCCCATGCGCTCGGCGATCTGAATCACGGCGTCGGCCCGCAAGCCGGCTCGCGCCATGGCGATGCGTTCCAGCGGCTCTGCGCGGATCATGCGCTCGAAGCTCGGGGCGGCCGCGACGTTCGCAGAGGCGTGCGCCAATAGAGGGTTGTCGCGTGCGTCAGTTGAACGCAGGGCTTGCGGCCTTGTATGGGTGAGTACATTCGGCCGCATACGGCGGGCGGCTGGAGGTGAAGTTGTGACGCTACGTGCCATTTTGGTGTGTAGAGTGGTGGATCAAATGAGGGAGAATTATAGATCATTTGATAGAATCAAGTCGCGTGCGAATCGTCTCCAGCGCGGTATGGGAGTTGGCGCTGGCCGTGATCGACCCATGACGAATTGATCGTCCGCGACAAGGTCGGTCTCGATATTTTCCGCATCGACGACGGCCGCCTCGAAAACCTGGATGACCTGCCACCGCCGGATATGCTGGCGCAAGAGACCATCGAGCACCTGGAGGCGCTGGCATCGTTTCGGGATGCGGCGACAGGGTTGCAGCGGTAGGGAAGCAGCATCCCTGGTGGCTACAACTTCAACTTCCCCGCATACCCTGTCAGCTCCAGATACCCACGCCCGACCTGTCGCGGGCCGACTGAAGCCTTCACCGCCCCCTCCCAGTAGAACCCGCCAGTACTCATGCGGGCATCGATTTCCTGATCATCCATCAGGGCTTGCAGGGTCAGCACTTGAGCGCCGATTGCAACCTCAAAACCAATCGGGTATCGCGCCTGTGAACGGGGCGATACCCAGTTGCGCAGCTCTTTCCAGCGCACCTCGTCACCGCCCTTCACCAGCCGGCCTTGCGCATCACGCCGTGCACCATGCGACCACAGCACGCCGCCATCGGGCGTGCGAATCCGAAACGCCATCAGGCTGCCGCCATCATCGAAGTTGATGCCGATCCAGTCCCACCCTGACGCGCGCTCATCGAGCAGGGTGCTGGACCATTCGTGGTCGAGCCAGGCGCGGCCGCTGGCTTGCCATGGGCGACGGGCGGCGCCGCTGCCGGCGCTGATGCGACCGGCAACCGCCAGTTGCGGTTCGCTGTAGTAATGGCTGGCCTGTTCGGGGCGCGGGCCTTTTTGCGAATAGCCACGGTCGCCCTGCAGGAGCGGCGGGCCGCCCGGTGTGAACATGATCGCGATGTCGAGTTCGCGCCCGGCGATACGCGCTTCGTACTTGCCGCTTCGTGCATCGCGCTTGAAGCTCCAGTCGCCAATGGCCAGGTCGGTATCGGCCTTCGAAAAGCGCACGCCACCGGGGCCTGTGCGCGCCGAGCGTTCTTCATGGATCAGCCGGCCCTTCTCGGGCAGGGCCAGCGCGGCGTGCGCGAACAGCAGTTGCTTGGGTGCGAAGCGGCTGGGGTTGGCATCGGCATGGCCGGTGCGCGAGCGGAAGAAGGTGATCTGGAAGCCGCAGGGCGCAGCTCCCTCGCGCTCCAGCCAAGCGGTGACGTACCACCACTCGGTGCGAAAGCCGGGGTGGGCACCGTAGTCGCGCGGGAACTCGATGGCGCGGCTCTTTTGCACCTGGTCATGGACCACCGCGGTGTCCCGGGCTACGGCGCGCGGCAGGGCCAGCATGGACAGGCTTGCCAACAGGCTGCGGCGGTTCACCAGTCTTCCCTCAAGGAGTGCAGCGGTCCTGCGCCGGTGGCGGAGCGCACCGCGAGGGCGGCGGCGAGCGCGCCGCACAAGGCCAGCATCACCGCGCTTGCGGCGATCAGGCCCAGGGGCAGGGTGGGTTCCATGGTCCAGTGAAACGATTGCGGGTTGACCCAATAGATCAGGATGAGTCCGATTACCCAGCCTGTGGCCGCACCCCACAGTGCACCGAGCGCGGAGAGCAGGCCACCTTCGATCGCCACCTGCAGCACGATCTCGCGCCTGGATACGCCCAGGTGTCGCAGCACGCCGAACTCGCGCGCGCGCGCCAGGGCCTGGGCCGAATAGCTGCTGGCAACACCAAAAAGCGCCACCACCAGCGCCGCGGCTTCGAGCAGGTAAGTCATGGCGAAGCTGCGATCGAAGATGCGCAGCGACAGGGTACGCAACTCGCGCGCACTGCGAAATTCCGCGCCCGCAAGCTCGGGCAGGGTTTTGGTCAGATTGGCGATGGTGGCCTCCGCTGTGGCACCGGCATCCATCCACAAGGCCATGTCGTTGACGCTGGCGTCGCCGGTAATGCGCCGATAGGCGTCGCGTGCAATGGTGATCGACCCATGCTGACGCGCGTAGTCGCGATACACACCGGCCACCTGCATTGGCAGAGTCGCGATCGGCAGGCGCACGCTTTTCCCGGGCGCAAAACCATACAGGTCAACCATGCCCTCGGATACGAAGATCGGCACCATGCCCGCCGGCACCGGCACTGCGGGGCCTGTGAGTGGCAGGCGCGTTTGCGGTGCGGCCGGGTCGACCTCGCGAGCTAGCAGCAACACCGTGGGGCGCGCCGGGTCGAGCGAGAGTTCGAGGGCGCGGGAAAACTCGGCGCGGGTGATACCCGGCAACTGGCCGATGCGCGCCTGCAGTTCCGGCGTGATGGCGCCTTGTGCGGCACCTACCGGCACTCGACCATACAGATCGGCCGGCAGCACCGCCTGCAACCAATCGGCCACCGCCAGACGAAAACTTGCCACCATGATGACCATCGCCACAGTGAGCGCAAAGCTCGCCACCACGCCGGCGATCACCCCGGCGGCCTGGCCCGGCGCCTGCGCCACGCGCGCAAGCGCCAGCCAGAGCACCGGTTGGCGCATGCCACGCCGGCTCATGAAGCGCTGCAACAGCGGGAACAGGCGGGACACCAGCAAAGGCACAGCCGCGATGGCCGCAAGCAACACGCAGGCGATCGCGATGTAGGCCGGCACCGGCAAGCCGCCCACGGGTGGCAACCCCAGCAGAACCACGGCCGCAACGAGCAGCCACAAGCTGGGGCCGGGGCGGGCCAGACGGGCGAGCGCGGTTTCCGAAGAGCCACCGCGCAAGGCCTCGACCGGCCGTGCCGCGACTGCTTCGCGGGCCGGAATCCAGCTGGCGACAAATCCGACCGCGACGCCCAGAAAAGCGAACCCAGCCAAGGCGGGGAGATCGATTACCAGTTGCGGGCGCACGCCGGGGAAGTAGCCGCCACCGAGGTCGCCACCGAATGCGGCCAGGAGGCCGTTGGCCAATCCAAGGCCGGCGGCGATTCCGAGCACAGTTCCGACGCATGACACCGCCACACCCTGTGCAAGAACGGCATTGCGCACCCAGGCGTGGTCTGCACCGAGCACCGACATCAGCGCCAACTGCGGGCGTTGACGCACCGCCGACAGCCCGACGGCGGCGAACACCAGAAACGCCCCGGTGAAAAGCGCCACCAGGGCCAGCACGTTGAGGTTCACGCGATAGGCGCGCGACAGATTGCTCATGCGCTGGCTGCGCTTGTCCGGCGCGGCCACTTCCACGCCGTCAGGCAGGATGGCCGCCAACTTTTGCGCGACGGTGTCGGGAGCCGCGCCCGCCGCCAGCTTGAGGTCAATCCGCGAAAGCTTGCCCAAAGCACCCAGGCGCCACTGCGCCGCGCCGATGTCCATGACGGCCAGGCGCTGACCGGCGGGGACCGCGACGCTGCCTGCCACACGCAGGGTCGAACGGGCCAAGCCGCTGACTATGACCAACGTATCGCCTGGGCGTACAGCGTAGGCCGATTGCGCCGCCGGCGAGAGAAAAATCGCGTCGTCGGCGAACATGGCGGAGCCTGCGCCACCGGCTTCGCTCACCGCCGTGTCGACTTGCGGTAGCAGTGCCGCGCTGACGGCTCCGGCACGAAACACATCCAGGCCCAGTACGGCAAGGCGTTCGCGCTTGCGGCCTGCGGTTTGCTCAGGCGCTTCCGGCAACGTGACTTCGACGGAGACCACCGGGCTGGCGGCGTCGATGCCGATGGTGGGCGCGGCGGCGAGCACAGCGTCGAAGACCTGTTCGTCGAACATGCCGGCGCGGCCCACGATCTGCAGCGAAGCCTCGCCATTGATCGTGTCGATGGCCTGCTGGAATTCGGCCAGCGCCGAGCGATTGACGGTGTAGATCGCGGTCGCCAGTGCAATGCCGACCGCGACGGCAGTAGCCGCGGTGAGCCAGCGCCCGCGCTGCGCCTGCCAGGCGGCGACCACGAACCAGCGCATCAGGATGAGGCTCGATGTCACGCAATGCCTTCGCTCAGACCGGCCGGGTCACGGTACGGCTGCAAGGCCCGCTTGGGTAAGCAGCAAGCGCCGGTCAGCCAGCGCCGCGGTTTCGGGCGAGTGGGTCACCATCAGGAGGGTGATGCCATGGCGCGCGCATTGGGCCAGCAACAGGCCCAGAGCCAGCCTGGCAGTCGCGGGATCGAGGTTGCCGGTGGGTTCGTCAGCGAGTACCAACTTCGGACGATGTACCAGGGCGCGCGCCAGCGCCACCCGCTGCTGCTCGCCGCCGGAGAGTTCGCCAGGCTTCGCTTCGGCGCGTGCGGCAATGCCCAACTCATCCAGTATTGTGAGTGCTCGCTTACGAGCTAAAGCTTCAGGTGTACCTGCCAGCATCACTGGCAACATGGTATTTTGCAGTGCGCTCAGGTGCGGCAGCAGGTGAAACGCCTGGAATACAAAGCCAAGCTCGGTGCGCCGAAACAGGGTGCGTTCGGCGGTCGAGAGGTTATCGATACGGCGTCCGGCGATCTCGATCGTACCCGCGTCAGGCACGTCGAGGCCGGCAATCAGGTTCAACAGCGTGGATTTGCCTACCCCCGATTCACCTTGGAGCGCGACTCGCTCACCTGGCAGCAACACCAAACTCAGGTCCTTGAGAATCGGCTGCGTAGCGCTGAAGAATCGCGTAACGCCGACAAGACGTACGGCCGGTGCACCGCTTGCGCTCATTTGCGCGACTGCTGATAGGTTGAGTCATGATCGGGCGACATCCACAAAAGGCGCATGAACCGGGATTCGCGGCAAGCCACCGCGCGGCGAGCTTGGGTGATGCGCAAGCAATAGACTGAACTGATACCGGGTGGCAGCGGGACCGGGGAGTGTGCGATCGCCTCCCATTTCAATCCAGGATCGCCGTACTCCTGCGACCAGGTCAACTGGTTGAGCCTTTCCAGCGCGTTGAGAACGCGCACTTTCTCGTCTTTTTCGAGCACAAACCAGCTACGCAGGAATGCGGGACTGTTTAGGTCGAGTTGAACGCGTTGATCTGACTGGCTTCTTTCCGGCTTGGCGACCATCGTTCAGACTCTCACGCAAAGTGGAAAGCTGCGTGGCTTGCGCCGGGGTGGCTTGTGCCCAGGCAAGAGATTCAAGGAGTGCCTCCTGGGCTTGCGGCGTGTGCAGCCAGCGCTCGTTGTCGGGGACAACCGTCGCCGTGCGTACCAGCCAGACTACGGGTTGAGGTTGCCGAGAACGCCGCAAGCGGCACCCCGGATATCTATTTGCCGCGCAGCTTGCGAATCGCCGCGATCTGCGCCGCCATGATCGCGAACTCGGATGTGGCCTTGGCAAAGTCGATGTCGGACTTGGCGTTGGCGCGTGCCTCTTCGGCGGCCTTGAGTGCTTCGCCGGCCTTGGCTTCGTCGAGATCGTTGCCGCGAATCGCGGTATCGGCCAGCACGGTCACCACATCCGGCTGAATCTCGAGAATGCCGCCGGCGACAAACACGAATTCTTCTTCGCCGTTGTCGGCGCGCATGATGCGCACCGCGCCGGGCTTGATGCGGGTGATCAGCGGCGTGTGCTTGGGATAGATCCCGAGCTCGCCCGCCTCGCCCGGCAGCGCAACGAATGTCGCTTCGCCGGAGAAGATCGACTCCTCGGCGCTGACGACGTCTACATGGATGGTGGACACTGGGTTTACCTCGCCTGCGGAATGCTTCTTCGTGGCCCTTCAATCACGAAATCGTCCGGCTCGGCCGGCGCTTTCGTGCAAGACAGCCCGGAAAAAAGTAGGGGTGCACTTTTTTCCGCTCAGTTCAGGGTCTTGGCCTTTTCAATCGCTTCGTCAATGGTGCCGACCATGTAGAAGGCCTGCTCGGGCAGGGCGTCGCACTCGCCGTCGACAATCATCTTGAAGCCGCGAATGGTTTCGGCCAGCGTCACGTATTTGCCGGGCGAACCGGTAAACACCTCGGCCACATGGAACGGCTGCGACAGGAAACGCTGAATCTTGCGCGCGCGCGCCACGGCCAGCTTGTCGTCCGGCGCCAGCTCGTCCATGCCCAGAATGGCGATGATGTCACGCAATTCCTTATAGCGCTGCAGTGTCGCCTGCACCCGGCGCGTCACGCTGTAATGCTCTTCGCCGATGGTGTTCGGATCAACCTGGCGCGAGGTGGAGTCGAGCGGGTCGACCGCCGGGTAGATACCCAGCGAAGCGATGTCGCGGGACAACACCACGGTTGCGTCAAGGTGGGCGAAGGTAGTTGCCGGCGACGGGTCGGTCAAGTCGTCGGCCGGCACATACACGGCCTGGATCGAGGTGATCGAGCCGACCTTGGTGGAGGTGATGCGCTCCTGCAACTTGCCCATTTCTTCAGCCAGGGTCGGCTGGTAGCCCACCGCGGAAGGCATGCGGCCCAACAGCGCCGACACTTCGGTACCGGCCAAGGTGTAGCGATAGATGTTGTCGACGAAGAACAGGATGTCCTTGCCTTCGTCGCGGAATTTCTCGGCCATGGTCAGGCCCGACAAGGCGACGCGCAGGCGGTTGCCCGGTGGCTCGTTCATCTGGCCGAACACCATCGCGACTTTCGACTTCGACAGGTCTTCCTGCACGATCACGTTGGCTTCCGACATCTCGTGATAGAAGTCATTGCCTTCACGCGTGCGCTCACCGACGCCGGCGAACACCGACAAGCCGCTGCGCGCCTTGGCAATGTTGTTGATCAGTTCCAGCATGTTCACGGTCTTGCCGACACCGGCGCCGCCGAACAGACCGATCTTGCCGCCCTTGGCGAACGGGCAGATCAGGTCGATCACCTTGATGCCGGTTTCGAGCAGTTCGACCGAAGGCGACAGCTCCTCGAACTTGGGCGCAGCCTGGTGAATCGAGCGCCGCTCTTCGCTCTGGATCGGGCCGCGCTCGTCGATCGGGCGCCCGAGTACGTCCATCACGCGGCCGAGCGTTCCGGCGCCGACCGGCACCTGAATCGGGGCGCCAGTACTGGTGACGCCCATGCCGCGCTGCAGGCCATCGGTTGAACCCATGGCGATAGTGCGCACCACGCCGTCACCGAGCTGTTGCTCGACTTCGAAGGTGAGCCCCTGCTCGACCAGCTTGTTGGTCTCGGTGGGCATCAGCCGCAATGCTTCATACACCTTGGGCATGCCTGCGCGCGGAAACTGGATATCGACCACCGCGCCGATGCACTGAACGATTGAACCTTGACTCATGAAAACCACCTCTCGACTATATCAATTCGATCCCGGCCAGGAAAAGACAGGCTTGCCAACAGCGCCAGTCCTTGCGTGGCACTTACCTCATGCAATTTGTCCGGCTGCGCCGGCGATTGCATGCAAACCAAGCCCGCCAAAAGTAGTTTTTACTTTTGGCGGATCAAACGGCGGCAGCACCGCTGACGATTTCGGACAATTCCTTGGTGATTGCCGCCTGCCGCGCCTTGTTGTAGGTCAATTGCAGGTCGTCGATCACCTTCTTGGCGTTATCTGACGCCGACTTCATCGCCACCATGCGTGCCGACTGCTCCGACGACATGTTTTCGGTGACGGCCTGATAAACAATCGCCTCGACATAGCGCACCAGCAGTTCGTCGACCACTGACTTCGGATCCGGCTCGTAGATGTAATCCCAGCCGTACGCTTCCTTCTCGGACTCGCTCTGCGCGAACTTGTCGGCGGTGAGCGGCAGCAACTGTTCGACCACCGGCTCCTGCTTCATGGTGTTGATGAAGCGGGTATAGGCCAGGTACACCACGTCGAGCCTGCCTTCGGCATAAGCATCGAGCTGCACCTTGACCGGGCCGATGAGCTTATCCAGATGCGGCTTGTCGCCGATCTGAATCGCGTGGGACACCACCTTGGCACCGATCCGGTTAAGAAAGCCGAAGCCCTTGTTGCCGATGGCCGTGGCTTCAATCTTGGCCCCGCCGGCCTCGAGCTCTTTCAATTTATTGGTGGTCAGCCGCAGGATATTGGTATTCATACCACCGCACAAACCTTTGTCGGTGGTCACCAGAATGACACCGGCGTTCCTCACCTGCTCGCGCTTGACCAGAAACGGGTGGCGATATTCCGGATTCGCCTGCGACATATGGGCCGCAATGTTGCGAATCTTGTCGCCATAAGGGCGCGCAGCGCGCATGCGTTCCTGCGCACGGCGCATCTTCGAGGCCGCGACCATTTCCATCGCCTTGGTGATCTTGCGCGTGTTTTGCACGCTCTTGATCTTGGTTCTGATTTCCTTGCTACCTGCCATCAGGAATTCCTCTAAACCGTTCTAGCCTGCCAGCGCCAGATTGAACGACGGGGCAAAGCGTCCGTTCCAATCCGGCGAGTCATGACGCCACGCAAAGCGTGGCGTCATGGCAATCAATAGGTGCCGCTTTTTTTGAACTCAGCCACCACGGCGTGCAAGGCTTTTTCATCATCGGCCGACAAATTCGCAGCCTTGGCAATCGAAGCCACAAGGCCCGCATGCTTGGACTTCACGTATTCACGCAGGCTCTTCTCGAACGACAACGCGTTCTTGACCTCTACATCTTCCATGTAGTTGTTGTTGACCGCGAACAGGGTCAGCGCCATTTCCCACACTTCCATCGGCGCGTACTGCGTCTGCTTCATCAACTCGGTCACCATGCGGCCGCGTTCAAGCTGCTTGCGGGTGGCTTCGTCCAGGTCGGATGCGAATTGCGCGAACGCCGCCAGTTCACGATACTGCGCAAGTGCCAGGCGCACACCGGCACCGGTGTCCTTGCGCTTCATGATCTTGGTCTGCGCGGCGCCGCCGACGCGTGACACCGACACACCGGCGTTGATGGCGGGGCGGATACCGGCGTTAAACAAGTCGGTTTCCAGGAAAATCTGGCCGTCGGTGATCGAGATCACGTTGGTCGGCACGAAGGCCGAGACGTCGCCGGCCTGGGTTTCAATGATCGGCAAAGCGGTGAGCGACCCGGTCTTGCCCTTGACTTGGCCCTTGGTAAAACGCTCGACCCACTCGACCGAAACGCGCGCGGCGCGCTCGAGCAGACGGCTGTGCAAATAGAAAACGTCACCCGGATAGGCTTCGCGACCCGGCGGGCGGCGCAAGAGCAGCGAGATCTGCCGATAGGCCCAGGCCTGGCGAGTCAGGTCGTCGTAAATGATCAGCGCGTCCTGGCCGCGATCACGGAAATATTCGCCCATGGTGCAGCCGGAGTAGGGCGCAATGAACTGCATCGCGGCGGACTCGGAGGCGGTGGCGGCCACCACGATGGTGTAGCCAAGCGCACCATGCTCTTCGAGCTTGCGCACCACGTTGACCACGGTCGAGGCTTTTTGACCGACCGCAACGTAAATGCAGATCAGGTCCTTGCCCTTCTGGTTGATGATGGTGTCGACCGCGACCGCGGTCTTGCCGGTCTGACGGTCGCCGATGATCAGCTCGCGCTGACCGCGACCCACCGGCACCATCGCGTCGATCGATTTCAGGCCGGTCTGCACCGGCTGGTCGACCGACTTGCGCCACATCACGCCCGGCGCCACTTTTTCAATCACGTCGCGCTCTTTGGCCGCAACCGGGCCCTTGCCGTCGATCGGGTCACCCAGTGCGTTGACCACGCGGCCAAGCAACTCGGGGCCGACCGGCACGTCGAGAATGCGCCCGGTCGCCTTGACCGTATCGCCTTCGGTGATGTGCTCGTAGGCTCCCAGCACTACGGCACCTACCGAATCGCGCTCAAGGTTTAGCGCCAGGCCGAAGGTGTTGCCCGGAAATTCGAGCATCTCGCCCTGCATCGCCGAGGAAAGGCCGTGCACGCGGCAAATACCGTCGGTCACCGATACCACGGTGCCCTGGGTGCGAACATCGGCTGCGGCGCCCAGGCCGGCGATCCGACCCTTCAACAGCTCGCTGATTTCGGATGGATTGAGTTGCATGACAAGTGACTCCTGGATTCGTATCTGGACCTGCCGGCGCTTCAGGCCGCCGTCAGGATGGTGCGCATGTGTTCCAGCTGGGCACGCACCGAGGTATCGAACACTTCGTCGCCGACGGTGACGCGCACGCCACCAATCAGTTCCGGATCGATCTTCACATGCGCCTTCAGCGTCATGCCGCCGAACTTCTTCTTCAGGCCGTTGATCAGGTCGCCCACCTGGGCGTCGGTCAACGGAAAGGCCGAAGCGATCTCAGCCTCGGCCGCGCCTTCCAGCCGGTTTTTCAACTGTGCGAACTGGGTGGCGATTTCCGGCAACGCAACCACGCGATCATTCTCGATCAGAAGGCGCAGGAAATTCTGCGCTTCCGCGCCGAGCGGTGCTTTCATCACACCGGTGAAAACCCCGTAAATCTTGTCCGGGCTGAGGTTTGGATCAAGCACCAAAGCGCGCATTTCGGGCGTGTCGGCCACTGCGGCCATTTCGGCCACGAGCGCGTTCCACGCGTCAAGGTCACCATTTCTGGCGACGCGGAATACGGCTTCGGCATAGGGCCGGGCAATGGTGGAAAGTTCGGCCATGCTCGCTCCTTCGCCTAGAGCTGCGCTTTGAGCTGGCCAAGCAGGTCGGCATGTGCCTGGGCGTTGACTTCACGCCGCAAAATCTGCTCGGCACCCTTGACAGCCAGCTCAGCCACCGCATTGCGCAAGGCATCCTTGGCGCGCTGCACTTCCTGCGCCGCCTCGACCTTGGCCTGGGCCAGAATGCGCGCTTTTTCAGCCTCGGCCGTCTTCTTGGCCGCGTCGATCAACTGCGCCGCCTGCTTCTCGGCATCCGCCAGGCGTGCCTGGTTGTCGGCACGCGATTTGACCAGTTCGGCCTCGACCCGCTTGTTCGCCTCGGCCAGCTCGAGCTTGCCGCGATCAGCGGCGGCCAAGCCGTCGGCGATCTTCTTGGCGCGCTCATCCAAGGCCTTCATGATCGGCGGCCAGACGAAGGTCATGGTGACCCACGCCAGCACGAAAAACACGATCAGCTGAGCGATGAATGTTGCATTGAGATTCATCTGGAACCCCTTAATGGATGTTCAGGGAGACCGATCAACCTTTGAACGGATTGGCGAAAGCGAACATCATCGCGATACCGACACCGATCAGGAACGCGGCGTCGATCAGGCCGGCCAACAAAAACATCTTGGTCTGCAGCTTGTCCATCAGCTCGGGCTGGCGCGCCGATGCCTCGATGAACTTGCCGCCCATGATGCCGATGCCGATACATGCGCCGATTGCGCCCATGCCAATGATCAGGCCGGCGGCCAGTGCTACGAGACCAACGTTAGTCATGATGACTCCTTCTTTTCGTTTGACGGATGGTTGAAATGAAAAACTACGAACTATGAAAACTACTGGATGAGCCCCTGGATTGCTGACTCTCGAACGGCAACCTTGACTCACTTAAAAACGGTGCAACAACGACACTTGTTCAATGCGGGCTGATTCAGTGTTTCCCGAAAACCCTGGCGATCAATGCCCTTCGTGCGCTTGACCCAGGTAAACCAGGGTCAGCATCATGAAAATGAACGCCTGCAGGACGACGATCAGGATGTGGAAGATCGCCCAGATGGTGCCGGCGATCAGATGCATGCCGAACAGCCACCAGACACCGGTGGCGCCGAGCAGCGCGATGAGCAGGAAGATGAGTTCGCCGGCGAACATGTTGCCGAACAGCCGCATGCCAAGTGACACGGTCTTGGCGGCGAATTCAATCATGTTGAGTGCGAAATTCGGGATCCACAGCGCCGGATGCGCGCCGAACGGGGCGCAAAACAGTTCGTGCACGAAGCCGCCCGCGCCCTTGATCTTGACGTTGTAGTAGAGCATCAGGATGAGAACACCGAGCGAGATGCCGATGGTGCCGTTCAGATCGGCGGTCGGGACGATGCGATGGTAGGGAATGTAGGTGGCAAGACCGGTCCATTCGAATACATAGTGCGGCAGGTCGACCGGCAGAAAATCGAGTGCGTTCATCAACAACACCCAGACGAATACCGTCAACGCCAGCGGGGCGATGAAGCTGCGGTCACCATGCGGAATGATGCCCTTGGACTGCGATTCGACCATCTCGACCAACATCTCGACGGCCGCCTGAAAGCGCCCGGGCACGCCGGAACTGGCGCGCGAAGCCGCGGCGATAAGAATGCCCAGGGTGACCACACCCATCGCGATCGACCAGAACAGGGTGTCCCAGTTGATCACGCTCATGTCGATGATGAAGCCCTGCTTGACACTCTGCAGATGCTGCAGGTGATGCACGATGTACTCGGAGGAGGTAGGAGGGTTTGCGCCAGCTGCCATGATTGATCCGCAAATATTAAAAAACACCAACCCGAAAATCGCCATCCCGCCGTGGAAACGCCTCTAGCGGGCAGTCAGATACAAGCCAAACAAATACACCTGCAACACCGCGATATAAGTGGTCAAAAGCGCCAACCAGTCGGCATCGGGCAACAGCACCGCAACCAGCACGAACATCAAGACCGACAGCAAGACCTTTATGCCTTCGCCGAGGAAAAAGGCGAACACATAAGCATCCTGCGCCGAGCCGGCGCGCGCCAGACGCAACGCGAACCACGCTCCCGGTACGAAGCAGACAGCACCACCAAAAATTGCCGCAATGGCAGCATCGTGACCCCTGATGCCCCACCATAAACCGGCACACGTGAGGCTTGCAATGACCTGCAAGCCGACGATTTTCAGAGGCGTCCAGATCACGATTTTGCCCGACGGCTGCGACATACGGAACCAGGCTGCGAGCCTTGGCTCCGGCTTGAAACGCAAAGCCTCAGGATTATAAATGAACTCGCCGCATCGATCAACCAAGTCTCTATAAGACTCACGGTGAATTTCCCCTTTGAGTAATTCATTGCCCAATCAAGTGATTGATATCTAAAGCCGAACAAGTCGGAGCGATCCGCGTAAAAACGTCGGATGGGTATCGATCTGAAGCAAATAGCCGTTGGTCCGGTCGGGGCCGGTGAAGAGCCGCGCTATCGGGAACTGATGCGGTAACACCACACCCTTGGCGACTTGGCGAAGATCGGCCACACGCTCTGGTACGTCGCCACCTACCAAGAGGAATGGATTGCGTTACTGACCTTCTCGGGGTCGGCGCTGAAATGCGCCGCGCGCGACCGCTGGATTGGTTGGGATTATCGGCACCAGTACGGCCGCCTCAAGCTGATCGCCAACAACAGCCGCTTCCTGATCCTGCCCGACTGGCATTGCCCGAACCTGGGCTCCAAAGTACTCGCCTTGTGCGAACGTCGTATCGACACCGACTGGCTGGCCCATTTCGACCAGCACGTGCTTTTGCTTGAAACCTTCGTCGATAGCGCGCGCTATCGCGGCACGGTCTACCGTGCCGCCAACTGGAGCTGTGTTGGCCAGACCCAGGGCAGTCGACGCATTCAAGGGGGGTACAGCGCACGCGATGGCTCACCCAAGCTTATCTTCGTTCGCCCTCTGCGCCGCGATGCCCAGTGGAAACTCTCGCGTCCCATCCTGAACGTCAATTGCCGCCAAGAGGCACCCAAGATCATGCTCGCCATCGAACACATGTGCGCCTTGCCCACCTATTTCAAGGACATTCCCGATCCGCGCCGAACGCAAGGCCGGCGCCACCCACATCCTGTCGTGCTCGCCATTGCCGCAGGGGCCACCTTGTGCGGAATGGATGGCTACAAGGCGATCGCCGGCTGGGCGAAAGATCTGGGTACCAAGGCCCGCGAACGCTTCGGTTGCCGGATTGAGAACCGGCAACGGCCCGTGCCCAGCGAAAGCATTATTCGCGACGTGCTCATGCGGGTCGATCCCGACGCGCTCGACCGCGCACTGGTCTTCGACGCCCAATCAACGGTTCACGCAGACGGACATGGCCGGATTAGTCCAGAAGAGTAAACAACGATGCCGTCAATCTTCAATCTCGACGATATCCTCACCCGCATCCAATAGCGCAATCACTCTGTCAAAGCGATGCAACACCACCTCCTGAAGATGACGATTGGTGCAATTGCCGCAGGTCAACCAGACAATTTTGGGCGGCGCGCCCAGGCGCAAGGAGAGATCAACAAAATCCCGGTCTTTGGTTAGGATGACTGCGCCTGCGCTTGCCGCGCCGGAAAAAATTTGCTCGTCTGACGCATCACGCAGTCCAATATCGCGCAGCGCTTTTGCCTCGACTTGAAAGGCGCCGGACAGCCAAGCCGCAATCTGCGGCGGCAATTGGGCATCCACCCACAAGATCATGCGGTAATTCGCGGAATGTCAGTCAAGCGCGCGGCATAGTGCTGGCACGCTTGAATATCCGCCGCCTCCAGATCCGGAAAGTCGCGCAAGATCTCTGCGTTTGAGACATTACTTGCCAGCATTTCAAGAATGTCGGTGACGCGAATGCGCATGCCGCGAATGCATGGACGCCCGCCACACTGTAGCGGATTAAAGGTGATACGGTCGTCAAAAGTCATTGCGTCCGCCAGTTCAATCCATCGGCAAATAGGATTTTACTCCGTCGGTTTAAGAACGATTCCCGCCTGTGCCTGCAGCAAACGAAACTCGCTCGTCGGGGGCGACGCGCGCCTGAGGCGACCTGCGCGGCAAATGTCCGCCGCCCAGGTCACCGCCTTCGCGATAGCCGCGCAAGCGCAGGCCTGCGAAATAG